>DATGGM010000137.1:0-12635 GCA_035308525.1 Bryobacteraceae bacterium
AGGCGTGGTTTTCAGCTTTTCCAGTCCCTCGTGAGCGGTCTTGCGAAGCTTGATGTAGGCATCTACGCGCTGCTCGAAGTCTTTCTGAAGCTGCGCATCCGGATTCACGGCCTGCTGCCCTAAGCAGGTTGCGGAGCACAACAGCAACCAGGCGAGCGCCCGATTGGTCATTTGTGTCCTCCGCCATTTTGGACGGCTTCCTGCACGGCCTCTTCCACAGCGTCCTGGACGGCTTCTTTCACCGCCGCTTTCACGGCGTCCTTGACGTTCTCCTCTACTTGCGCGGTGTTCACTTCCAGGTCGAATTCCTTGACCACCGTATCCACCACCGGCGCCACCGCGGGTAGTTCTTTGGCTACGGCTTTCGCCACTTTCCTGGCCAACTTCTCCACGGGCGCCGGATCGGGCGCGGGGGCCTCCCGTTCCTGGCCCACAGCCATCCAGTCATCGTGAAAAACCTTCAGCAACTGGTTCACGACTCTGGCGTCGCGAAAAATAACCCCTACTTCCCGGCGCATGTCCAGTTCCACCGCCCGCAGGCTCTGGCTGCCAATGAAGGCGCTCTGGCCATCCCGAATGATGGTGCGCGTGTGCAATCGCCACCGCTGCAGTTTACGCGATGGCAGGTGTGAGCTCTTGCGCGTGATCTTGCCGATAATGCGGACATCCACGCCGGCGCGGACGCGGTCTTCGAGCCGCCGCATTATGGCGGGGTCGCTGATCTCCGGATCGTAGATCAACAGTTGCCTGCGCGCGCCCTGAATAAAAGATGCGAGCCGCCGCCGCGCATTTGCGGGGCTGACGACCAAGTTGTCCAGGCCAGGCTCGTAAGGGTTTCGTTTCGAGTCGGCCTCAAAAAGACGGGTGGCCTCCGACACCAGACGGCGGCCGCGGGTGACGATACCGAAACTGCGGGAATACTCGATATCCAGATATGTGAGATTGAATCCCAGCAGATACAACTCCCGGCCGTCTACGATCATGAATTTGCCGTGATAGCGCAGCAGGTCGTCGGCGGTCCGGGCAACCGTTACCCCGGCGGCGAGCAGGCGGAGCTCCAATTTGCGAAGATTCTGCTCTCCGGCCCGGTTGGTATGTGCGATTAAGGCATGTACCGAAACTCCGCGGCTTACCGCGTGCGCCAGCGCACCTTCGATTTCTCTCTGGTCGAAGCGGAAAATCGCGATTTCCACGTTGCGTTTGGCGCCGTTGATGCCTTTAATCAAGGCCGCCGCGCCGTCATCCGGCTGTATCAATAATTTCATGGTGATTGGCGCACGCTGGAACTGTGCTTGCAAATCAATCAGCAGTTAGGAATCCTTTCGAGGTGAGGTGACAGGCATGTCTGTAAGAACGAATCCGCTTCTTTACGCGCTATTGGTGATGAGCCTCACCTTCTCGGTGGCGGGCTCCGTCAAGAAGAGCGCCGAGCCGGTGGCGAACAACGGTCCCGCGGTATTGTGGCGAGATCCCAGCGACATTGCCTCGCGCGATCTGTTCTACGGACCAGGCGGCGCCGAGCGGCAGCCGCACGGCCCGTTTACGTTCGAAAAAGAGGATCTGGACGGCACCAATCCGAAGTTCGTGGTCCGCGACGCCGATGGCATGAAATGGAAAGTGAAGCTGGGGGTAGAGGCGCGTCCGGAAACCGTCGCCACGCGGCTGGTGTGGGCCGTGGGTTATTCCGCGAATGAAGATTACTTTCTGCCGGACCTGCGCGTGGAAAACATGCCCGCCAGGCTCCACCGCGGCCAGAAGCTGATCGCGCCGGATGGCTCCGTGCCCAACGTGCGCCTCAAGCGGGAGGACGAAAAGAAGATCGGCAACTGGCAATGGCGCGACGATCCCTTTGCGGGAACGCGTGAATGGAACGGTTTACGGGTAATGATGGCCGTGCTCAACAACTGGGATCTGAAGGACGAGAATAATTCTGTCTACCGGGACAAGGAAGCCGGGCAGATCTACATAGTGAGCGATCTGGGGGCCAGCCTCGGTACCTCCGGCGCCAGTTGGCCGCTCTCGAAGGCCAAGGGGAATCTCCGGTCCTACACCCACTCAAAGTTCATTCGCGGCTACACAGCCACCACGGTCGACTTCTATGTTCCGGCGCGCCCCGAGTTCCTATATCTGCTGCATCCGCACGACTATTTCCAGAGGCTTCCCATGCGCTGGATAGGCCGAGGCATTCCGCGGGCGGACGCCCGTTGGATTGGGGACCTGCTGGCGCGCCTTTCCAGCCGCCAGATTCAGGATGCTTTTCGCGCGGCAGGATATTCGGCTGCCGAAGTGGAGGGATTCTCCCGCATCGTGGAAGGCAGAATCGCTTTGCTGACCGAATTGTAGCCGTTAGCCGGCCTGCGCTTGCATGCCGCACTGTAATTGGTAGAGCTCGGCGTAAAGGCCGCCGGCGGAGACCAGCTCGTCGTGCCTGCCGCTCTCGTGGATCTGGCCGTCTTTTACCACGAATATGATGCCTGCCCGGCGAATTGTCGACAGCCGGTGGGCGATCACGATGGATGTTTTTCTTTCCATCAGCCGGTCCAGCGCTTCAAAAACCAGCTTCTCGGAGGCGGCGTCCAGGCCCGTGCTGGGTTCGTCCAGGATCAGGATGGGCGTGTTTCGTATGACGGCGCGCGCGATAGCAATGCGCTGGCGCTGGCCTCCGGAGAGCGTAACGCCGCGCTCGCCAACCAGGGTGTCGTATCCCTGGGGCATCTTCACGATGAACTCGTGCGCGTTGGCCAGTTCGGCGGCGCGCAGAATCTCGGAACGGCTGGCGCCCGGCTTACCGTACGCGATGTTGTTCCAGACAGGGGCATGAAACAGCAGGGTCTCCTGCAGGACGAAGCTCATCTGCTGCCGCAGCGACTGCATGCGAAACCGCCGCACATCGGTTCCGTCGACGCGCACCACGCCCGAGGTGGGGTCGTAAAAGCGCGGGATCAGGCTGATGATGGTGGTCTTGCCGGCGCCGGTCGGCCCCACCAGCGCAGCCACCTGGCCGGGTTCGATGCGCAGACTCACCTCGCGGAGCACCGGACTATCCCGCTGATAGCCGAAGCTGACGCGCTCGAATTCGATGCGGCCCCTGAGGCGCGGCGCGTCACGCGCGCCGGGCAGGTCGCGTACTTCGCCGTCAGTGTCGAGAACTTCGCGGATTCGCTCGTAACCCACCTCCGCCTTCGACCACGCATCAGTCATCTTGGAGAGTTCCTGCATCGGCTTGTACATCTTGTTGAGATACATGATGAACACGATCAGGGCTCCAGCGGACAAACTCCCGTCCAACGCCATGCGCGCGCCAAACCACAACACCATGCTGGTGCCTACAGCCACCAGAATGGCCACCAGGGGAGCCAGCCGGGCTTTCAGGCTACGCGCATGCAGGGCAATTTCGACGCTCTCCAGGCTCTGTTCTTCCAGGCGGGACTGCTCGTAGTCCTCGCGCGCATAGGCCTTCACCACGCGAATGGACGACAGCACCTCCTGGATGACCGATACAATTTCGCCCTCTTTCTTGCGCACTTCGCGGGCGGCTTTCTTGATGCGGCGGGTGTAGCTGTAAACCATGGCGAAGAGCACCGGCGCGATACTCAAGGCGATCAGCGTAAAACGCCAGTTGAGATAGAACATGACTCCCACCATGCCCACCAGGGTCAGGCTGTTGATCAGCGCGCCCAGCAACCCGGAGGCGATGAAGCTCTGGATAGCGTCGATGTCGCTGGTGACCCGGCTCACCAGATCGCCGGTCTGTTTGTGGTCGTGATAGGAGAGCGACAAGCGCTGGATGTGCGAATAAAGCCGCAGCCTGAGGTCGTGAGTGATCCATTGGCCGACGCTGGTTGTCAGGTACTTTTCCGTATAGGAACAGAGAGCTCCCACCACGGCGATGGCCAGGGCCGCGATAGCTGCGAACTTCAGCACGGTCAGGCGGTCGCCGCGGGCGAGCGGCCCGATCAGTTGCGGCAGCCAGCCCGTCATGGGGCGCGACTTCAGAACGTTATCGATGACGATCTTGAGCGGCCAGGGATCCAGCAGATTCGCGATACCCTCGCCCAAGACCGCCACCAGGCCGAGTGACAGAGACTTGGCGTGCGGCCTCAGCAATTCGCTGACGCGCAGAGAGTTGGTTTTAGGAGCCATCAAGACAGTCCGCTTATGGGCGCGGCTGGTCCTGGGTGGTGGTCACGGGGGCCCGGCTACGAAAGATGCTGGGCAGAAACTCGCGGGCTACGTTGAAGCCGGCTTCCGCTCCGACGAAAATCGCGAATGAATCCGCGAAGTTGACCGGTCCGCGGGTGCTGGGAGGCTGCCACGCGCGCGAGATGGCGGCAGCGGCGCCATAGCTGCCGATGCGCGACCAGGAGAAATGGCGGCTCCCGTCATCGTGCCGCGCCATGAAGGTGCTGACGATGGCATATTTCAGACGGGTTCCCACGCCCGAGTCGGGGCAGCGAAAATACCGGTTGTCTTCATGCAGCACGGCGCCCGCGCCGTACATCACGGTCGACTGCACGATGTGTCCGGCGTAAGAGCTGGCAAAACGGCGTCCGTAGCCCTCGCCCCCCTGGCCCCATTCGCTGGGCGTGTTCATGGCTTGGTTTATACCCGCGCCCGCGGCGGATCTGAACACGGATTCCACGCTGAACATGTGCGAGAAGTAGTAGCGCAGCCTCTCTTTTTGGGTGAGAGGAATGTATGTGCCGTAGTCCGTACGCGTCGACTCGGCGACTGGCGCCGCCGACCGGTCCGCCTGCTGGGTCGGCGCGCTGGATTGCGCGAGGGAGCGGTGTTGCCCTATGAAGAGTGCGACCAGGCACACAGCTATTGTTTGTACACACTGTTTGGTTGAGAACATCCTCGTGATCTCCTTGGCCTGCGGGGGCAAAAAGAGCACGTCTACTTCCGAAGCGATAGAACGTACTTCTTAAAGAGGGAGCTGAGAGCTTGCAGTTCGCCGTGCTACTTTAGCCGAAGGAGCGCCCGCGATCATGCCCATCACCTACTACAAACTGCCCAACGGACTGCGGGTGATCCTGTCGCCGGACTCCACCGCGCCGACCGTGGTCACAGCGGTTTACTACCGCATCGGGTTCCGCGTCGAACCCAGGGATCGAACCGGCTTCGCGCACCTATTCGAGCACATGATGTTCCAAGGCTCCCGGAATCTCGGCAAGATGGAATTCATACGCCTGGTGCAGCAGAACGGGGGGGTCCTCAACGGATCCACCCGGTTCGATTTTACCAACTACTTCGAACTGCTACCCGCCAACAAGCTGGAAACCGCGTTGTGGGCGGAGGCGGACCGCATGAAGGGCCTGGCCATTACCGAAGAGAACCTGAAGAACCAGCAGGCGGTGGTAATTAACGAGGTGAAGGCCAGCGTGCTCAACGAGCCTTACGGCGGTTTCCCATGGCTGTGGATGCCGCAAAACGCCAATGAGAACTGGTACAACTCCCACAACTTCTACGGTGAGCTGAAAGACATTGAAGCAGCCACGCTGGACGACGTCCAGGCGTTCTTCGACACTTACTACGCGCCGAATAACGCGGCTCTGGCCATCGTGGGCGACTTCGATCCGGATGAAGCCCGGCGGATGGTCGCGAAATACTTCGAGGACATCGCTCCGGCCGCGCTGCCGCCGCCTCCCGACCTGACCGAGCCGCGCCAGGAGAAGGAAAAGACCGCCACCCGCCAGGACCCGCTGGCCAACCGCCCGGCGCTGGCCTTTTCATATCACATGCCGCCGCGCAATTCGCC
This sequence comes from Bryobacteraceae bacterium, assembly GCA_035308525.1. Lineage (GTDB taxonomy): Bacteria > Acidobacteriota > Terriglobia > Bryobacterales > Bryobacteraceae > Bog-159. The sequence goes on from DATGGM010000137.1 coordinate 5,762, forward strand.
GGAATATTTCGCCATGGGTCTGCTCGATCAAATGCTGGTGCAGGGCGACGACAGCCTGCTCTACCAGGAGCTGGTCAAGAAGCACGGGTTCACCGGCGACGTGTCCGGCGCCATCAACGAACTGGGAAACATGTACGACTATGACGGCCCCATGCTGTGGACCGTATCGCTTTTTCACGACGCCCACGTCCAGCCGGACCAAATCCTGGCAGCCGTCGACACGGTGATCGAGAGCCTGCAATCCAAGCCGGTCGAGCAAAGCCTGCTCAACCGCAGCATCACCAAGGTGCGCTCCGACCTGTACGATACGCTCACGCAATTCGGAGGTTTCGGGCGCGCCGACCTGATGGCCTGCTACGCGCTGTTCGATGACGATCCGTCGAAGATCGAATCGCTCGAATCCGAATTCCGGACGGTGACGCCCGACCTGATAGCGCACGCCGCGCGCGAGTATCTGCGAAAGACCAACCGTACGGTGCTGCTGATCGATCCGGGCGCCGCGCCGGATGCCGAGGAGGATGCCGAATGAGCGAGAGGCCCCCGCAAGGACCACCGCCTAAGCCTTTCCATTTGCCGCCCACGGCGGATTTCACCCTACCGAACGGCATGCAGGTGACCCTGGCGCCTTATGGCAGCGTGCCGAAAGTCGCTATGCGCGCGTTCGTGAGCGCGGGCGCGGTCCACGAAGCCGCGAACCAGGTCTGGTTGTCGAAGCTGCATGCCACGCTGATGAAGGAAGGCACCCGCACGCGTTCCGCCGAACAGGTGGCCCGGGAGGCCGCGGAGATGGGCGGGCAGTTGGAAATCGACGCTGGCGCGGACTTCACTTCGGCGGGCGGTGCGGTGCTCTCCGATTTCGGCCCGCAGTTTGTCGCGCTGCTGGCGGAGGTCCTGGCATGTGCCTCGCTGCCGGCAAGCGAAATTTCCAGGCTGAAGGCCGACCTGGCGCGGCAGCTCGCCATCGATAAGACGGAGCCCGCGTCGCTCGCCCGCGAATGTTTTCTGAAAAAGCTGTTTCCAGGCCATCCTTACGGCCGCGTGTTTCCATCCGAGAGCGATTTGCAGGGCTACACCGTGGAGGACGTGCAGGCTTTTTACCGGGCGAACTTCGCGGCGGCGCGCACGCATCTGTACATCGCGGGCAAGCTGGAGGGCGACCTGCGGCGCGCGATCGAAGACGCCTTTGGCGATTGGCCAAGAGGCAGTCCCGCTCCCGAGCTGCTGGCGCATCCTGCCGAGGAGCGCTCGCTCCAGGTAATCGACCGGCCCGGCGCCGAGCAGTCGAATCTTCTGCTGGGCCTGCCGGTGGCCGATCCCACCAGCGCGGACTATATCAAGCTGGACGTGATGGATTCCCTATTGGGCGGCTCGTTCGCGTCGCGCATCACCAGCAACATCCGCGAGCAGAAGGGCTATACCTATTCGCCGTACAGCCGCATCGCGACGCGGCCGCATCTGGCCTACTGGGTGCAATCCGCCGACGTCACCACCGCTGTCACCGGACCGTCGCTGAAGGAAATCTTCTACGAGATCGACCGGCTGAGCCAGGAGCCGCCCGGCGCGGAGGAACTGCAGGGCATCCAGAACTATCTGGCGGGGATCTTTGTGCTGCGCAACACCATCAGTCCGGACGCCATCATCGGGCAATTGCACTTCGTGGATTCACAGGGGCTGGAACGGTCTTACCTTTCCACGTACGTGCAGAAGGTCATGAAAGTGACGCCCACGGATGTTCAGCAGGTGACGGAAAAATACATTGTTCCGTCACGGATGACGATAGGCGTAGTGGGCGACAGAGCCAAGATCGCGGACCAGCTCAAGCCTTACGAGCCGTAGACCTGGCTGGAAACTCTTACGCGAAGCTGCGGACGGCGCCGGCTTCGTCGTCGTGCACGTCGAATACGGTGTAGAGCTTGGTGATCTGTAACAAGTCTTTGACGCGCTTGGTCAGGTTGAGCAGCTTGAGCTGTCCGCCCTGATTGGTCACGGTCGTGAAGCCGGACACCAGCTCGCCGATCCCCGAGCTGTCGATATAGGAGACATCTCCGAGGTTCAACAGAATCTTCTTCTGGCCTTTGCCGACCATGTCGCGCAGGGCATCGCGCAGCGCGCTGGATCCCTCGCCCAGGGTGATCCTTCCGGCCACATCCACTACGTTCACGTCTCCAACCTGTCTTGTGCTTAACTTTACGCTCACGGAAATATGCCTCCTGCTCGGAACCGAGCCAATTCGTTCATCTCTTACTTCGACACCAGGTACTTTACCAAAGTTACTTCAGTGCCCGCCGGGTCCAGGCGGCGCACCTGAAAGTCGTCCATGAAGGCCCTGATCAGGAAGATGCCGCGGCCGGAATGCCGCAGCAGGTTTTCCTGCGCCAGGGGATCAGGCAAGTGCTCGTAATCGAAGCCGTCGCCCTGGTCCGCGATCCTCACCACAAACTCATGGGCGCCTTTCGAAACCGAAAGATGTACCTTCTTGTGGGCGTTGTACCGGTTTCCATGCACCACCGCGTTGACCATGGATTCCCGCACGGCCATGGCGATCTTGTGCAGGTCGTCTTCGGGGACGCCGGCTTTCTCGGCCTCTTGCAGCGCCAGCTCCTCGGCCTCATCCACGCTTTCGAGGGTAGACTCCAGGAACCGCTCGACGATCTGGTTGTCGCCGCGCGAGTTTTTTCCCGTAGTCAAGCCGTCACGGCGCATGGCCAAAGCGAATGGCTAGAATAAATTACCGGAGCGCCGAAAGTCAAGGACATGCCAGCCGGGGACCCTGGCCTGTTGGCTGGCCCCCGTCATCCGCCGCCACTCGTCAAGCATTTTTCTCATCTGCGTGGCGTCCTCGGCTTCGGGAGCGAATAGCAGGTAGCTGCGCAGGTGCTCGATTGCGCCGGCATAGTCCTTCTTGCGCGCCAGGATCATGGCCAGCACCTGTTCGAGCTTGGGACTCTGGTGTTGGATATCGAGTTTCTCGCCCGCGCGCGCGCTCTTTTCGGCCTCCTCGATCTGGCCCAGGTTCAGCGTTGCGATGGCATGATAGAAATACGCGCTGGGATAGTCCACCGCATCCAGTTTGATCAGCCGGGCGGCGGTGTCGGCCAATTCAGCCCAGTTTTCGGACTTCGCCGCCAGTTCGATCAGGGGCAGGTACGGGCTGATGAATTTGGCATCGGCCGCCATGGCGCTGGCAAAGGACTGGCGCGCGCCCGCCACGTCCCCATTCTGCTGCCGTATCCGTCCCAGCTGGTACCATGCGGCAGCGTACTTCGGATAGATGCCGACGGCCTTCTGCAGTTCCTTGGCGGCTTCGGCCGGCTTTTCCTTTCGCAGTAGCTGGCGAGCTTTGTCGTACGCTTTGCGGGCCGCCGGCGGAGCCTGGAGACTTGTCATGCTGATGGCCGAACCTTCCACATTGCCGAGCCGATGCAGCGTGATGGTGCCGACGTCCGGATCGTCCAGCAGATGCCTTCCGTCCAGGATCACGTTGTCCGAGCGAAACCCCGCCAGCACACCGCGAAGATCGCAGTTGTCCAGGCGCACGTCCGAAGCGCCCATCCGGGTTGGCTGGTTGATTCCGGAAAAAATACTGGAAGGTGATCGTTGTGTGGCGCCGGGAAAGTTAGGCCCGCCTTCGCTGGCGTCCTGCAAAACTCCGGACGTCTGGCCGATCTGAAAACTGAAGCGGCCTTTTTGATCCGTGTAGCCCTGCGCGCGCGGCGTCCCGTTGCAGACTCTTTCGATGGTGACCGGCTCCGGGGGCGGTGTACCGTCGTCCAGCATGACTTTACCGGTCAGATAGAGGTTACCGTTCAAGGACCCGTTGTTCGGACCATCCGGCCGGGTGGGCAGGCCGGGAGGCATGCGGTTGGCAGGCGGTGCCCCGGGGCTTCCGCCCGGACCAGGTTTCTGCGCGAGTGAGATCTGCCAGCTGAGGGCGAGTCCCAGCACCAGCGCCGCGACTCTGAGCATTCGGATGCCTGTAAACATCGAGTCATCCCCTTTTCGCTAGTCACATTATACGCCTGCATTGCGGAATCCGGGCCGCGAAGATGTAAATAGCGGCTGCTTGCCCGCCTTGCTAGAATATGGCTTCGCAGGAGAGTCCCATGAAAACCCTCACATTGATCTCCGCATCTACTGTGTTCCTGCTGTTGGCCGGATGTTCGACCGAAACATCCGCGCCGCAAAAGAAGGCCGAGGAAAAACCTCCCGAGCCTGTTACGGGCCGTCAAGCCCTGCAGCAGATGTACATCGCCGCCAGGGGATGGGCACCTGATATACAGCCGCTTAAAGTGACCAGCATTCAGCTCCCGGACGTGAAGGCTGAGCCAGGGAAAGCCGCCGCCTGGCAGGCTATTTTCGTGTCTCCGAGCCAGAGTAAGGGCAAGAGCTTTACCTATTCCGTAGTGGAATCGGAGGGTAATCTCCATAAGGGCGTGTTCGCCGGGCTGGAACAGAGCTGGTCGGGCCCCTCGGGACAGTCCAAGCCGTTCCTGATGGCGGCCGTCAAAGTCGATTCCGATCAGGCGTACCAGACAGCGCTCAAGAAAGCCGCCGAGTACGAAAAGAAGAATCCCGGCAAGCTGATCAATTTCCTGTTGGAGACCACCAGTAAGTTTCCGGATACCACGTGGCGAGTCATCTGGGGCGAGTCGGTGGGCACCAGCAATTTCTCCATCTTCGTGGATGCCAGCACCGGATCGTATCTCGAAACCATGCGCTAAATGGCCCATTCTCAGCCAGAGCACTCCAAGAGTCTGCAGCGCTCGCTCGCTGTGCTGTTCGCGATCAACGTCCTCAATTTCTACGACCGGCAGGTGTTGGGCGCGCTGCTGGAGCCCATCCGAAAAGAATTCCACTTGTCCGACACCCAATTGGGCACTTTGGGGACGCTGCCAATTGTGCTTTACGCGCTGGCCGGCCTGCCCCTTGGCCGGCTGGCCGATTCGGTCAGCCGAAAGCGGCTGCTGACCGCGGGCGTCGCCGTATGGGCAACTCTCACCGGCATGGGTGGCTTCGTCCGGGCTTATTGGATGCTCATGGTTTCGCGGCTGGGTGTGTACGTGGGAGAAGCGGCTTGCGCGCCCACCGCCACCAGTTGGCTGGGGGACCTGTTCCCCGCCGAGCGGCGGTCGTGGGCCCTGGCAATCTTTATGCTGGGAGTGCCCATCGGTGCCGCGCTCAGTCATATCATCGGCGGCCCCACGGCACAAGCATGGGGCTGGCGCACGGCGTTGGTGAGCGCGGCGCTGCCGGCGCTGCTGCTCATACCGGTGCTATGGAGATTGCCGGAACCGTCGCGGGGCGCGAGCGAAAAGAAACGCGCGGCGGAAGCGTCCGCCTGGTCGATCCTGCGCATCCCTACTATGTGGTGGATCATCGCTTCGGGGGCGCTGGTGAATTTCAATCTCTACGCGCTGGCGACTTTCTTTCCCGCGTTCCTGGTTCGCTACCATCACCTTTCCGTCGGACAGGCGGGCTTATGGGCGGGCGTGGGATACGGCGTCGGAGGAGTGCTGGGCGGCGTGATAGCCGGGGCGCTGGGCGATCGTGTGATCCACCGGCGTCAAGACGGACGGATGCTCGCCGGAGCAGTAGCCGCGCTGCTGGCCGCGCCCACGGCCATGCTCGGAATCGGGCAACCGGCCGGCGTGGCGGCGCTCTCGATCATTTTGATCATGACCGCCTACGGCTTTCTGAATATGTATTACGGTCCGGTGTACGCCGCTATCCAGGATCTGGTGCCGCCAGCACTGCGGGGCACCGCCATGTCCGTCTATTTCCTGGCGATGTACCTGTGCGGAGCGTCGTTCGGGCCCCTGATCACGGGGCGGCTCAGCGATTACCTGGCGCGCAGCGCCGCCCAGGCGTCCGGGTCGGCGCTGGTTACGGAAGCTTACAGGGCTATCGGTCTCCACCAGGCGATGTACGTGATTCCGGTGTGCTCTGCCGGTCTGGCGCTGGTTCTTTACGCGGGATCGCGCACTATTGTGGCGGATATGGAGCGCAGGGACGCGCTGAGCTTGCGGGCGGTCCAGCCGGCATTATGAAGATCCTGATTTTCTCCGACATACACGGCGACCTGGGAGCGCTGGCGCGCCACATGGACACGGAAGCGGACTACTACGTGGCGGCCGGCGACCTGGTGAACTTCGGACGCGGGTTGGAGCGCTGCGGAGAAATCCTGGGCCGGCGGGCGGACCGCGTCTACGTGCTGCCCGGCAATCACGAAACCGCCGGACAGATCGCCGGGCTGTGCCGCGACTTTGGCCTGCACGACTTTCACGAGCAGCACGCCTTTTGGGGCGGCTACCACGTGGCGGGGCTGGGCTATTCCAATCCGACGCCGTTCAACACACCCGGCGAATACAGTGAAGGGGAGCTGGCGCAGAGGCTGGAGAAATTCTCGGGCCTCAAGCCGCTGATCCTCCTCTGCCATTGCCCGCCGCACGGAACCGCGCTCGACCAGATCCGCCCGGGAATGCACGGCGGCTCTACGGCAGTGCGCGATTTCCTGGCGCGGGAGCAGCCGGAATATTTCTTCTGCGGGCACATTCACGAAGCGGGCGGCGTGCGGACCGAGGTCGGCAGAACGCAGGCGATGAATGTGGGCAAGCCGGGCTGGCTGCTGGAGCTGTAGTTCAGTCCAGGAAAAAGTCGCCCCGGAGCGGCTTTCCCGGGGACACCGCGTAGCGCGAGAAGTCCGTGACTCCCGCGGCCGCCAGTACGTCCTCGTCGATGAAAAAGTTGCCCGTGGCGGCGCGGCTATCCTGGGTCAGAATCTGCCACGCGGCATCCGCCATGATTTCGGGCGTGCGGCCGCGTTCCGGCTCGGCCCCCGGGATGATCTGCAGCGCCGCGGTGGCGATGATGGTGC
>DATGGM010000138.1:0-12501 GCA_035308525.1 Bryobacteraceae bacterium
CCACTCCACCTTCATGCGGTTGGTGTAAGTAATGAACCCGCCCAGGAAGTACTGCGAGCTGCCCGGCACGGATGTGATGCGCTCGCCGAGCAATCCGCCCGTGCAACTCTCGGCCACCGCCATCGTGGCATGCCGCTGGCGCAACATATCGCCCACCACTTCCTCGAGCGACTGGCCGTTGCGCGAGTAGATGCGATCGCCGAGCAGCAGTTCGATCGGTCCGCCGACTTCCGCGAGAAGTTCGGTGGCCTCCGCTTCCGTGGCGCAGCGCGCCCGCAGGTGCACCTGCAGATCGCCGGCGGCGGCCAGGATGGTGGTCACCGGGTTTTCGTACTTCTTGTAGACCGGCGAGATGAGCTGATCCAGGTCGGACTCCGGCATGCCCGTGACGCGTAGTACCAGCGTGCGGATCACCTGCCGCGGCACGATGCGCGTCAGGCGCGGAAGGCATTGGCGCGTGAACATGGCCTTCATTTCGTGCGGCGGACCCGGCAGCAGCAGCACGTACGCGCCGGACTCCTCAATCCATTGGCCCGGCGCGGTGCCCCGGTCGTTGGGCAGGGTCTCGGCGCCTTCGATAATAAACGCCTGGCGCTTGTTGGCCTCCACCATCTTGCGCTTCAATTGGGCGAAGCGCTGCTCCAGCACCTCGGTAATTTCAGGATGGTAGATCAGCTTGCGATCCAGCGCGGCGCCCACCGCCTCGCGCGTCAAGTCATCTTCGGTGGGGCCCAGGCCTCCGCACAGCACCACGATCTGGGAGCGCGAGACGGCGCGGCGCACGGCGTCCGCCAGGCGGTCCAAGTGGTCGCCGATCACGGATTTGGTGACCACCTCCACGCCTAGTCCGTTGAGCTGGTCGGTGAGATAGAGGGAATTAGTGTCGACCCGCTCGGGCGTCAACAACTCGGAGCCGACAGCAATGATCTCAGCGGTCATCTGGCGATCAAAACAGCGGCCGGCCCTTGATGCCCACATCCGCCCGGTACAGAGCATTGGTGGTGGCCAGCACCAGCGAGCGCGACGGTGTGAAGGCCAGCCCCACAATACCAGGACCGGAAACGAACAACTCAGCTTCGCGGTTGGGAGAGATGCGTACCACGCCCTGCCGGCCGGCGAGCCTGGCTGCCACGTACAGGCGGCCCTCTTCGTCGAATGCCAGGCCTTGCGGGCGTCCCAGGCCGCGATAGAAGACTTCCACCTCGCCCGTATGTGAAATGCGATAGACGCTATCGAAGCTGGAGGTGGTAGGGCCGGTCACATAAAGGTAGCCGTCGGGGCCGAACGCGAAATGGTAGGCCGCGATGGAAGGCTCCAGCGTGGCAAACACGAAGATCTGGCGGCTGGGGCTGATTTTGAAAACGGTGCCTTGGCGATCGCCGACATACAGGCTGCCATCCACATCGAAGGCCAGCCCGGTGGCCACCCCCATGCCCTCCACGAAGGTGCTGGCATTCCCATTGGGCGTGACCTGATAGACGGTGCCATCATGGCGGCTGGAGACGTACAATAGCCCCTGGCGGTCGAATGCCAAACCGGTGGCGTTCATCAGCTCATTGATAAATGGCTTCGTATTGTAATTCAGATCGATCTTAAAGACGGCCACCGCGACCTTTTGCCCCCGCGAGCCGCTGAACGTGCTGTAGATGTTGCCGAATGCGTCGACGGCCGGATCGGCTACCGGATGCAGGCTGTCGGCTATGGGAAACCCGATGTCGCAGGCCCAGGCTTCGCTAGCCAGATTACCGCTGGCGACCACCAGTTCGCCGGCGGCGGCGCCCTCGGGAACGCGCACGATCACCAACGAATCCGACCCGATCACCACCGGCGCGGACACATCGCCGATGGTCACCCGCGGCCGGTCCGCCTTGGCGAAGCCTTTGCCCTGAATGAGCAATTCGCCACCAGCGATCGCGGCTACCGGCTTGACTTGCGCGATTTGCGGACGGCCATCGGCTGATTTCCGAATTGGCATATTTAATAAAGATTGAACCATCCCGCTAGGAATAAGACAAGTGCGGCATATACGCCGGCCATCAGATCGTCGGCCACGATGCCGGCGCCGGCGGGCAAAGATTCCAACTGGCGCACGGGCCACGGCTTCCAGATGTCGAAGAGGCGGAACAGCAGAAACGCGGCCAGCCACGATTTCCAATTCAAGGCCCGCGCGCCGGCCAGCGCCAGCCACTGCCCGGCCACCTCATCCACCACCACGAATTGCGGGTCCTCCAGCTTTGCCTGGCGGGCCGTTTCGCCGGCTGCCCAGATCGCGGGGCCGGTTAAGACCGCCGCGAGCGCCGCAAAGCCGAGCGGTGGCCAGCCGGCGAAGCGATGGATCAGGAGGGCGATGGCGATGGCCGCGGCCGACCCCGCCGTGCCGGGCGCTTTCGGCGAATAACCGCAGCCGAACCAGGTGGAGATGGCATTCGCGAGGCTACCGCGTATCGCCATTCTCGTCCTGTTCCGGCAGATCTTCAGGGCGCGCGGGGGTCGAGATTACATACTTCTCCGAAGCCCAATTGCCCAGGTCGATGACGCGGCAGCGCTCGCTGCAAAAGGGCGCCTCGGGATCGCCCGGCTGCACGTCCTTCTTGCAGATGGGGCACTTCATAGAATCGGAAGCTGGCAGCTGGCGGCTTGCGGCGGGTGGATCTGTACCAGTTGGAAAGCTTCGCCGCTGGAGCGTGGCATGTCTTCCTCAGTGGCCGGCAGCAGCGTCCCCACCAGGTCATAATCATGCGATTCCGTGATGCGCAGTCTGCGCATCTGACCCGGGCGGGGCTCGCTGCCCTCGAAATCGTTGATGAGCGTCACGCCATCGATCTCCGGTGCTTGCGTTGGCATGCGGCCTTCCCACAACAGATCCGTCTCGGAAGAAAGGCCGGATACCAGCACGGTGACTTCGGATCCCACCAGCTTGCGGTTGCGCGCCCGTGCGATGCGGCGCTGGAGCGCCATCAGGTGGCGCTTGCGATTGTAGATGTCGCGCCCGCTTACTTTGCCGTCCAGGCTGTAGCTGCCGCTGGTATTTTCGTCCGAGTAAGAGAAAACGCCCAGGCGATCGAAACCCGCGGCCCTGACGAAGCCGCACAGCTCTTCGAAATCCCGATCCGTTTCGCCGGGAAAGCCCACGATAAAGCTGGTGCGGATGGCCACGCCTGGAATCGTGCGCCGGATGCGTTCGATCAGCTTCAGGAAGATATCGCCGGAAGCGCCGCGCTTCATGCGCTTCAACACGCCGGCGCTCGAATGCTGCAGCGGCATGTCGATATATTTCACGAGCGCGGCGTGCTCCGCCATGGTATCCAGCAGTTTCTGAGTCACCTTATTCGGGTAAGCATACAGAAAGCGGATCCATTTCTCGCGCGGTGTTTCGATCCGCGCCAGGCGCGCCAGCAACTGCGCCAGGCCGTCGCGGATGCCGAGGTCCTCGCCGAAGCAAGTGGTGTCCTGCCCGATCAGATTGATCTCCCGCACACCCTGCTGGAATAAGCGGGTGGCCTCGGCGATCACAGACTCGAACCGACGGCTGCGGAACTTGCCGCGGTACTGGGGAATCACGCAAAAGGTGCAGGGATGGTCGCAGCCTTCCGCGATCTTGATGTAGGCGTAATGACCGGGAGTGGCCAGCACGCGCGGCGTCAAATCGTGGTACAGGTAATCGCGGGCGGTGGTAGAACTCACATCGCCGGCCCAACCTTCGCACAGGCCCACCACGCGATCCAGCTCGTTGGTGCCGATAACGGCATCCACCTCCGGCAACTGCTGCCGTATGTCCCCGCGATAGCGCTCCACCAGGCATCCAGCGACAATGAGCTTCTTGGCGCGGCCCACCTTTTTGTATTCGGCCATCTCCAGAATGGTGTCGACGGATTCCTGCTTGGCGGGATCGATAAAGCTGCACGTGTTGACCACCAGCACGTCGGCCTGATCGGGCTGCGAGGTGAGCTCGTGGCCACGCGCCACAAGAGCGCCCATCATCACTTCGCTGTCCACCAGGTTCTTGGGGCAGCCCAGACTGACAAAGCCGATTTTCAAGATTGATTTCCGAGGAGAAGTACTCTTTATAGAATAGCATTTCGCGGCCATAAGGCTTGGGGTAAAGCTGTCCTCATAGTATGAGGAAGGGGTTGGCGGCGGCCGGCACGCTGGTGTTGCTGGATTCCTTCGCGCGATTTGCGCTGCCGGGCCTGGGACCAGTATTCTGAGTTCCAAACTAATGTTCCACGCTGGATCCCGCGGCTTCGTCCCTGGAGTCCATTGGATTAGTTATAGTTGGGATGGACGATGAATATTCCGAACCTGCTTACGATCTTGCGGATCTTCTTCGTTCCGCTGCTGGTCGCGGCGCTGGTGCAGGAGCGCTGGGTCATTCATTTCCGCGGGGCGGATATCACCAATGTCTGGCTGGCGCTGGCCATCTTCCTGGTCGCGGCCAGCACCGACCTGCTGGATGGTTACCTGGCGCGCCGCTGGCGCCAGATCACCACCATCGGCACGCTGCTCGATCCCATCGCCGATAAGCTGCTGATCTCATCGGCCTTGATCGCGCTGGTGCAGGTGAGGGCGGTGCCGGCCTGGATGGTCATCCTGATAGTGGGCCGTGAATTCGCCGTCTCCGGGCTGCGCGCCATCGCCGCCGCCGAAGGTTATACCGTCAAGGCCAGCGACCTGGGCAAGACCAAAATGGTCTCGCAGGTGGCCGCAGTATCCTGCCTGCTGCTGAGTATCCGCTATCCTTCCCTGGTGCTGCCGGGCAAAGTGCTCATGTGGGGGGTGGTGGTGTTCGCCATGCTTTCGGCGTTCAGTTACTTTCGCAAATTCTGGCGCCGCATCGACCAGAGGATCAAGCAGCGCCGCCGCCGTGAGCTACTACTGATCGAGAAGCGCAAGCAGCAGATGGCCCGGCGTCAGAGCGGTTCCGGCGCGGGCTTGGGCGGCAGCAGGATCTGAACCCGATCGCGGGTGATTTCGACGGTTCGAACCTGGCCGTTAGGGCCGATGGGTCCCGCGGGCTTCCCATTCACGGTTACCTGGAGGGCTCCCGCGTTGCCGGTGAGAATGCGTACACTGTCGGCCGCATCTACCGTCCTGACCATGTTCGGCTCCAGAATACGCACTATGACGCTCTTGCCATCCGCCCAAACCTGCACCCAGGTGCCGGCGTCGGCCGTTAGCGAGACATGCAGCGCCGCGGGATTGCCGCTTTCAGCGGGCGTGGCCGCGGTTTCGGCGGCGGGAACTGACGGCGCATGGTCCGGGTTGGCAGGCGCGTGGCTTTCACTTGCCGCCGCGGTGGTCAACGGCACCGGCTCCGCGGGCGGCGGTACGGATGGCGTGGATGCTTTCTGGAGCGACGCCGAAGCCACGGGCTTGGTCACAGGCGTGGCCCGGCGGCTTCTTTGCCACCACGCGTAGAACGCCGAACACACCAGCATCACCGCGACTACCAGTGCCAGGGCCGGCAGTACCGACGAATTGGACCGGCCGCCACCCGGCCAGTCACCCATCTTGGACAAGCTGAACGCCGGCTCCGGCGGCACATCCGTGAAGCTGGGCAAATCGGCTACGGGGTTGACGGCCTTCTCGACCTCCGCGGCTAGTTCTTCTTCATCCAGGCCCAGAAACCGGGCATATTGCCGCGCGAAGCTCTTGGCGAACACGCCGCCGGGCAGCAACTCGAACTGTTCCTTTTCGATGGCATCCAGCAGGCGAGCGGAGATCTTGGTCTCGCGGGAGATCTGCTCGAGTGTCAGGTTCTTGCGCAGACGTTCCCGGCGCAACGTTTCGCCAATGGAACTCATAAACCCCGATGCTGCCCCTAAAGTTATAATACAACAGTAACCATTGTGAACCCGTATTTTCCGAGGGTGGGCTTACCCGCCGAGACTAGATGACTGCTTGCCTGGTGTGCGGTCACGCGGCGTTCCGCCCCTTGTGCAACGCCACCGACCGTCTGTACGGAACTACACAGACCGAGTTTCAGATCGTGGCCTGCGAAAGCTGCGGGCTGATGCGCCTGGCGCCCCTGCCCGCGCCCGAAGATCTGTCTCGCTATTACCCCGCTAATTACTGGTATACGCCGGACGGCAGCCTGGTCGCCGCCATGGAACAGCGATACCGCCGGCTGGTATTGCGCGATCACGTCCGCTTCGTGAGCCGCGCGCTGGCGGAATGCGGCGAGTCCGGCCCTACGCTCGACGTGGGCTGTGGCGGCGGACTCTTTCCTCGGATGTTGCGTGAAAGCGGCTGTCGGGCAATGGGCCTGGATTCTTCCGCGAAAGCCGCGGCGGTGGCATGGCGCGCAAACGGCGTGCCCGTGCTGTGCGGCGATTTGGAGCAGGCGCCGTTTCCGGGAGCGGCGTTCCGGGCCATCACTATGTTCCACGTGCTTGAGCATCTCTACGATCCGCGCGCCTATCTGGCTGCCGCGCACGCGCTTCTGAAGCCGAGCGGCCGCCTGATCGTGCAAGTGCCCAATGCCGCATGCTGGCAGTTCCGGCTGTTGGGCTCCCGCTGGAACGGGGTGGACGCGCCCCGCCATCTGACCGACTTCCGCGCACGCGACCTGGAGGCACTACTGGCCGCCGCCGGTTTCGAGGTTCTGCGCCGCAAGTACTTCTCGCTGCGCGACAACCCTGCCGGGCTGGCGACCAGCCTGGCGCCGCGGCTCGATCCCATGGCGCGCCGCGTCCGCGGCCTGCGGGAGACACCGCGCGTCAAGCTGGCGAAGGATCTCGCGCATTTCGCGCTGCTGGCCGCGGCCATTCCCTTCACATTGCTGGAGGCCGCCTGCCACGCCGGATCGACGGTCATGATCGAGGCGCGCAAGCGGCCATGAGCTATGCCGCCATTATGGATCACCTGCCGCGCTGGCTGAGCGGTCACGTGCTGCACTTTGAAGCCGCCATCGAGCGGGAAGTGGGCGCATTCGCCGGCAGGACGTCCGCCAGGGCGCGCGTGTTGGATGCAGGCGCGGGCGAAGGCCGCCACGCGCGCTACTTCACCCGCCAGCGCTACTGCGGTATAGACCTGGCCGTAGGCGATCGCACCTGGAACTACAGCCGGCTGGACGCCGTGGCCGATCTCGCGCGCCTGCCGTTCCGGTCCGGTTGCTTCGATGCCGCCATCAATATTGTGACGCTGGAGCATGTGCCGTCGCCGGAGTGCGTCCTGCGCGAGATCGCGCGCGCGCTCGCGCCCGGAGCGCCGTTGCTGGCCATCGTGCCGCACGAGTGGGAAGTACATCAGGCGCCGCACGATTACTTCCGCTTCACCCGGCATGGGATGGCTTACCTGATGGAGAGGGCCGGTCTGGTCGAGATCGAGATTCGCCCGGTCGGAGGATATTTCCGGTTGCTGGCCCGCCGCATGCTGAACGGGCTACAATTCTTCACAGGCGGCGTGCGCTGGTTGCTGTTCATTCCCGCTGCCCTGTTGCTGGGTCCGCCGGCGCTCCTGATTCCGTTTTTGGATTTCCTGGACCGGGACCGTAATTTCACTCTCGGATACATATGCACCGCAAGAAAATCCTCTTGATACTGGCGCCGTTCGTGCTGGCGATGGCCGCGCAGGGCCGCGAATTCAGCGGCGCGCGCGCCATGGAATACACGCGCAAAGCAGTGTCGTTCGGTCCGCGTCCGCCGGGCTCCGCCGCGCTACGAGGGTTGCGGGCTTACATCGTCGCGCAATTGAAGCTGGTGCGCGGATGCGAGGTCACCCAGGATAGCTTCAACGGCCATACACCCGCCGGCCCGATCCCGATGGTGAACATCATCGCGCGCTTTCCGGGAAAGTCCGGCCGCGCGGTAGTGATCACCGGACACTATGACACCAAGAAGATGGCTGGAATGCGGTTTGTGGGCGCAGACGACGGCGGGTCCTCAACCGCGTTCCTGTTGGAAATGGCCGCCACGGTCCAAGGCTTACCACACGACGACGACATCGACCTGGTGTGGTTCGACGGTGAAGAATCGTTCGGGCAGTGGTCCGACAGCGACAGCCTCTACGGCAGCCGTCACCTGGCCGAGAAGTGGGCCGCCGACAGCACGCTGAGCCGGATCAAAGCGCTGATCAACGTGGATATGATTGGCGGCAAGAATCTGGATGTGATGAATGAAGAGAACTCCTCCGCGTCTCTGCGCCGGCTGATCTGGAGCACGGCGGAGCGGTTCGGCTACGGCAAATACTTCAATAAGGGCGAAGGCTCGACCGACGACGACCACATGCCGTTCGTCAAGATGGGAGTCAACGCGGTGGACCTGATCGACTTCGACACGACCAAGAAGACGTACTGGCACACGCCGGAAGACACCCTGGACAAACTTGCCGCCCATAGTTTCGAGGTGCTGGGCGCCGTCCTGACCGCCGTACTGAAGGAACTGGAGAATCGGTAAGACAGGACCCGGCGTGACCATTCAACCATAAGGTCGGAGGCTCCCGGAGTACGAATGGGCACAATCCGGGCCGCGCGGACTTTCCGCAGCGAGCCGTCAGGAAGTATTCTGGTCTGGTTCGCAGTCCCAAATAAAATTCCATACCTAGGAAGGTGATATGTCTCGCACCGCCACGTTGCGCGTTGCTCTGGCCGCCGTTTCCCTTGCGGCCTGTGGGTTTCCTCTCCTGGCCCAATTCAGTACGCCGTCCGTCGATGGCGTCATCCAGCCGGGTGAGTACGGCAACACCCAGAACGGCACAAACCAGATCGGAACGAACACCGCCCAAACCTGGTACATAACCTGGGATGCGTCGAATCTTTACGTGGGCATCACCAACGCCAATCTGAGCGAAGCCGCCGTCATCTATATCGATGCGAACCCCGTGAATCCGCCCAACGGCGGCACCAACGCCAATGGCAACCTCACCGGCTTCAACTACGATGGCGAAGAGATCGCCACACTGCCGTTCCGGGCCCAATTCGTCACTTATTTCAAGGACGGCTACCGCGAATATCGGAACGCCGACGGAAACGGCAACTGGACCAATTCCGTTTCCGGTTACGGCAACTATGCCGATAACGGCAACGGCAACGTCCGTGAGCTAGCTATTCCGTGGTCTACGATCACCGGAGGCGGCATGCCCTCCTCGTTCCTCTTCCTGGGACTGCTGACCTCCAGTGGCGGCTACGTCTACGGCCAGGTTCCGAACGATAACGGCGGCGGACAGGTGGGCACGTCGGCCACCTACACGCAATACTACGCCGTCAACAGCACCGCCAACGGCGCCAGCACGCCGCCTTTTTCCATCGAGAATTCCTCGAGCACCGTGAATTTCTCGGCGCTCTACCACAACACGTTCCTGCCCTACTACCGCAGTCAGGAGGGCGCGGTGCCGGCAGGCGCCACGGTGACGCTCCGTGTTCAGACGGCCCACCTGGGCGCAACCGGCGTCAATCTTCGCGTTTACCTGTTCGACCCGGCTTCCGGCAATACTACCGGCCCGCTCGATTCGCCGATGGCTTTCTACCAAACCAAACCGTCAACGGCGCGCCGTACGATTACTTCACCATCGACTACACCACGCCCGCCACGCCCGCCATCGTCTATTACAAATTCGAGATCTTCAACGGCTCGGGGACCGCGTGGTACAGCGACGATTACATTGACGATTACGACAACCTCAATAAAGATGGCCCGGGCGCCGCCACCGGCGCCGAGCCTTTCGATTCCTTTCAGATTACGGCTTACGATCCCAATTTCGTGACTCCCGGCTGGATGGCCAACGCCAACGTCTACCATATCTTCCCGGACCGCTTCCGTAACGGCGACCCCACCAACGACTACTGTGTGCCGGGCAGCACGTCCGGCTGCCCCTCGTTCTATGGCGCTTCGCCCTCGAGCAACATCGCCGTGAACACCTGGAATACACAGCTCTGCGATCCGTACAACTCGAGCCTTCCTTGCTACAACAATTTCGGCAGCATCTTCTACGGCGGCGATTTGCTGGGCATACAGAACGAACTGGATTATATACAGGGCCTGGGCTTCGATACCCTGTATCTGAATCCCATCTTCTACGGCAACTCCAACCACCGCTATGACACTGACGACTTTCTGAATATCGATCCGGCGCTGGGCGGAAATGCGGCGCTTACGTCGCTGCTGACCGCCATGAACCAGCGCGGCATGCACGCCATTCTCGACGGAACCTTCGAAGACGCCTCTTCCGACAGCACCTACTTCAATGAGTATGGCAAGTTCTTCACAACCGGCGCCTGCCAGTCTCTAAGCTCCGAGTGGCGCACCTGGTTCCAATTCCTGGATAACAACGTGCCGTGTACGACCACCGACTACAACGGGTGGTTCGGATTCACCAGCCTGCCGTTGATCGATCCCTCGCAATCCGCCGTGCAGCAATTCTTCTACAGTGGAACGCCCGACAATGTGATGATGCACTGGTATGGCGCGGGCGCCGGCGGATGGCGCTTCGATAGCGCGCCGAGCCTCCCGAATTACTTCTGGCATGCGCTGCGCCCTTACGCCAAGAGCTACAATCCCAACGGCCCGCTGATCGGCGAGATCTGGCCCAATGCCAGCCAGTGGCTGGCCGGCGACCAGATGGATTCGGTAATGAACTATCGCTTCCGCCGCAATGTGACCGGCTTCGTGCGCTGGCCCTACAACTGGGTAGACAACAATGACAACGGCAACGATGCCATCATTCCGCTCACGCCCAGCCAGTTCGACACGGCCAACCGGGCCGTGCGCGACGACTATCCGCTGCAGGCCACTGCCGACATGATGGACCTGATCGATTCACACGACACCAATCGCGCGCTCTACGTGATGACCGAGTTGGGCGACAACGGCCTGGTGCAGGCCAAACAGCGGCTCGAGTTGGCGGCCTTGTTCCAGTTCACTTACATTGGCGCGCCTACCGTCTTCTACGGCGACGAGGCGGCCATCAACGCGCCTTCGCTCCATAACAACGGATCGAATGGTCCCGTGGGCGACCCTTACACGCGGGCGCCTTATCCGTGGACCGATCAGCCCGGCGATCCCACCGTCTACGGCCCGCCGGACCAGAACGTGATCACGTTTTACACGGCCCTGGGCCATTTGCGCAAGCAGCACCCCTGCCTCGTCAACGGAACCTTCGGCACGCTGCTCACCGGCGATACCCAGCAGCCTTCGGCCGCCGCCAACACCTATGCCTATGCGCGCTCCATACCGGGCGGTGAAACAGCCATCGTGGCGCTGAACAATGGCTCCAGCGCCAATACTCCCGTGATTCCCGTGGGCGCGCATTATCCGGACGGCACGGTGCTGCAGGACGCTATCGGCGCCGGTACTTACTCGGTCTCAGGCGGCAACGTGAGTTTGACCTTGAACGCCCTGAGCGGAATCATCCTCCTACCCTCGCCCGCTTCCGTGGACCTCGCACCTCCGACCGCTATCCTCAGCCTCAATCCCGCGGCAAACGGCAACGGCTGGAACAACAGCAGTCCGGTTGCGGTCAACATTACCGCCAGCGACACCGGCAGCGGCGTCAGCCGGATCCTTTACTGGATCGACGGCGGTCTGGTGAGCACCGCGCTAGGGTCCACCACTACCGTCAATGTGAGCGGTGAAGGCGCGCACTCAGTCGGCGTGCGGGTCATCGATAATGCCGGTAACATCAGCCAGCAGTACACTCAGGCGGTGAATATCGATCTGACTCCACCCGTGGTTACAGTCACCGGAGTGACGAACAATTCCACCTACCCATATGGCTCCGTACCGGCGGCGGGGTGTGCAACCACCGATGCGCTGTCCGGCGTCGCCGCGCCCGCAACCCTGGCCGTTAGTGTGACCAATGGCCATGGATCCGCAACATACATGGCCACCTGTTCCGGCGCCGTGGACAAAGCCGGCAATGCGGCGGCTCCCGTAACGGCAACCTATACCGTCACCTTCACGGGGACGGCGCCGGCGTCCGGCAGTGCCTGCAATGGGTCGTATGACGGCACGTTCCGCGGCAGCATCACCGTCTCGGCGGGGCAGAACTGCGTCTTGATATTCGGCGGCGCCACGGGCAACATCCGACAGAATGGGGGATCGTTGACCCTCATCAGCGCGACCGTGGGCGGAAACGTGCAGGTCACCGGCGGCGGGCTCACCATCAACACGGCGAAGATCGGCGGCAACCTGCAGGTCCAGAATCTTCCCTCGAGCGCGTCAAAAAACCAGGTCTGCGGCGCGACCGTGGGTGGAGATTTACAGTATCAGAGCAATGCGGCAGCCGTCCAGATCGGCGGAGCATCGTGTGCCGGCAACACGATCGACGGCAGCCTTCAAGTCCAATACAACACCGCTGCAACGCAGCTGATCGGTAACAACGTGCTTGACAACCTGGATGACAACGGCAACACCGCGGCCACGCAGGTCACCAACAACACGGTGGGGAACAAGCTACAGTGCCAGAACAATACGGTCATCACTGGCGGCGGGAACACGGCCAAGCAAAAGCAAGGCCAGTGCGCGTCGTTCTAACGGGAACGACTTAGTTCGCCGCCGATGACCA
>DATGGM010000139.1:0-2132 GCA_035308525.1 Bryobacteraceae bacterium
GCGGCGGTTGGACGCTGGTGGCCGGCGGCGGCGGCCAATGGGCGTTTACGGCCCATACCGGGGCGGGCGGACCCCTGCCCCACGATCACAAGCCTTCGCAATACAACCTGGGCTTCCAGCTGGGAATTCCGGGCGGCTGGACGGCCGGAGCCGCCGGCGCCTACTACGTGAACTATCCGAACCAGGGCTTCTTCGCGAACGCCTCCACCGATGCCGGCACCAGCGGCGCCGACGGCTGGGTCGGGGCGGCGGGCGTCAACTATACGATCGACGCCGTCTCCCTCGGCCTGGAAGGCATCTATGGTCTCTATCAGGTCCATCAGGGGGCGCCGGACGCGGGCCATGACGCCGTCTGGGGCGTCAGCCTCAACGGCACCTACGCCCTTGGGCCCGGGATCAATCTGGAAGGCCAGGTCGCCTACACCAAATACGATCCGGCGGTCGGCACGCCCAGCAGCACGAACCCGGCCGCCTATGGCGCGGTGGAAATCGATACCGGGTTTGCCATCAATTTCTGACCGCGCGCCTTTCTGGTGGGTACTGGGTCGGTTCGACCCCCATGCTTCGACAAGCTCAGCATGAGGGTCAAACAAACCGGCCTCATCCTTGTAAGTCTGTTTCGTCTGCGCCTGCTAGAGTTGGCGGTGCGGTGGTGACGGGGAGGCCGTCTCATCCTAGGGCCAGGAAGCCCGTAGCTCAGCGCGGCACTCCCGTCGCCGTTCCATTGAACCCGGACAGTCGTGTGGGCCGCGACGCGAGCCCGGTTGAGCAAGGAAGGGTTCAGATGGACGCACAGTATGTTGGCATTGATGTCTCGAAGGATCGGCTGGACGTGCATGTGCGGCCAGGCGGGGAAGCCTTTGTCGTGGCGCGCGACGACAAAGGCTTGGCGGAGTTGGTGGAGCGCCTGCGCGCGGTGGCACCGCGGCTGATCGCGGTGGAGGCGACGGGCGGCTACGAGAATGTGGTGGCGGCAGCGATCGGTGGGGCGAGCCTGCCGCTGGCGGTGGTGAACCCGGCCCAGGTCAGGCATTACGCCCAGGCCTTGGGCAAGCGGGCGAAGACCGACCCGATCGACGCCGAGATGATTGCGCGCTTTACCGAGGCGACCCGCCCCGAACCGCGGGCCTTGCCCGATGAGGCAACCCAAGTGCTGGCCGAGCTGGTCACCCGCAGACGCCAGATCATCGGCATCATGGTGGCCGAACGCCAGCGCGCCACACGGCTGCCCAAGCGGCTGCGCAAGAGTTGCGAGCGGGTGGTCCGGATGCTCGAGAAGGAGCTGGCCGCGCTCGATACCGACATCGACACCACCGTGCGGGGCTCGCCCGCCTGGCGGGCCACGGAGGATCTCCTCGCCTCCGTGCCAGGCATCGGCTCCATCACTGCCCGAGCGCTCATTGCCGAACTCCCTGAGCTCGGGCACCTTGATCGCCGCTCCGTTGCCAGCCTCGTAGGCGTCGCCCCGTTCACCCGCCAATCTGGCCAGTGGCGCGGCAAGTCTTTCATCGGCGGCGGCCGGCGCTCCGTCCGCGCCGCTCTCTTCGTCGCGACCATGGCAGCCGTTCGTCACAACCCCGCGATTCGGGCCTTCCGGCAGCGATTGCTCGCCGCCGGCAAGCCCAAGATGGTCGCCATGATCGCCTGCATGCGAAAGCTCCTCACCATCCTCAACGCCATCGCTCGGGATCAAAAACCTTGGCAACCCGCTTGACGCGCAACACAGTCGCTGAGCTCGTCGAAGGATGAGGCCACCGAATTGATCCACGACCCTTCCGCCCTGGTATTCGCGCCACCGGCTTGCCGGGCCGCTTATTGCGAGGCCGAGGAGCAGTGGTAGACTTGCGCGAGAGGGTGCGCCGCCTGGCGTTGTCGACCTCGTTTTCGGCCAGGCTGGGGAAGAACCGGCGCTTCGCTCGAAGGATCAGGGGAGGTGACAGGGGTGGAGACGATCACCGAGGAAGTCAGGCAAATCATCTCCAGGGAACTCAAGATTCCACTCGAGACTCTGGCGCCCGACACGGCGCTGAAAGACCTTGGCGTCGAATCGCTGGACTTGATCGAGATCATCTTCGCCCTGGAAGACAAATTCGACATCAGTATCCCCTATAACGCCAACGACGCGGCGGCCG
>DATGGM010000140.1:0-2321 GCA_035308525.1 Bryobacteraceae bacterium
TTGTAGGCCGCGTTGGACCACTCGCCCTGGATCTTCCACTCCGTGCCGTTGGAGAAGGTCACCAGCGGTGCGCCGAACGTCCAGGCGCACTTGTCGCCGTTCTCTTCGCCCTGGGAGTCGTACCAGGCGCCCGGGCTCGAGGGGTCAGTGCGGGCTTCGGAGAGTTCGTGGCCGCTCACGTTGGCGATCGCCGCCAGGCCCTGGGAGTGCAGGCCGGAGGTATCGCCGGGATCGCAGCCGGGGTCCCCGTCGAGTTTGAAGAAGTAGGCGAACTGCACGCGGATGCCATTGCAGGTGCCCACGCTGTGATACGCGCAGTAGCCGGCGTTGCCGCGGGGCGTGTCGGCGTACACCGCGTAGTAGCCGTTGCCGGTGGGATCGGGGTTGGTGATGACCTTGCAAACCTCGTTGAGGATCGTGGAGGTGTTATTGCCAGTGGTGGAGGCGGAGGTGTCGATCTTGTGGCCGCCATGGCTGGTCGCGGGCCCCACCTGGCCGTTGGAGCCGGTGTATTCGTCTGAGGTCTTGGCGTAATCGGAGTTGCTGAAGCCCTGATACCAGGAATCCATACCGGTGATCTTGTCGCCGGAATATGAGCCCCAGCTGGTGCCCCAGAAGATGGCCTCGGTATTGGCCGTAGGCATAATGACGCCGCCGTGATACGTCATGTCGGGGCTGCGGCGGGCGCGCGCGGCCGGCTGTGCGGCTTCTTCGCTGGACCGGGGATTGGGTTGGAAGTCTCGCGCCCAGTGAATACCCAGCATCGGCGGCGCGGTGGACGGCTGATTCAAGTTTTCGGGGCGGGCGTTGGCGTCGGGCGAGGAATTGGCGTCGGCCTGGCCAAAAGCAATTCCTGTTGCGCACAGCAGGAGGGGGAGGAGCTTTAGGTTCATTTGAAATATCTCCTATAGGGGGAGGAATAGCCGCGGGCGTGCGGGTCCGCGGGGTTTGTGGCAGATTGCCTGATTGCAGCGCTGAAAGTCAACTGGCGGGGGATGAAAACGCTTCACCGCAGAAATCCGCTCGTTCCCGGTGGCTGAAGATGCGGCGCTGCGAACACCGCTGCCTGCCCAGTTCCTCCGGCCGGCGCTCTGGCCAATCCACAGCCGGCGGTGGTAGTGTTCCATGGTGCATTTTCCGGTCGTTCGTCCCCGGAAGAACCGCCAGGCCGGCCTTCCTCTGCTGTGCCTGGACTCGTGACCGGAAGCACTGGAGGTCCAAACTATGGCTACCGTCACCATCGACCCTCGCGTCAGCGGACGTACCGCCGACTTTGTCCAAAAAGATCACCGCATGCTCATCGATGGAAGATTTGTCGCGGCGGCCGCCGGACAGACTTTCCCTGTCTATAACCCCGCCACAGGCGACGTGATCACCCGCGTTCCCGAGGCCGAATCAGAAGACGTGGATCGCGCCGTGCGGGCCGCCCGCCGGGCATTTGACGAGGGCCCGTGGCCGCGCATGTCGCCCTCCGAGCGCGGACGGATGCTGTGGAAACTGGCCGAACTGCTGGAGCAGAACCTGGAAGAGTTCGCCGAGCTGGAATCGCTCGACAATGGCAAGCCCTATTCGATTGCGCGCGTGGCGGATGTGCCCCTGGCCGTGGATATGTTCCGCTACATGGGCGGCTGGGCCACCAAGATTTCCGGCAAGACCCTGCCCTTGTCGGCCGGCCACGACTTCCACTCCTACACGCTGCGGGAACCGATCGGCGTAGTAGCGCAGATCATTCCCTGGAATTTCCCCCTGCTGATGGCCGTTTGGAAGCTGGCGCCGGCGCTGGCGTGCGGATGCACGATTGTGCTGAAGCTCGCCGAGCAGACGCCGCTCACGGGACTGCGGCTGGCCGAACTCATCAATGAAGCCGGATTCCCGGCCGGCGTGGTCAACGTGCTGACGGGCTACGGCGAGGGAGCAGGTGCGCCGCTGGCCGCCCATGACCTGGTAGACAAGGTCGCCTTCACCGGGTCCACCGAAGTTGGCAAGCTGATCGTTCATGCCGCCGCCGGGAACCTGAAGAAGGTGACCCTGGAACTGGGCGGCAAATCACCGGCCATCGTGTTCCCCGATGCCAGGATCGACCAGGCCATTCAGGGCACATCGAGCGCCATCTTCTTCAACCATGGGCAGTGCTGCTGCGCAGGCTCGCGCCTCTACATCCACGAAAAGGTGTTCGATCGCGTGGTCGAAGGCGTCAGCCAGATCGCTTCCGACATTAAGCTGGCCCCAGGAATGGATCCCGCCTGCCAGATGGGACCGCTGGTGAGCGACGAGCAGTACCGCAAGGTGGTCGGCTATATCGAGTCGGGCATTTCGGAAGG
>DATGGM010000141.1:0-4974 GCA_035308525.1 Bryobacteraceae bacterium
CCGGACAGCGCGCGGCCATACAGGGCGCCAAGTCCGGCAAGCGGGTCGCTCTCGTCGAGAGGCGCGAGGTGGTTGGCGGCGCCTGCATCAACACCGGCACCATTCCCAGTAAAACCACCCGGGAGGCCGTGCTCCACCTCACCGGATTCGCATATCAGGGCATCTACGGCGTCAATTACCGCGTGAAGGAAAAGATCACCATGGCGGACCTGGGTTTCCGCGTCCAGCACGTGATCAAGACCGAAACCGACATCACCCAGGCACAGCTTTCGCGCAACGGCATCGAGCTGATCTTCGGCACCGCGAAGTTTGTGGATCCCACGCACGTCCGCGTGGAGAACAGCCGGGGCGTGTCCGACTATGAGGCCGGCATCATCATCATCGGCACCGGGACCAAGCCGTCGGTATCGCCGAAAGTGCCGTTAAACGGCCGCACAATCATCAACAGCGACCAGATTCTGCAGATGCCGGAGGTCCCCAAGATCCTGATCGTGGTAGGCGGCGGCGTCATCGGGGTGGAATATACCTGCATGTTCGCGGCGCTGGGAGTACGCGTCATTCTGGTGGAGAAGCGGCCGCGCCTGCTGGAGTTTGCGGATTCGGAAATGGTCGAGGCGCTCTCGTATCACCTGCGGGATCACCGCGTGACCATGCGCCTCAACGAGGAAGTCGAAAGCGTAGAGGAGACACCCACCGGAGGCGTGGTCGCCAACCTGATGAGCAAGAAGAAAATCTCGGGCGACGCGCTCCTCTACGCCGTCGGGCGCCAGGGCAATGTGGAAGAGCTGGACCTGGCGGCGGCAGGTCTGGAAGCCGATGCCCGCGGCCGCATTCCGGTGGACGGCTGTTACCGCACCAAGCAGCCCAACATCTTCGCGGTCGGCGACGTCATCGGTTTTCCCAGCCTGGCATCGGTTTCCATGGAGCAGGGGCGCATCGCGGCGGCCAAGGCCTTCGCGATCCCGGTGCATTCCAATCCGGCGACTTATCCATATGGTATTTACACCATTCCGGAAATCTCGTTCATCGGCAAGACGGAAGAGCAGTTGACGGATGAAGACGTGCCATACGAGGTGGGTGTGGCTTTCTATCGCGAGATCGCCCGCGGCCAGATTCGCGGCGACACCACCGGCCGGTTGAAGCTCATCTTTCACCGCGAGACCAAGGAAATTCTGGGCGTGCATATCATCGGCGAAGGCGCAGCCGAGCTGCTGCACATCGGGCAGGCGGTCATGATTCTCAACGGGACCGTGGAGTATTTCGTGGATACGGTTTTCAATTATCCGACTCTGGCCGAATGTTATAAGGCCGCCGCCTTCAACGGCCTGAACAAACTGACGCGACTGTAGGAATAGTGGAGACGAAAATGGGGCAAACAATCGGCGTCCTGGCAACCCGGCAAGTTGCGGTAGGCGTCGTGGAGGACAACGCGCTCACCGGCCCGGTCCGGATCTTTCCCGACTCCGAGGACAATCCGGACGCGCTGCGCACCATGACGGGCGACGAGATTGCCGAACTGATCGGGCAACAGGTCTTACTGGCCGCCCGCCAGAAGCAGATCGACAGTGTGGGCGTGGGCTTTCCGGGAGTGATCCGCAACGGGATCGTGGAGGAGTCCCCCAATCTGCAGCAGATCAAGGGCTTTGCATTCGCCACGGCCCTTTGCGGCGTGTTGGCGCGCGGCGGACTGAAAGCGTCGGTGCTGGTCCTGAACGATGCCGATGCCATTGCCGCGGGCGTGGCGGCCACCCGCGGCCACTTGGAAAAGCTGGTCCGGATCTGGTACCTCGGAGACGGCGTGGGTTTCGGGCGTTATCCGCAGACCGAAGGAATCTGGGAGGGCGGCCACATGGTGGTCTCGCTCGACCCCAAGGAGCACTTCTGCGGTTGCGGCGGCGCCGGTCACCTGGAAGGCATCATGGGACATCGCGCCATGCGCCTGCGATTTCTGGATATGGAGCCGGAAGAGGTGTTCGCCGCGGCGCACGAAGGCGACGCCCGCTGCAGCGCGTTCGTGAAGCACTGGCACCGCGCGCTGGCGGCCGGATCGGCTTCCAGTATTCACCTGGATGGACCGGGGAAATTCTTTATCCTGGGGCCGAACGCCCAGTATGTCGACCTGGGACTGGTCGGCCAGTACATTCACGAGATGGTGAAGATGAGCCCGCTGCAGGGCAGCCTCTTCGAAATCATTTCGAGCAGCCACGATCTGGCGATACTCGGAGCGGCGGTGAATGCCCGGCGCGCCGCCGGTCCCGAGTAGCTCGGTTTACGCCCGGCTGATTCTGTAACGCGCGCCGGCCTTCGTCTCGATGCGGATGATGCCGCCCGCTGTCTGAGCCGGCACCGCCGCGCCGGATGGCAGCGCCGTTACCGCCACGCGCCCAGACTGCCACGGATTGGCGATTCTGGCCAGGCCACCCTTCTCGCTGGTGATTTCCACTCCTGACACCCCACGGCCGTCCCACGCCGCGCTCACCAGAAAAGCGCCGCGCGCGCGCAGGTTCTGAAAACGCGCGCGTCCCAGGTTGGCGGTATTCGGAAACAGAAACAGGATGCCCGAGTAGCTCTGCAGCATGCACTCGTTCAGCACGGCCGGCAGCGAGAGATTTTCGGTCCAGACACCCATGCGCATCATGAAATCGAAATTGGTATCTTCGCCGTACCGCCCGCCCGTTTGCCTGACCCGGTCATTCACGATCCCGTTGGGTAGCTGACAATAGCGCACCTCGTCCTTGAACCACGCGAGATCCAGCATGCCCAGGCGGGCGCGGATCAGCGGCTGGTAGACGATATCGTTACCGCCTTCCAGGCGGACGCTGGCCGCCGTCCGCCTGGCTATTTCGAGATCTCGCGCATCGCTGCCCAAGCCCACCTGCTCGCCCGGAAAGACGGGCGCCAGCGTCACCGGAACGTTGTAGATCCAGCTGGTAGGCGCGCCGGGCACGTCGAGCCACACTTCCCCGGCGGGACCCTTTGCCGTGGGATAGGATGCCAGGTTGGCGCCGATCTCCGCCCAGCGGCGGCGCTCGTCCGCATCTTTGCCCAGCTTTTCGGAAGCCTCGGCCGCCGCGACAAGCAAGAACCGCGCCAGGGCCAAGTCCATGATGCAGTCCCGGTTGAGCCGCTGGTCCACCGTGAAGCCCCAATTCTCTGGCGATACCGTGGGCTGAATGTGGAACTTGCCGTCCACGCCGCGCTTCCCGTACGCGGCCAGGAATTGCGCGGCCTCCCGCAGCGGCCGATAGATCCGGCGCAGCAGCGTTTCATCCAGCGTGTAGAGATAGTGCCACCACAGGCTTTGCACGGTCCAGGGCGTTTCGCTGATCTCGTAAGCCCAGGGCGGGGCAGGGTAGGGCACCACGCGGCTGGGCACGGGATAGGCTGAGTGCGGAAAATACGCGCCCGGCAGGCCGAAGTGCTCTTTGGCGGTCGCCTCCGCCATCGGCAGGAGATTCTCGACGATCTCGAGATAAGGGAGATGCTGATCAGGGTGATTGCTCGAAAACACGCCCCAGAAGACCTGCTGCGTGTTGTAGTTCATATGATAGTCGCCGTGCCAGGCGGTGCCTATCTTGCCGCTGGTCCAGTTGCCGAACAGGCCGGGCGCAACTTTGCCCGCGCGCAGACAACATGCCAGCCAGTATTGGTTGTGATACCACAGGCGCTCCAGCTCCACGTCCGCCATCTCGACCGCGGAGCGCGACCAGTAGTCCTTCCAAAAGGCTTCCGATTCGCGTTGCATCTGCCGGGGCGGGCGGCCCGCGCAAGCGTGGGAGACGCGCGCCGCCGCGCCCGCCGGGTCGGCATCGTCGCGCGGGGTGTACAACGCCAGGTCCAGCCGCAGGGCTTGCGTCCGCTGGCTGCGGAAGATGGCGCCTTCCGCGGCGGTTTCCCAGGCGCCCCGCAGCACTCCGCTGAGAGCGAAACAGCGATCTTGGGGACCCGGCGCCGGGTCGGGCGTCTCCTCCGTGGGAGCCACCGCCGGGAAGCGCTGGAAGCAGGTGAATTCCGCCGTATCTTGGTTGCTCGCCGCGCGGGTTTCCGGATTGGGCAGCCGGGCCGCTGCGTCCAGGTTGGGATGATAAGTGACCGCCGAGAACTGGGCCGGCTCTTCCGACCACGAACAGATGTGCCCGGTGGTGGTGTTGACGAAGCAATATAAATGAAAGGTCTGCCCGCCGCGCGCCAGCGCCAGGGAGAACAAGCCGTTGGCGGGATCCAATTCCTGGCGCACTACGCGCAGGTCCAGCGCATTCCAATGCGCCCATACAATCCCGCAGGGCCATGGCCGCGGCCAGCTCTTGCGGTACGACGAATCGACTTTTTCGGTGTAGGCGCGTAGGGCCGCGTTGCTGTCTTCCAGATAGGTCGCGTCCGGTTTGCCCTGGGCCTTGGCTTCCTGGCTGGCCCGATCCCACAGCGCCAGGACTTCGCTAAAGGGCCGCACCTGGCGGGCATGCTCCTCGCTGACGCGAATGTCCCATGAGTCGGATTTCCCGATATGCAGCCCGAGAGCATCCGGACGCACGGTGATGCACACGCCAATGTCGCCGTTGCCGAGCAGCATGCCCTCGAAGAAATCGGGGGTGGGGAGGGTGCGGACAATTTTGTGGCGGCGGGCGAGAGCGAATCCATCGAGTGCGGGCGGTTCAGCGGCGGTCAGAACCGCGGCGGGAAGGCTGGCGGCGCCGGCCAGGAATGTTCTGCGGCTGGTTTTCAAGGCTTCTCCTTGGGCGGTTTTATGTCATTATAACTGTATATGTTTCAGTAGTATAGCGATAACAAACCAGCCCGCGAAAATAAATGAAAAAGGGGCTTGCACGTCTGTAACGGTTCTGATATTCTAGGGAAGTCGCCGATTTCGAGGATCCAGCCCCAGTTGACGTGTGGGCTTGCTTGCATGTCCGGCGGTGTGGTAAAAGAATAGGATCCTTGTGTAAGGAATGGTAACAAAACTCCGCGCGGGCCACC
>DATGGM010000142.1:0-23499 GCA_035308525.1 Bryobacteraceae bacterium
GTGTTTGCAGCCTTACCTTCACAGATCCCCAATCTATCGGCGGCGTGGAGTACGAGTTCGCCTCCTCGACTATTAACGGCAGCTCCGTGTCGCACACAAATCCGCTTACCGTCGCCACGAGCTACGGTACGCTGGCGGTTAATGCAAACTTCAGTACGATCACCGGCACCGGGCCGGGGACGGCTACGAAGCTCTCCATATCGGCGCCGGCGAACGCAACCGCAGGGCTACCTATTCAATTCACGGTGACGGCCCTGGATTCCGGGAACAGTATAGTGACCGCCTATAACGATCCGGTGCATTTTACGAGCACGGACCCATCAGCCACGTTGCCCGGCGACGCGACACTTACCAATGGGGTTGGAACGTTTTCGGCCTCGTTGGTGACTCCCGGCGACGCAACACTCACGGCCAACGATTTGTTATCGCCCGGGGTTAGCGGAACCAGCGGGAGCATTCTTGTGTCACCATCGACCGCGGCGTTGCGTTTTATTCCGATGGCGCCGTGCCGGGTTGTAGATACGCGAGACAGCACCAAGCCACCCGGCTTCGGACCGCCGTCGGTATCCGGCGGAACGTCGCGCAGCTTTACGCTACCCAGCGCACCCTGCACCTACATCCCTGCCAACGCCCAGGCTTATTCTTTGAACGTAACCGTGGTTCCGCAGGCGGAACTGAGTTACTTAACGGTGTGGCCCACCGGCCAAAATCAGCCTGTGGTATCGACCCTGAATGCGCTGGATGGAGAGGTGAAAGCGAATGCGGCGATTGTGGCGGCGGGAACCGGGGGTGCTATCAGCGTGTATGCGACCGACGACACCGACGTGGTGCTGGATATCGACGGCTATTTTATATCCGACGATTCGGCGGCATTGGGCTTCTATCCGGTGACCCCGTGCCGGCTCGTGGACACGCGAGCCGGCGCGCCACAGACGGTCATTACGGGAACCCTGGCCGCGGGCAGCACGACCACGCTGCCGCTGCTCTCCGGCAGTTGCAACGTGCCATCGACAGCGCTGGCGTACTCGTTGAATTTCACATTGGTGCCGCCGGCCGCGGTCGGGTACCTGACGGTATGGCCGGCTGGACAAATCCAGCCAGTAGTATCAACCCTGAACGACCCGACCGGGACTGTGGAGGCGAATGCGGCCATATCGCCGGCGGGTACGGCGGGCAGTATCAACGTTTATGTCACCGATGCGACGGATCTGCTCGTGGATATCAACGGGTACTTCGCGCCGGTGGCGGGAGGCGCATTGTCACTCTATGCATTGCCGCCGTGCCGGGCGCTGGACACACGCAATCCAACAGGCGCAGCGCCGTTCGAGGGCGCCATCAACGTGAATTTAATCGGGGCCGGTTGCGGAGGAACAAGCGCGGCGCAAGCGTATGTTTTGAATGCCACGGTGGTGCCGGAGGGATTTCTGGGCTACCTGACGTTATGGCCGGAGGGCGGCTTGCAGCCAGTGGTATCAACGCTCAATGCGTTAAACGGAGAGGTGACCAGCAATATGGCTATTGTTCCCACGAGCAATACGCAAATTAGCGCGTATGCCACCAACAACACATACCTGGTTCTGGATTTGTTTGGTTACTTCGCGCCGTGAGTGATCTCGATGCGTCCTATGGTAAATTATATCTCTGCGTCATGCCTGATCGAATGGGTTTCGCCTCGTCGTTGCGGATTTTAAGAGCCGGAATGCCGCTGTCCGCGTGCCGGCTCTTCCAGGCGCCCGCAATAGCTTTGCTGGCGATTATTTGTTGCTGCCTGGGGATTGGTTGCCGTGACACTCCTCGTACTAACCCCGAATCAGCCGAAGGTCCCGGGCAGGCGTTCAGCTCTTATCGCCAGGTTTTGACCAGCCCGACAACCAGTTTGACTCTTCACCCCGCACAGGACTTGAAGATTCCAGTTCAGATTCAGAATCCTGGAACAGACACCTGGGCCTCGGTAGGCCGGTATCCCGTCACCATCTCCTACAAGTGGTTCAAAGACGGCCAGATGCTTCCTATAGAAGGCGAGAGGACCATGCTGCCGTCGGCGGTGGCTCCAAACCAGACGGTGAACGCCGACGTCCGCGTTGTCGCTCCGAACCAGACCGGCAACTTTGAATTGCGGATCACCCTGATTCAGGAAGGCGTCACCTGGTTCATGACGAAAAGCAATACTTTTCTGCCATTACAGGTGACGGTACAATGAGGCCGGCCCGCTGCTACCGGTAAACTACCCAGAACGCGATCCTGCAGATTGACCGCAAGGAATTATCGGGTTACTAGGCCTCGCTCCCCGACGAAAAGTTGCTCGCACTCGCCCCTTCGGAACTGACCGAAGTGGCGCGAAAATATCACGATGCGGAAGCCGCAACGCGGAAGCTCGATCCGGAGGAAAGCGGAAGCTCAGACGGACCGGAAAGCAGTGCCGCGCCTTCCGAAGGTGCGGCGGGCAGGTGCGGCGCGTGCGATTCTGATGTATTGTGAGGATTCTGAGCAGCGCACCAACAAAACGACTGGGCGCCAGACCCGGAGTTGGCACTGTTACCAAATTGATGGATAAGGATATCCATGCCTGACCTGATCGAAGAACCGACCATCATTTCAGCCGCCGGCAACCTTCCGAAACAAATTTCGGAATACATCGGCCGCGTCAACTCCGCGACGACGGCTGTGAGTATTGCGCGGATGGAGAGTCCGGCGGGTTGGATCGAACCTGGCCAAACTCCCGAGTTCGATGAGCATACCGTAGTGTTGCGAGGTCTGCTGCGAGTGGAAACACCATCGGAGACAATGGATGTCAGGGCCGGCCAGGCGATCACTACGCACCGCGGCGAGTGGGTGCGCTACAGTTCGCCGGAGCCCGGCGGCGCGGAGTACATTGCCGTCTGCATTCCCGCATTCGCTCCCGAACTGGTTCATCGCGATCCGTCTTGAGGGACTGCTTTTCGCGGGCCTCACCCAAACTTGCACACGCTACTTTATTGCCGGCCTCTGCACGGTCTTTTCACAGAGATGGGCACGGCGGCTTCTGCCTTCCAACTCTCGACTTGCAAGTTGTTCGGGACGTAACGCCTCCATGGGAGGCTCCATGCGGACACTCTTGGCCCGGTTAAACGCCGAAGCAGATTCGGGCTTGCGCTCCGCGCCGGATTACCTGCGGCGTGGCGTAGAAGTTGGAAATGGGTTCCGCGCCGTTCGCTCTTAAAGCTTCGACAGGGTGTTGCTGCTGAAATTCGCCACCCAGATGTTGGCCCCGTCGAAAGCCACGCTGAAGGGGTTGGCGCCCACGCTGAACGAGCCGAGAAAGCTCCCGGTGCTGGCTTGGAACTCGGTCACGTTGTTGCTGCCGGAGTTCACCACCCAGATGTTGGCCCCGTCGAAAGCCACGCCATAGGGGGAGAGGTTCAAGGTGCTGAACGTGCCTAGAAGCGCCCCGGTGCTGGCTTGCAGCCTGGTCACGTTGTTGCTGCCCGTGTTCGCCACCCAGATGCTGGCTCCGTCGAAAGCCACGCCGGAGGGTGCGGTGCCTACGCTGAACGTGCCTAGAACGGACCCGTTGCTGTCTTGCAGCTTGGTCACGTTGTTGCTGACCGCGTTCGCCACCCAGATGTTGGCCCCATCGTAAGCAATGGCGTAGGGGTAGCCGCCCGTGCTGAACGTGCCTAAAACAACCCCGGTGCTGGCTAGCAGCTTGGTCACGTTGTTGCTGCCGGAGTTCGCCACCCAGATGTTGGCGCCGTCGAAAGCCACGCCGACGGGGCGGGTGCCCACGCCGAAGGTTCCCAGCGGCGTGCCGTCGCTAGCCCGCAGCTTGGTCACGTTGTTGCTATTGAAGTTCGTCACCCAAATATTGGCTCCGTCGAAAGCCACGCCGGAGGGGTAGGTGCCCACGTTGAACGCGCCTAGAATGGCCCCGGTGCTGGCTTGCAGCTTTGTAACGCTGTTGTCGAGGGCGTTCGTCACCCAAATATTGGCCCCGTCGAAAGCCACGCCGGAGGGTCCGCTGCCTACGCTGAACTGGGACTCGTACGCCGGGAACCACTTCAGCAGCGCTACCTGCTGCGGGTTCACGGCACTTACTCCCGCCGGGCCGACGCCGAGCTGCCCGTTGGAGTTGACTACCACCGGCGAACCACTGATGGTGCTGTTGTAGATGCCCGCCATGTAAGCGGTGGTTTGGGCGAACGTGGTTCCGATGCGGATCACGCCGCTGTCACCAGCGCTACCCAGGTTGCCAATATCGATGTTGTTACTGGTCGTGGTGACGTTTTCCGCGGCTTGATAGCCGAGGGCGATGTTATTGCCGCCGGTGCTGTTGCTCAGCGCGCCAACCCCGATGGCCGTGTTTTCCATCCCGGTTTTGTTGGTGAGCAGCGCGTTCTGCCCGATGGCTGTGTTATTCGCTCCGCTGGTATCGCCCCCTAGCGCTCCCACTCCCAAAACGGTGTTGCCTTGCAAGTCCGTAGCGGAGGCATAGTAACCGTTGATGTCCAGGATCACGTTGGCGGTCTGGTTCACGTATATGTTCACGCTGCCGCCGGTCCCTGCCGCCACCACCGCGGCGTTGGCCAGAATCTGGCCGGTCAGGTCGTTCAGTGTGGAGACCGTGGGTTGGGTCTCCCCGGTGGGCCAGATCGTCAGGTACCCCAGCGGACCTGGAGGCACCACCGTCACATTCAACGAGTAGGCCTGCGCCGTGGCCGGAATCGCACAACTGGATTGCTGAATCGGCACGGTCCGCCACGTATTTGCCGAGATACCCGGCGGACCGAAGCTTCCAGTGAATCCGTTTCCCCGCGTATCCATGATCCGGCAGGGCGCCATCCCTACAAACAGCAGGGGCGGCGTGATCGTTGGCGCGACCGCAGCCGCGGCTGCCGGCCGGTCCTCCGACGCAGCCGCCATGGGCTTCTGCGCCTGGCTCAGCGAAGGCTGCCAGTACAAGGGAGCCGGCCAGTTCTTCATCAGGATGACCGGCTCCTGGGCGTCCAAACCGGACGCCAGCATGCAGCAAATGACCGGCAGAATGGCGGCTCGGAAATTGTGCGAATGTGACATGTCTCTCCTCACTCCTGGAAATCGGCCAGCCCCACCCGGGCTGCTGGGCGGCAGTCGGCGGGCTCGGCTGCTGCCGTCCCGTGAAACGCAGATGATCTTCAGTACAATCGGCTCTTCGAGGACCGGCAGCAGGCTCTCTTCGAGCCGTTCCAGCCGACGGGCGAGATTCCTGCTGGTCATGATTCCGCCCTGGCTCTGCGTCTACTGAAGCGCGAGCAGCCTCTGATTCGCGATGACGCCGCCCGGTCAGGATGATCTCGGCGAGACTGTTAATCTGTCTGACCCGCCTGAAACCCCAAACTGATCCACTACCAAGTTTGGACGCCAATTGGACTCCAAGCCCCATGTCTCGGAACTGCCGGTATCTGTAACTGTTTGTGGAATTTGGTCGGGCCGCCGAGATTTGAACTCGGGACCTCTTGCACCCCAAGCAAGCGCGCTAGCCAGGCTGCGCCACGGCCCGATGTTTACTATTCTACGACAAACCAACCCGTGGGGGCGCCCACCCTAATCGATCTTTACCACAAAATACGTTATCTGCTTCCCCGCGCCCACCAGCATCTGATGCGGCACCTTGACCGGTATATGAACCACATCCCCGGCCGCCAGCGCCACCTTTTCGCCCCCGCGTATGGACGGTCCCCGTATCTCGTGCGGCGCGGTGGTCCTCGGATCCACCACGGTGCCGCCCACCACCAGCACGGCCGCGCCGCTCTCGATCACCATCACGTCGTTCTGGGTCTCGTGCAGCTCCGCTTCGCCGTCGCCTTCCCGGTGCGCGATTAACGCGTTATGGTTGCCCCAATTCGCCAGCGGCTGGGTGGCTATCTTCCGCGCACTCATCTTAGGCGACAGCTTCTTCTCGAACGCCTGCAGATCCGCGCTGGTCCAGTGCTCGAAACCCTTGGGCGCGCCGGCCGGCAAGGCAACCGCGGCCATCAAAAACATCATTGCGAATGTTCTCATCAATCCTCCCGTCCGAAACCTACGCTGCTGATGCAGATCACGCTCATCGCCGTGCGGTCGAATTTCAGCCGCACCACGTTCAACTTGGCCGGATCGAAGGCCTTCGCGCCGCCGTTTTGAAACGCCGCCAGTGGTGCGCGCATGGTTTGGAGCACCGGCTCCCAATCTTTCTCGTAGGCCACGTCCTCCATCGGATCGAGCTTCGTGAACTTCTCCTTCAGCGGCGGCGGAATCGCGGCGAAGCGGCTCACCGGCGCCGTGGCAGTAGAACCATCGCTGGCCACCAGTTCGATGGTGAAGTCTGGCGACTCCCGATCTTTCGCCTTGGATTTGTCCGGCTCCTTCGACCTATCGTCCTTCTTCTTGCCCGGCAGCGGTGCATCTTCGTCGAGCGCGGCCAGCGATAACTCAATGGTGGAGCCCTTGCTCAAGCGCCACCGCGTAGCCGCTCCCTCCGGCAGCGTGATGGTATAGGACGCCGCCTGTGTACCTTTAGCCCGGTTCCAACCCAGGAAGACGCCGTTGTAATCGCGATCGCCACCGCGCCATGGAATGCGTCCCTCGCGCCAGACCGATAGCTTGTCGCCGGCGATGCGCCCGCCGGGCGCGGTGGTGGTGGTGATGTCCGCGTCCTCCTGATAGCCTGCCACCGGCACGTACGATGCGTCCTGAAAACGGTTGATGTAGATCGTGTCCGGCAGCCAGGCGCGCCCCACGCGCCAGTCCTGGAACAGCGGCAGATACTCGCGGCGTCCCTTCAGGGTAGCTTCCAGGAACGCCGCGATGTAGGTCTTCGAGATGCGCCGCTGCTGGTCGCCCGGCATCAGCGGCTTCAGATTCAGGAACCAGCTCAACGGCTCGCCCGCATCGGTGCGGCCCCAGACGGTGTTGAACTGCCCGTGATTCGCCCGGTACGCATAAATCTCCGCCTTGAACCAGGGGCCCGGCTGGGTATAACGCACATGCTCCCACTGGCGGCTGCCCATGAACGACGAGACATCCGCGTCGTGCGCGCCCTGCAGCGTCAGGTAGCTGACGTCCTGGATCCAGCGGTGCTGTCCGGCGGGCTTGTATTGTCCGTCCGCCGGCGCGATAGCCACGACCGCCTGGATGGCGAAGCCGTAATCGAAGCGAATGTCCGCATTGTCCGGAAAATATTGCATGCGGTTAAAGGCCGCCGCCGTGGCCGCCGCCTCGCCGCCGCGCGAATGCCCCATCAGCGCGATGTGCGCCATGTCGACCTTGCCGCGGAACGGATTGCCCGCCGCCTGGTTCCACTCACGCCACAGCTTCAGATGTTCCAGCAGCATCCAGCCGCGCACGGGCTGCTGTTTGGGCGGATCGTGGAACAGTCCGCTGTTCAGAAAATTCTCATCGACGGACGCCAGAATGAATCCCCGGCTGGCCAGCAGCTCCCCCAGGTACGCGTAGCCCGGGTCGGAAAACTCGGCCATATCGTGGTTGCCGTGCACGATCAGCGCCAGCGGGAACGGCCCGTCGCCGTCCGGATACCACACGCGCCCGTTCAGGGGCAGCTTGTCCATATCGAAGCCCCAATACTTCCGGCGCGCCCAACGTTTCCAGCCCTCGAAATCCTTGAAGAAATCCGACGCATCCACCATGCGCGTCCTGATCGCCACGGTCTTGCCGTACTCCCGCCGCCGGCTGTCCATGCCCGACCCATAAAACAGCGTTTTTACGGGATACGCGCCCTTCTCCGCCGGATTCGCCGCCTGCAGCGCCGCCGGCATGGTGGCGGCCGGCGGCTTCCACGAAATGATCTTCTCCATCGACCCTTCGTGCAGGAACAGCCACAGGATTCCGGCATTGATCGCCACCCCGATCGCGCACAGCGCCACGGTGATGATCTTCTTCGATAGCGACGCCTCGCCCAAATGCCCGGCGGCGAACGTAGCGATGGTGGCGCCCAGGAAGCCATCCGCCAGCCCCACTGCGATCGCCATCACGAAGCCAAGCTGCGGCGGCCCCCAGGCCAGCATCACGATCAGGCATGCGCCTACGATCATCCCCGTAGCCATGCGCGGCAGTTTGCGCGCAATCGTCAGCAGCAGGGCTACGGCCAACGCTGTTAGCGGAATGGCAATCGCCGCTAAAGCGATCGCCAGCGCGAAGTCGAAGGCGTAACCGAATCCAGTGCGGGCATACAGTCCGGCGATGACCACGCAAACAAGTGCGCCGGCCAGCGTTCCCCAAACCGCGCCGCGCCGGGCTTCCGGCCCAGGGCGGATCCGGCCCCAATAGCGGACGCACCCGTCAACTCCGGCGCGCCACCAGCTCTTAATGCGGGCGGTAAGCGGCATGACCGCCCATGGTAAACCACGGCGCAACGCAGCTCAACAGCAGACCCAGAAAACGATGAAGCCGTGAACGGCCCTCATCATTTCATTGACAAACGTTCTGCTCGTACAATTTGGGGTCGAGTCCCGAAGGTCCGGGGTTGCACGGTATCGCGCTCAGATAGGTGTAGATCGCGAGAAGATCGTGGTCGGTCAGATTCGCAAACGCCGGCCACGGCATCACCTGCAGAAGATCTCCGTTGAACGGAAAGGACAGGCAGTTGTCCGGCGTGCCAGGACTGGTACAGCTCGGGTGAATATGATCGAAATCCGTGCCGTGCCTAATAATCTGCTGGAAGTCCGCAAATGTGTGACCTCCCTCGGGCAGCCCGGTTTTATCCGGCGTCAGATTGCGCGTGTAGAGATGTGGAATGCTACCCGGGCCGCCCGGGAAGGGACCGAAATCGTTGCCTCCCGCCAGGTAATGTGTGGGGTCCACGGTTACTTTTCCGCTGAAGGGGGGCGAAAGCAGATATGGATTTCCCGTAGCCGTATATTCGACCGCGGGATTGAGGGTGTGACACCCGTT
Organism: Bryobacteraceae bacterium; assembly: GCA_035308525.1. Lineage (GTDB taxonomy): Bacteria > Acidobacteriota > Terriglobia > Bryobacterales > Bryobacteraceae > Bog-159. The sequence continues at coordinate 8,905 of DATGGM010000142.1, forward strand.
GCAATCCGCCTGCGCGTTGACGATGTAACTGCCCAGTCCAACCAGCTCCCGATTCTTTCCTGCGAGATTCAGCGGCACAGGGGCAATCGCAAAGCCCTGTTGAATCCTGGAATCATCCGGGTTCCCCTGGTTGTTATCATTTTGCGCGCGGACCTGAGGAGATGGGACGAACATCATTCCCGCCAGCATAATGGCGGCAAAGGTTGAGATGGCGGCCGTGGGGCCAGCCAGTCGTCTACCCTGCATCATTGTAAGCCTCCTTGGAATGGTCACTTGGGTTAAAACTGCTGCGGACAAATCAACCGCAGAATCGTTCTCCTATCGAATAACCGGAAACAGCGGGCCAAAGCGCTAAACGTGCCGCCGGATTATTTTTGAATGGCCGCGGTTATAATGGCAAAAGCAGATACGGGTGGAAGATGGGGGCGGCCGATGCGGGGGACATCACCAGGCTGCTGAAAGCTTGGACGAACGGGGATGCCTCGGCGCAAGCGCGGCTCATCCCGTTAGTTTATAACGAATTACGCAACCTCGCCCGGTACTACCGGCACAAGCTGGGTCCTGGCGAGACGCTGCAGACCACCGCACTGGTGCACGAGGCGTACGTGCGCCTGGTAAATGTCCACGGCGTCGACTGGAAGGATCGGGTGCACTTTTTTGCCGTTTCGGCGCAGTTGATGCGCCGCATCCTGGTGGATTCCGCACGCAGCCGGGACGCCGCGAAACGCGGCGGGGGAAAGCAATGGGCATCGGATTTGATTCCCGATCAAGTGCCGGCTCCGGATTCGATGCGGGCGGCCGAGCTGATCGAGCTGGATGACGCACTCACTAGCTTGAGTCAACTCGATCCGCGCCGGGCTCGGGTGGTTGAACTGAGAGTTTTCGGGGGTTTGACGATGGAGGAAGCGGCGGAAGTGCTGGGGTTGTCCGCGCAGAGCGTGCGGCGGGATTGGAAACTTGCCAAGGCGTGGTTGCTGCGCGCGATGTCGCGCGGCGGCGGTTAGTCAGCGGAGGGCCAGTTGATCGCGCCAGCGCCGAACCTGCTCGACGTCTCGCCGGTTTTCCACGGGCATGCTGGACTGGTATTTGAGTAATCCCTGGTAGCCGGAGCTTAGAAGCGGTTCGGCCTCGGCATACTTGTTCTGGCCGGAGAAGCTGACGCCCAACAGACTTTCGGCGTAATACTTTTCCCATGTATCGGGACTCTTGGCTGCGCGAATTCTGAGAGCTTCGCGGAGCGGGCCTTCCGCAGCGGACCAGGCACGGCGCTGCAGGTTCATTTCGCCCGTGGATGCCTGGACCTGGGCGGTGAACAGATTGTCAGGTCCCAGGATGCGGCGCCTCGCTTCCAGAACTCGGTTGAACAGGGGCTCCGCCTGGGCGAACTTCCCCTGGCGCCGGTACAGCTCAGCGAGATAATACATGGCTTTGAGCGTGAGCGGATGCTCAGGTCCGAGTCCCCGGCGGAGCGCCTCGGCGGCGGGTAAGAACAGCGATTCCGCTTCGGTGTACCGGCCCTGCGCCCGGTAGGAGAGCCCCAGGCTGAAGCGTGTGTTTTGCGTTTCCCAGTGGTCGTCGCCCAACGCGCGGCGCCGCGCATCGAGGGCGGCCAAAAAGAGCGCGTCGGCTTGCGCGTACTTTCCTTCGGCGCGATAGACCGTCGCCAGATTGTGCATGCCATTGATGGCGTCGGGATGCTCCGGTCCCAGCACGCGACGGGAGAGTTCCACTTCTTTCTGGAGAAGCTCCTCGGATGCAGCATACTTTCCCAGCCGCATATCTACGGAGGCGAGGTTATCCATTACTGAAAGCGTATTCGGATGATGCTCGCCCAGGACGCGCCGATTCGCTTGAAGAACGCTCGCGAAGATGGCTTCGGCGCGCACGTCGTCGCCCTGATAAGCGATCGCCAGGCCGAGGTCGGACATTACCGCCAGCGTATCTTTGTGGTAACGTCCCAAGATCCGCCGCCGGTCTTCCAGGACCTGCTTGAAGAGCGTTTCGGCCGGCGCATAGCGGCCTTGATAGTTGTAGAGGACGGCGAGCTCATGGAGACTGGTCAGGGTGTCCGGATGCTCCGCGCCGAGCACGCGCTTTCGGATATCCGCGGCACGCTGGAGTTGGGGCTCCGCGTCCGGATAGAGGCTGATGTCGTAGTAAGCAAGTCCGATGGTGCGCCGGATGGCTGCTTCCACCAGCGGCTGAGAATCGAACTTGCCTGCGATCCTGGCGGCCGCGCGATCGAGGGCGGTGCGCACTTTCAGGTTCGGATCAGAATCGCCGTGATGGGAGGCTTGGGCCCGGGCGCCCGCCTGGGCCAGCAGATCGTTTTGCAGAAAGTCGTTCACCGCGTTGGCGGTCTGCTCGGCGCGCAAGGCGCGGTCGCGTTCGCGATCAGCGCGGATCGCCTGGCCGGTGCTCACAACGATTCCGGCCAGAACGGCCAGGAACACCGCCGCGGTGGAGGCGGCCAAAGCCTTGTGGCGGCCGGCGAACTTTCGAATTTGATAAATCGCGCCAGCCGGCCGGGCGGAAATGGGTTCGTTCCTCAGAAATCGGTCCAGATCGGCGGCCAGTTCGGCGGCCGACGCATACCGCCGGGTTTTATCCTTCTCGAGGGCCTTGTCGACGATGGTTTCGAGATCGGCGTGGCCGAAGCCGCTGATCTCGCGAAGTGGCGCCGGATCCTGTTCCCGGATGGCGCGCGCCGCCTCATGTACTTGCGGGCTGACTTCGTAGGGCAGGCGTCCGGCGAGGAGTTCATAAAGCAACACGCCCAGGGAATACACATCGCTGCGCGCATCGAGTTGTCGCGGATCGGCCAGAATCTGCTCGGGACTCATGTAGGCCAGGGTCCCGACCACCTCCCCGAGGTTCGTTTGGGCGGCGGCATTCGCGTCCGAATCGGTGAACCGGGCTACGCCAAAATCGAGAATCTTCGGCTGGCCGGTCTCATCCACCAGGATGTTGGCGGGCTTGATATCGCGGTGAATGATGCCGTGCTGGTGCGCGTGGTCGACCGCCTCACATACTTTGACGATCAAGAGCAGCCGCCGGCTGGTGTCGAGTCGGTGCCGTTGCGCATACTCAAGCAGGCTTAGGCCGCGGATAAATTCCATAGCGAAGTACGGCTGCGGCCCCAAATCGGTATCGGCCTCGCCGGCTTCGTAGATCCGGGCGATGCCGGGGTGCTGCAGACGTCCGAGCGCCGCGGATTCGTGCGCGAAGCGCCGATGCAGGTCCGGGGCAGCCAAAGCGGAACGGAGGACTTTTAAGGCGACAGTCCGGCGGGGATTCTCCTGTTCGGCTTCGTAGACCGTGCCCATGCCGCCCTGACCGACTACGTTTCGAATTTTGTAGCGGCCAATCGCAACAGGAAGGGATTGATTGCGGAGCGCCGTGCCGGTCCAGGCAAGGGCATCCAGAGCGACCCGTTCGAGGGGACCATCGCGGGTTATATCCTGGGTCAACAGCGACTCGACTTCGCGCCGCAGATCCTCGTCACCCTCACAAGTAAGGACTACAAATGCCTGGCGGCGATCGGGCGGCTGCTCACAGGCAGAGTGGAACAGCTCCGAGACCCTCTCCCATCGCTCGGCGTCCATGGCACAGACAGCGACAAATTATAGCAAGGCAGGGAGCCTTCGGCAAGCGTACGCCGCCTTACTTTATCAGTGGCCGGATGGCGACCTCCTTAAAGAAAACCACGTCATTTTTGCCGTGATTCTGCAGGCCGATATAGCCCTCCAGCGGCCGCGGCCCGCGCTGCGGCTCAAAGCTGAACTTTTTGGGAGGCACCGGTTGCCCCTCCGTGTAATCCGTGACCTTGGCGCCGTTCAACATCACGATGGTGTGCGGCCCATCCAGCGTGATATCCATCGTGTTCCACTCCGGGCCGGGCTTGCCGGACCGCGCCATGGCCTCGGTTTGCGAGTACAGCGTACCGGTCGCGTGATACGCCGTTTCGTTGGACTTCTCCGGCTCGTTGTCGATCTGCACTTCGTAGCCGTAATGCACCGGCATCCACTCTTCGCGCGGCTCGATCGGAATCCGCACAAAAACGCCCGAGTTGTCGTTGTGATCCCGCATTTTGAAGACCACGTGGATCACGCAGTTTCCCAGCTTGCCGCCGGTCCAATAGAGCAGGCCCATGCCGCCGTGAGTCTGGATCAGCCCGTCTTCCACCGTCATCGAGCCGGGGCCCACATGCTGCCAGCCGGTGAGATCGTGGCCGTTGAACAATTGCTTCCATTCGGGCTCCGCGCCATCGACGGGCACATGGCCAAGGGCAAAAAGGACAAGGGGCAGCAGACTTTTACGCATAGCTAAAGCATAATCCAATGCACTGCGCGGGGCAGTTGCGGCCTACCGGATGGAATATTGCTGGAACACGTAAAAGTACCGCGGATTAATATTCGGAGTCGTCAACTGGACAAAACGCCCGCTGAAGAGGTGGCCGAACCCCGCCCCGAAAAGGTGCGCGCCATACTTGTAGGTTACAAATGAATCCAGCTCCTGCCCCACGTGCGTGCCCGCCAGACCCCTGGCGGAAGCCGCGATGACCTTGCCCTGGCTGTTGTAGAGCGAGTCGGAGGCGCTAAAGAGCCAGTCGTCGGTATACATCAGGTTTAAGCCAAAAGCCTTCGTGAAGTTGTAAGTCCCCAGGCTCTTGAACGTCTTCAGGTTGCGCCAGCCGAACAGGTCTTCCCGTCCGAATTTGTCGTGATTCGCCGACATCAGCTGATCGTAAGTGCCGCTGTAGCTCTCGCCTGTCTTGGTCCCGGATGCCAGCTTGTACTCGGCCGAGAGATCCAGCGGCTTGCGCAGAGCCGTGACCGTGCGTGACAAGCCGGAAAACCAGGCGTACGCCCGCTGCGGTAGCAGCCCGAGGTGTCCCGCCTGCCCGATTCCTTCCAGGCTATACACGAACTGTCTAGGCAGCTTTCCGTAGAAGCGGCCGCCGAAGCTGTCCGTGCCCAGCGTGCCTTTTCCGGCCCAGCCGCCGATGGCGTTCTGAGAATGGCGCAGAACGTACCACTCGATGGATGCTCCCCGCCAGACGTTCGAGAGCGTATTATACGTGCCCCAGATCCGCTCTCCCAGATTCGGCGTATTGAAGCGCTCCGGCAGAACCTTCACGGGCGAAACCATCAGAATTTCGAACTGCTGCTTCGCCGTGCGATAGTACAGGCGCGCATGATCGAACGTGCGGTCCGTATTGCTCCACGGCGTCGAGCCGATGACCCGGGTCTCGCCGTAGTTCAGAAACTCCCGGCCCAGGTCCGTTCTTCAAAAGTGAATGCGAACCTGCCGCCGGTGGCTTCCCGCAGCCGCCGATCCCATTGTTGAACGGGATCTTCCTGCGCCCACGCCGCGGAAAGCACCAGTGCGGCGACCAACCAGTTGTGCCTCATATTGCTCCCCTCCGACCGCGGCGCTATGGTCCGCTTAGTGCTGTTATCGGCAGGAGCCCGCCACAGGTATAGTGTAGAAGTGCGGCGGCCTTCGAGCGGACTTATCCTGGCTGTAGCATTCTGCGTGGCCGTCGCGGGGACATTCCTATTCGCCGTCAGGGCAGGCCGGCATGCCCGCCGCATGCATTTGGAGAACGAGCCCATCCGCCCCTGGATGAGCGTGCCCTTCATCGCCCACACTCACCACGTGCCTGCCCGCATCCTCTACCGGGCCATCGGACTAGATCCTTTCCCGCAGGACCGCCGCCCCATCGGCGCCATCGCCCGCGAACAGCATCGCCCGGTAGCGGACGTGGTGCGCGATCTGGAGCACGCCCTGGTCGCCGCCGGTCATGTGCACCCGGCCCCGGAACCATCGCCCGGGCGTGATCCCGGCAAGGTTCCCTGATGCGCGAACTGATCCTGGCGGCCGTGTCACAATACGGCTTGCCCGCCGTGTTTGCCGTCACGGTAGTGGCGGCCATCGGCGTGCCGCTGCCTGTGACGCTGCTGCTGATCGTAGCCGGATCGCTGGCCGCGCAGGGCGTCATGCCGCTGGGATGGGCCATCAGTCTGGCCAGCGCCGGAGCAGTAGCCGGCGATCAGATCGGATACGCCATCGGCCGCTGGGGCGGCCACGCGCTGGTCTCCAGGTTCGTAAAGCTGCTCGGCGGGCCGCAACGGATCGCGCAGGCGCAAGCCCAGGCCCGCCGCTGGGGTGGGCTTGGCGTTTTCCTTAGCCGCTGGCTGCTGACGCCGCTCGGCTCGGTGGTCAACTTCGCCAGCGGCATCGCCAGCTACTCCTGGCTGCACTTCGCCATCTGGGACGTTCTGGGCGAAACCCTGGGAGCCGTTCTCTATATCGGCCTGGGCCGCGCCTTCAGCGATCGCGTGTTGGCCCTCGGCGATCTGATGAGCAACATCACGTGGGCGGTAGCAGCGCTGCTGGCCGCCTTGGGGCTCGGCTGGAAGCTCTGGCGCGCTAGAACGACAGGCTCTCGATCGCCCCGCTGATCTCGCCTTCCAGGGTTGCCCGGTTCCTGTCCAGTTCCGCGCGCCGGTCGCGCAGCGCCGCCAGTTGCGATTCCTGGGCGGCCAGCCTTTGCGCGTAGGTCTGGACCTGCTGCTGCTGGCCGCTCACCTGGTTCAGACTCCCGATATTCTGCCGCAGCCGGTCCTGGTCCCGCACCACTTCTTGCACCTGCTGGTCGATGCGGCCCATCTCCCGCGCCGCCGCGGCCGTCCGCTGCTTCAATTCCGCGATGTGCTCCAGTTGCTTGCGCCCCGCATCGCTCAGATCCTGGTTGCGCACATACGTTACCAGCACATCGGGCGAGAGGTCCGTGACCGTAAAAGCCCGCTGGTACACGCGCTCCTCGGTCACCGGAAATTTCTCCGTGGCGCCGGGCGCCAGCTTCACCTCGAAGCGGTAGGCGTTGCCGGTCTTTTCCGCGGGCTTGCGATCGAGCAGGTTGTATTCCGGGCGCGCCGCATGCTCGATAATCAGCAGCTTGTTTTTCTGCTCCACGTTATGGATGGTGTAGGTCCTGGTCTCCACGCCGGCACTGCGCGCGGTCAACACGCCGCGCCGCGCGTGGATCTCGCGCACCACTTCCGACTTGCTGTCGAACTCCGTGGTGATACGCGTCCCCAGGTCCACACCATAGCTGATCAGGCGCTTGTCGCCGGTCTTCACCGTCTCCATCAGCGCCTCGCCAGCGTATGCGCCTGCCTCGTAGACCGTGATCGGCCCTCCATCCAGCGTCTTGCCGGTGGTGTTGCGGATCTCCGCGGCGTCCAGGGGGTGCGTGGAGGTCTGGTCCAGGTAGATCAGCAGCCTGCGCGCGTCGAGACTTTGTTGCAGGAACGGCAACATGGCGGATTCGTTGCGGCGCACTGTAACGGGCGCGGGTAAGTGATATTCAAACAACTCGCCCAGCTCGCGGGCGGCGGCCGGAGCGACGTCGGAGAAGTTGGCGCGCGGCGCTTTTTGAAGGCGTGCGAACTGCTCGAGGCCCGCGAAACCAGCCACCGGCCTGGTCTCGGCGGGTGGTGGCGGCACTGAGCCCGTGATCCCGGCGGCGGACCCGGCTGCGATCCCGGCCAACTGGTCCTCCCGTTCCTCCACCGCGCCCTCGTGGACTACCGGTACGGCCGCGCTATCGTCCGGCAGTTCCGCCGTCTGTCGCGCCACGTAGCGCGGCGCATACAGCGGGCTGATGAACGAAATCGGCCGCCCCGAAACCAGCGACAGGTCCACCTTGTTCCAATCTTCCCCGGACGCGTTGTCCACAATGGCCCAGCCTTCGAGCGTAGGCTGCGCGCCGGAGCCGAACACCAGCCGGTAGCTCGACTTCCACACCGGCGTGGGAACCATGTAACCGGCCCGCACCTCCCGCCGCCCGGCGTCGGAGGAATCGATATAGACGCTGCGCCTTTCCTTCGACCGCGCATCCGTGAGCGCCGCCAGGTAATCCTTGAATTGCGCCGGCAGCCCAGGATCGGTGAACCGGACACCCGCTGCCGCTCCCAGATCCAGGTTGCGCAAATCGCCTGAATCCATCAGCAGTGTGGCCTGCTCGTGCTCCGCCCGCTTCTCGTCGCCCGGCGTCAGGCGCGCCGCCACAATCGCTCCGCTTACCGTTTCGTTGGCGAATTTCAGCTCGATCCGGGCGCCCTTCAACTGATCGAGCACCGCGCTCAGCGGCTGCCCGGCGCCCAGGTGAAACGGAAAATCCGCCAGCTTCCGCGCCAGCGGCTGACTCGAATCGTAGCGCAGGCCGGAGATCTTACCGCCGCCTTTTTCCTCGATGGTGAGCGACTTCAGCACATCGTCCATCTCCGAGGCCTTGAAATCCAGCCGCGCCGATTCGCCCGGCGTCAGCTCGCCCGCCCGCTCGAAATAACCCACACCGTGCTTGTACAGGACAATGTGCCGTACCGGCAACTCCGCCGCCCACACCCCGAGGGCGCAGGCGCCCGCCAGCCACATGATTCGTTTCATAATGGATAAATGCCGCCGCGGCGGCTCTCCTTTCACGTTATTCACCCATCACTTTGATAACCACGCGCTTGGCCCGCTGCCCGTCGAATTCGGCATAATAAACCTGCTGCCAGGGCCCGAAGTCCAGCTTGCCCTTGGTCACCGGCACGATCACCTGGTGATGCACCAGCAGGCTCTTCAGGTGGGAGTCGCCGTTGGTTTCACCCGTCGCATGATGCCGGTAATTCTGCCGGAAAGGCGCCAGCTCCTCCAGCCATTCGTCGATGTCCGCCAGCAGGCCGTCCTCGGCATCGTTCACCCACACGCCCGCCGTGATGTGCATGGCAGATACCAGGATCATGCCTTCATGAATGCCGCTCTTCCGCAGGGCGCCCTCCACCTGCGGCGTGATATTCACGAATTCGCGATGCTTGCCCGTGCGAAAAGTAAGATATTCGGTGTGAAATTGCATATGGGGATCATAACTCTGCTAGCATTCACCTAATGCCCTCCGCGCCCAGCCGCATTCTCGTTGTGGATGACGACGCCGCCCTGCTCAAGGTGATGAGCGCTTATCTTTCAAGGCTGGGATATCAAGTGGATGCCTGCCAAAGCGCCGAAGATGGTTGGGAAAAGATGCGGACCGACCCGTCCGCCTACTCGCTGGCTCTGGTGGATCTGCAGATGCCCGGCATCGGCGGCCACGAGTTCGCCGCGCATCTATTGCAGTGCAATCCGGCGCTCCGCGTGGTCCTGGCGAGCGGGTATACGGCGGAGATCAGCGGATTGGAGACACTCGACGGCGAACGGGTCAGCTTCCTGCACAAGCCCTTCTCCCCCGACCAGCTCATCCAAGCGATCCGTTAGAGTAACCGTTCTGCCGGCTCTTCCAAAATAGAAGTTGATTAGAATGAGCGAACGGGCAAGTTATTGAGAATATAACGCGTTTTCCCTTGACAAGCATGTTGCATCGGCACAGACTAGTTGGTGACTGAGCAATTCTGCTGCACTCACAGATCACCTGACCTAAGTCCGGGGATCTGATATTCCCTCTCCCCTCTTAGCCTAAGAACACAACCGAGGAGGTTGACATGTTTGCTCGTAAAATACATATTCATCTGAAGCCCAACAGTTCCGCGGCGTTTACCGCGCAGATCGAGAACGAAACACTTCCGGCGCTTCGCAAGCAAGCGGGTTTTCAAGGCGAGCTGACGTTCCTCGCCCCGGACAAGAAGGAAGCGTTCGGCATTAGCTTGTGGGATACGAAAGACCATGCCGAGACGTACGGCAGGACCGGCTATGCGGACGTGATGAAAAACTTGAATAAGTTCATCGACGGCACTCCGAAGGTCGACTCTTATGAAGTTGCCAATTCCACGTTTCACAAGGTCGCGGCGGCTGTAGCGGTCTGAACCTAAGCTCTCTGCTCATAGGCGTAGGGTGAGCCGCTCCTCCCTACGCCCCACACGAAAGGAAGGTCTCTATGTCGAAACATGCGACCCGGATATTTGAAAAACAGCCCGCGGCGTCCAGCGAGGTTCACCTCGCCCACGAAGACATCGCCGCCCTGGCTTACGCTCAGTGGCAGGCAAAAGGCTGTCCCGATGGAATGCACGAAGAGCACTGGCTTAGAGCGGAACAAGAATTGAACGCGAACCGCAAGGTCGCCGTTCAAGCGTCAAGAAGTTAGCCGCCGTAACGCCGCAACGCTCGCCTACTGCGCAAACTTCCAGGACGAAACAAATCCCACATCCAGCGGCTGCTTCGTCAAACTGGCCCGCACCATCTCCACTGGAATCGCGTTCATCTTCAGGATCGCGTCATGGAATGCGCGGTTGGTCATCTTCCCGGACCCCACCAGGTCGTTGTGCAGCGCGCGAAACTGCAGCGCGCCCATCATGTACGCCAGTTGATAGAGCGGCCCATAATAGTCCGACTCGAACGAACGCCGTACCTCGCCGGCGGCATTCTCACGCTCGTGGCCCACCCGGTTCACCAGAAAATCGACGCACTCCTGCGCCGTCATCTTGCCCAAATGGAAGCTCAGCGAGAAGATGATGCGCGCGCAGCGGTGCATGCGCCAGAACAGCATGCCGATGCGGTCTTCCGGCGTCTTCGGAAAGCCCTGGTCCCACAGCAGCATCTCCCAGTGCAGCGCCCAGCCTTCCACCGAGAAAGGCGTATCGAAGATGCGCCGGTATGGCCGGTAGCGCTCGTCCATGAACTGCTGCAGGAAATGGCCGGGGATGACTTCATGGAACACCGTCGCCCGCGAGAAGTGCTTATTGTTGCCGCGCATGCTCATGAGCTTCTGCTCTTCGGTCATGTTCTCCACCGGATACGAGACGCTCAGCATGCTGCCGCCCAGGAAGAAAGGATTGACGCGCTGCCGCTCGGGCGACATCATCTCCATGCGCCAGGTCTGCGCGGCCAGCGGCGGCACCGTCACCAGGCCGTGCGACTCCACGAAGTCGATGGCCTCCAGCGTCAGCCCCAGTATCAGCGCGGGCTGCTGCCCCGGCGGCACGTAGTCGGATTTCACGTGCTCCAGCGCCTTCTTCCAATCGTCGCCATAGCCCAGCTCGCGCGACGCGCGCAGCATCTCCGCGTCGCACCAGGCGAATTCACGGTTGGCGATCCCGATCAGCTCTTCCGGCGTATACGGAATCATCTCGTACGCCAGTTCGCTCACCAGCTCGTCACGGCCCACCGCGTCGCCCACGATGGTATCGTGATCGTCCGGCTTGATACCCGCCAGCTTCTCGCGCACCAGCGCGGCATACTTTTCCATCCCGGTGTTGGTTTTCCGATATGGCTCCGTGACCCACCAGGTGAAAGCCGGATCGTACAGGTTGTAGAAATCGAACCACGCCTTCAACGTGTCCCGCAGGCGGTCGACCGTGCGCGCCGCGCGGAACGCCACCGTCCTGGCAACTTTGATCTCGGCGCCCTTGGCCGGATTGTTGATGCGCTTCGACAGCTCGTCCATCTGTTTCGAGATCTGTTCCAGGGTGGAGGCGGCCGCCGCCGGGTCCAGCGCGTCGACCCTTTGCCGCGCGTCCTTCAGTTCGATGATGGCCGCGGCAAAAGGCGCCAGATCGGCGATCTCATCGTTGCGCTTCCGGTTCAGGTCGAGCTGCCGGATCTCATGGTCAAGATTGTTGCGGAACAGGATGAAATCGATGCGCCCCTCCTGCGCCAGACTGTCGAACCTGACCCGCGGCAGCGCCGCGCGCCACGCCTCGTAGAACTGCCGCATGGCCCGTTCTGTATTGGGGGAGAGCGCCACATCGTAGAACCTTCTCAGGCTCCGCTGGTCGCTCATATAGCGCTCCAGCATAGGGCCCAGATCCGCCGGAGCCGGACCAAGCACCTCGTCCGGATCGGGCGCTTGATAGGGTGTAACGGGCGGTCTGCGTGTGGGCTGGCCGCACACGAGCGCGGTGCCGGCGAGCAGGATAATGATGGTTCTGGCTGGGGCGGTCAAATGGTTCTGTTATATCACAGCGGTCTGTCCTACTTCACAATCCGGGGCTTCCCCGCGTCCGTCCCGGCGACCGCCGCCAGCTTCCGGTGCAGTTCCTCGTAAGCCTCCCGCACCCCGTCGTACTCCTCCGCAAGCTGTTCCCCCGAAGCCGCGCTCTGCGCCTCGGCAATCGCGAACGTGTGATCGACCTGCCGGATGGCCACCAGCAGCATCTTGATCTCTTTCTCGGTCAATTGCACAAGGTAGGGCGCCACATCCGCAGTATAAAACAGGCGTCAACGCAGGATCTGCGTCCAGTCCAATCCGTCTGCCATCTCTTTGCCAATCTCGACCAGCGCGGGCACCGCCGAAAGATCCGCTTCATCGATATCCCCCGGCAGCAGCGGATTGAAAGTCCGCATCACACCCGGCCACTGGCGGTTCACCGCGCTATCCACCCAGTCCTCCGACGTATCCACCAGCGTGCTCGTCACCCACCCGATGGTCTTCAACAAACCCTCGGGCGGATCGGACGGGGCAGGGAAGTAACCCGTGCCCAGCGCCGTGAGCCGCGTGCCGTTCGCCGTGAACTCGTCGTATTCGAACGCCTCCACGCAGGCCTGGTAAGCCGGATTGGCCGTGCCCCCCGCGCCGCCGTCGAAGAAGCTGACAGATTTCCCCTCGATCCCGGCAATCGTCCAGTGATCGAAGTAGGTAGGCGCGCATGCCGACGCCACCGCCGCGTCGATCAATTTCACGCTCCCCGTGCTGCGCTGATTCCGTGTATTGTCCTTCACGAAAAACCAGTTGTGCCCATCCATCGCGGTAGCCGAAATCATCACCCGGAGAGGGCTCTCATTCACCGTCCAGTTCGCCGCCGCGCCAAAGACGCTACCCAGCACCTCGCGCACGTTCTTCGGATCGAACATGTAGCCCTCCACCACCCGCTTGCCCTGGGCCGCCACCCCCGTGGGCGTGAAAATCTCCTTGGACCGTTCCGTGTAGACCGCCAGCAATTGGCTCGCCGGCACACCGGCCGCTACCGCCGCTGTCAGCAGCGCGCCCGTCGAGGTTCCCGCGCAATAGTCGATGTGATCGCGCGTCAGGCCGCCGAGCTGGGCCTCCAGCTTCATCAGGCAGCAGCACGGGATGATGCCCCGGATCCCGCCGCCTCTTATGGAAAGTATTTGGCGCATAACTTCTGCTCCCAACCTAGCATTCGCCTCCGCGCGACCCGCCCGCCGGCAACCGCGCCCGGGTAACCAGCTAATTGAAAGCACAGGCACAACGGTCCCGAACATTTTGTGCCGTGACATGTGACCGCCGTTTCCCCCGACCGTGCACATAATGAATGTAGCGATGCTTGCGGCACTACTTCTGGCTACCCGCGCGGTGACCTTCGCACACGACGTGGCCCCCATCCTGTATCAACACTGCGCCGTCTGCCACCATCACGGTGAAGTCGCTCCGTTCCCCCTGCTCACTTATCAGGACGCCGCCAAACGCGCCCCACTGATCGCCACCGTCACCGCCAGCCGCTACATGCCGCCCTGGCAGCCCGAGCCCGGCTACGGCCATTTTCAGGGCGAGCGCCGCCTGCGCGACTCGGAGATCGCCACCCTGCAGCAATGGGCCCGGCAAGGCGCGCCTGAAGGCAATCCCGCCGAACTTCCACCCGCGCCGCGTTTCCCCGAAGGGTGGCAGCTAGGCCCGCCCGACCTGGCCGTCCAGATGCCCAAGCCCTTCGCCGTCGCCGCAGATGGCCCCGATCAGTACATGTGCTTCGTGGTCCCCCTGCACCTCACCGCCGACAGGTACGTCCGCGCGCTGGAATTCCGGCCGCTGGCTCGCGGCGCGGTGCATCACGCCCTCTTCCTGCTGGACGCCGGACACGCCGCGCTTGAAAAAGGCGAGCAGTACCCCTGCTTCGGCACGCCCGGCTTTCTTCCCAGCGGCGCGTTAGGCGGGTGGACCCCCGGCATGCAGCCCGCGCGCATGCCTGATGGGCTCCAGCTCATTCTGCGCAAGGGGTCCGTCCTGGTGATGCAGATCCACTATCACCCTTCGGGCAAGCCCGAGGCCGATCAATCCACGCTGGGTCTCTACTTCACCGACAAGCCGCCCACCAGGTGGGTAATGGACATCGCGCTCGGCTCGCACCACATCGATATCCCGCCCGGCGAGCGCGCCTACAAAATCCGCGACCATTTCACCACGCCGGTGGACATCGAGGCCGTGGGCATCATCCCCCACGCGCATTACATCTGCAAGGATATGCAGGGCTGGGCCATCCTCCCCGACGGCCGCAAGCAGTGGCTGATCTGGATCCGCGACTGGAACTTCGCCTGGCAGGAGCAGTATCGCTACACCGCGCCCGTGAAGCTGCCCGCCGACACGCGCCTGGAAATGGAATTCACCTACGATAATTCCGAGGCCAATCCGCACAATCCCAATCACCCCGCGCGGCGCGTGCAGTGGGGCGCGGACACAACCGACGAAATGGCCGGCCTGCACGTGCAGGTAGTCCCGGAAGATATGGACGACTGGCACGAACTAGGCCAGGCGCTCTGGGGTAAATTTATGCGCAGCGTGGGCGGCGGGTTCTACCGCAAACCGAATTGACCTACTTCGGTTGCGCCACGATCCGTAAATAAGGCTTGGGAGACCGCCAACCATCCGGATACTTCTGCTTG
>DATGGM010000143.1:0-3192 GCA_035308525.1 Bryobacteraceae bacterium
CCATTTGCTCGAAGCGCGCCCGGGTGAGCTTCATGGTGAGGTGCTTGGGACCCGTGGCGTCCGCCGTGATGAACGGCAGATTGATCTCGGACTCCAGCAGCGTGGATAGCTCCATCTTGGCCTTTTCCGCTGCTTCCTTGAGCCGCTGCAGCGCCATCTGGTCCTTCGACAGATCGATGCCCTGCTCGCGCTTGAACTCCGTAATGATCCAGTCCATGACCCGCTGGTCGATGTTGTCGCCGCCCAGGTGCGTATCGCCGTTGGTGGATTTCACCTCGACCACGCCTTCGCCCACTTCCAGGATTGAAATATCGAACGTGCCGCCGCCGAAGTCGTAAACCGCTATGGTCTCGTTCTTCTTCTTGTCCAGGCCGTAGGCCAATGCCGCCGCGGTCGGCTCGTTGATGATGCGCATCACCTCAAGACCCGCGATCTTGCCGGCATCCTTGGTGGCCTGCCGCTGCGCGTCATTAAAGTACGCGGGAACCGTGATCACGGCTTGCGTCACCTTGCCGCCCAGGTAAGCCTCGGCGGCTTCCTTCAGCTTGCCCAGGATCATGGCCGAGATTTCCGGCGGAGAATATTTCTTGCCGCTGATGTCCACGCGCGCATCGTTGGAGTCGCCGGCTACCACTCTGTAGGGGACCATCTTCATTTCTTCGGTGACTTCGTCGTAGCGCCGGCCCATAAAGCGCTTGATCGAGAAGATGGTGTTCTCCGGGTTGGTGATGGCCTGGCGCTTGGCGACCTGCCCGACCAGCCGTTCGCCGCTTTTGGTAAACGCCACAACCGAAGGCGTGGTGCGGTTGCCCTCCTGGTTGGCAATCACGGTGGGCTGTCCGGCTTCCATTACGGCAACCACGGAGTTGGTCGTGCCCAAGTCAATGCCTATGATCTTTCCCATGTCTCTCAAAACCTCCTGATATCACTGCTCATTAGCACAATCCCATTATCAAATGTTAGTGCGTTATTGTCAAGTCTGATTCTTGTGCTTCCCGCGCACGATCCAGGACAATCTGGACCAGGGCCGGGTGCCCATCGAGCGGCGGCGCGACATGAATTTCGACATTTGGGTTCGTCTTGGAAATGGTGTCCACCATCGCCGGCAAATCGCGCTGGAGGTGGATTCCAAGGGTTAAGAAGTATGGAATCACCAGGATACGGCTTGCGCCCCGGGCCACAAGAAGGCTGATGGCTTCCTCCAGGCTGGGCCGGGCTTCGAGAAAAGCGGTCGCCACCAGGTCAAACTTCCCGGCTACTTCAGCGGCGTGCGCCACCGCCACGACGGCTTGGTTGGCCGACGAGACGCTGGAGCCATGCGCAAAGATGACAATTCCGCAACTCACCGCTACCATGAGCATAGCAAGATATGTTAAAAAGACTCCTGGTAGCGCTGGTCGGCATGGCGATGGGGGGTTTAGCCGGCCTGGTGTTCGATTTGATGGGCGCGGGCAACCCGGCCATCTTGGCGGGCGCCGCGCTGGGGGGACTGGTGTTCTCCATCGCAGCTCCGCGCGTAGGACGGGCGGCCTGAGCCCGAATCGAGAAAACGGAGGAACGTTATGGCTTTCTGTCCGAGTTGCGGCGCCGCTGTAGAAGGGCGTTATTGCGCCAAGTGCGGGACGGCGGTCGATCCGGGTGCTGCTCCGGTGGCGACTGCACCGGCTGTCTCGGCGTCAGGCCTGCCGGAAAACACGGCGGCGGCGCTTTGCTACCTGCTGGGACTGGTCACCGGGATCATTTTCCTGGTGCTGGAACCTTACAGCAAAAACAAGCTAATCCGCTTCCACGCGTTTCAGTCGATCTTTTTGCACGTGGCTGTGATCATCGTGTGGGTCGTGTTCCGGACGATTCTTCCCTGGAGCCTGTGGTTTGTGATCACGTTGGTGGACCTGGGCTTCTTTGTGCTGTGGATCTTCCTGCTGATCCAGACGTACCAGGGCAAAAAGATTATGCTGCCGGTGATCGGCGACCTGGCCAGCAAGCAAGCGGGCTAACCGGCGTAGACCGTTCCCTCTTCCACAAAGCAGAGCGGGTTGCTCCAGGGGTCCTCCACGTAAAAGGAGCGCTCGCCCCAGGGGCGCACCACGATACCGCTTCCGGGCGCATCATGCACATCCTCGCGCGAAAGGCATTTGAGCGCCGCGGCACGCTCGAATGCCGCCTCCAGGTTATTCACCGTGAAATAGAGCGCTTTAGCCGCGGGGTGCGGAACGCGCACCGACGACACGTCCAGCACCTGCAGGGTCACGGGACCGCAATCGAAGTAGCATCGCGAGCCGGCCTGTTTGCGTCCTTTGACGCCCAGCAGTCTGCTATAAAACGAAATCGCGGATTCGAGATCGCCGACTTCCACGTTGAGCTGAACAACTGCGGAACGTCGCCTGTACTCTGTTGCTTTACCGCCATACTGCATCTCCTTAATGCTTGGTGTTTTCGGAAAAGTGCGCCAGCCAATCTCTCACCAGTTCGAGCCGCTTGCGCTGAATACGGTAAATGCGCATGCGGCCCTGCTTTTCGTGCGTGAGCAGCCCGGCCTTTTCCAGGACCCGGAGGTGGCGCGTGGTAGTCTGCCACGCGTGCTCGAAGACGGCCGCGATTTCGCCGGCCGTCATGGCGCCGCCGTTGAAATAAATGGTGAGCAGCACGCGCCGCCGGGCCGCGTGCGCCAGCGCGCCGAAAACCAGCTCGTACGCGTCCACCCGCGGCTTCTGTTCGCGCTGTGCCATCTAATGATATTAAGCCATACGGCTTAATATTAGTCAAGGGACATTTAGCATCCTTGCTAAATAACTTATTGGCCTAGCGGTAGAGGCGGATCACCCACTCCGCGTAGAGCGCGGGCTTGCGGCCGCCTTCGATCTCCACCGTCACCACCCAGACGGCCTGATGGCCCTCGTCGAAGTCTTCGACCGACTGCAAGGTGAAGCGCGGCCGGATGCGGGCGCCCGACAGCACGGGCGACGGGAAGCGCACGCGGTTCAGCCCGTAGTTGATCCGCATTTTGAAGTCGCCGCGGATCTCGAAGCAATCGTGCGAAAGGCGGCTGAGGAGCGCCAGCGTCAAGAAACCGTGCGCGATGGTGACGCCGAAAGGCGATTCGATCCGGGCGCGCGCCACGTCCTGATGGATCCACTGGTGGTCGCCGGTGGCGTCGGCGAACGCGTCGATGCGGGACTGCTCGACCGCGAA
>DATGGM010000144.1:0-115637 GCA_035308525.1 Bryobacteraceae bacterium
AGCCCGAACTGTTGACTCAGCACATCATGGAATTTCTGCATGACCCCGTTCCCGCAAAGCGACGGGCCATGGTGGAGACCGGCGGGTAATCCGCCGCGCTGAACCATGAGCATGCCTGCTATTTCCCCATCGCCGCCGCTCGTACAGGACCGGCCTCCCTTGCCTTTGTACGTCAAGCTGCTCTACGGCGTGGGTGAGATGCCCATCACCGTGCTGATGGTGCTGTCCGGCCTCTTCATGCTGTTTTTCTACAACTCCGTGATGGGTTTGCCATCCGCGCTGGTGGGAATCGGCCTCTCTTCCAGCCTGGTATTGGATGCTCTGCTCGATCCGCTCATCGGCCATCTGTCGGATCGTACGCGCCACAGCCTGGGACGCCGCCACATTTTCATGCTGCCGGGCGCCCTGATCGTGGGACCTTCCTTTTTCCTGCTCTTCAGTCCGCCGCGCAACTTGGGACCTACTGGACTGTTTGTGTGGCTGCTGGCCTGTTCGATGGCGCTGCGCGCCGCCAGCGCCGTCTACCGCATTCCCTATCTCAGCCTGGGCGCCGAATTGAGCCGCGATTATGACGACCGCACCAGGACCATGGCCATTCGCACTATGTTCGGCCTGCTGGGCACCTTGGGCGCGGCCGCGCTTTCTTTTCTCGTCTTTTTCCCGGCCACCGCCGACGGCTCCGAACCCAAGCTGCATTACGCGGGGTATCCTCGCATGGGCCTGGCGTTCGGCGCGGTGATGACCATCGCCGGCCTGATCGGCACGCTGGGCACCTGGGGGCATCGCACATCGGGCAGCCGTGATTCAGGCCGAGTGCATTTCTTCACAGGTTTCGGGATTGCGATGCGCAACCGCGCCTTTCGCAGTATCTGGCTTTCGACCACCATCTTTTTCCTGGCCGTGGTGCTCAATTTCAGCATGGCGATTCACTACTTCACCTGGTACGCGCACATCAGCCGCAGCGAGATTCTGAGCCTGATTCAGACCAGTTTCTACGCTGGCGCTCTGGGAGGCGTGGTGCTGTGGATGTCGCTCGCCCGCCGCACCGAAAAGCGCACGTTGTACATGATGTCCGCGATCTCGTCGGCCATCTTGTTATTCATGGCGACGTTTCTGATCGGAAGCGGCCGTCCTTTCGGCACCGGCCATCCTTTGCCCCTGATCATCGGCCACGTGATCGGCGGCATCTTCGCCAGCGCGGTCTGGGTGGTCCCGGCATCCATGATCGCCGACGTCGCCGACACCGACGAGCTCTCCACCGGCCTGCGCCGGGAAGGCATTTATTTCGGTATCATGAATTTCGGCGAGAAGATCGCCGCCGGCGGCGCGCTGCTGTTTGCCGGCGGCCTGCTGAATATCTTCCGCAAGCTGTCGCCGGGCACGGCCTTCGGCACGCCCGGACATCCGCCGGCCGACACCCCTTACGTGGGCCTGTTGTATGGCGTCGTGCCGGCAGCGCTGCTGGTGTTGGCCCTGGTCCTGATACTTCCATACGGATTGAACCGGGGTACGGTGCATGAGATTCAACTGAAGCTCACGGCGCGCCGCGGGGCGGGCGAATGACGGACACCAAACCGGTTGTGCTGATCACCGGCGCCGGCTCCGGCTTGGGGCTGGCATCGTCCCTGTTTCTGGCCGCCCGCGATTTTCGCGTCTACGGAACCGCTTTCAGCCAAGAGGAAGAGCAATACCTGCGCGATCAGGCCGCCCGCCAAAACCTCGCGGTCACCGCGCTGCGCATGGATGTTACCCGCCGCGCGGATATCGATCGCGTGGTGGACACCATCATCCGCGAAGCCGGCCGCATCGATGCCGTGGTGCACTTTGCCGGCATGGGATTGCGCGGCTTCTTCGAAGATCTCAGCATGCAGGAGATCCGGCAGCTCTACGATGTGAACGTCTTCGGCATCATGGAGCTGACCCAGGCCGTGCTGCCCCACATGCGCGCCCGCCGCTCCGGCCGGATCGTCATCACCGCCTCGGCCGCCGGCCGCATGGGTGAGATGAGCATCGCCGGCTATTCTTCCGGCAAGTTCGCCGTGGTGGGGCTGGGCGAATGCCTGCGCCAGGAAATGACCCTGCTGGGCATCCATGTTTCGGTGCTCGAGCCGGGGCTGATCTACACGCCGCACTTCGGCGTCAACCGCAACCGCGCCCGCCGCGCCCAGGATCCCGCCAGCCCGTACTATTTCTGGTTTTGCCAGCACGAAGCCATCGTCGACAAACTGCTGGCGAGCAATAAATTCACCGCCGGGGACGTCGCCGCGGTGGTTCACAAGATTCTGACAACGCCCAAGCCCCGCCTGCATTACATGGTAGGGTTCAAGCTGAAACTGATGGTGGCGCTGCGCAACATCATTCCCTTTGAATGGTTCGAACGCATCCACGAAAAAATCATCGTCCGCATGGTAGCCCGTCCGCGCCACCCGGCCAGCGGCCTCAGCGGTCTGGACGCCGGCATCACCACCCGCGTCAAAAGCCACCATGCGGCGGAAGCTCTTTTAAAAACCCATGATTGACCTGCATACCCACACCGACCGTTCCGATGGAACCGCCTCCCCCTCCCAATTGGTGCATGACGCCAAGGCCATGGGCCTGGAGGCTCTTGGTATCACCGACCACGACACGCTGGAGGGCTATGATATTGCCGCGCCCCTGGCCGCCGCGGCGGGCCTGGAATTGGTTTGCGGCATCGAGTTGAGTACCCGCCCCGATCCGCCCGCCGATGGCTCCCGCGCGCCCTCCGTGCACCTGCTCGGCTACTTCCTGCAGGAGCCCGCCTCGGCCGGCTTCCGCCAATGGATCAAAGGCCACCAGGAGAGCCGCCGCGAGCGCAACCGTAAGCTCATCGCCAAGCTCAACTCGCTGGGCGTGGAGATCAACCTCGAAGAGGTGCAAGTGCTCGGCAAGCATCTCACCGGCCGTCCGCACTTCGCCAAAATCCTGCTGAAGAAGGGCTATGTGAAGACCAACCAGGAAGCCTTCGACCGCTACCTGGCCGATAACGCGTCCGCCTCTGTCGAGCGCGACGAACCCGAACTGGTGGAAGGCGTGCGCAAGATCCGCGAGGGCGGCGGCATGCCATCCCTGGCCCATCCGGTGCGCCTCCCCGAGCGCGACAGAGCTTCGATCGAAAAGCTCCTGCGCACCTTGATCGACAACGGCCTGCAGGGCCTGGAGGTCTACCACAGCGAGCACTCGCCCGAAGACACCGCGCTCTACAAAGAGCTGGCCGCGCAGTTCAATCTGATTCAAACCGGCGGCACGGATTTCCACGGCGACAATAAGCCGTCCATCCATCTGGGCACCGGCAAGGGCAACAACGTAAATACTCCCTACTCGCTGCTCGAGAACATGCGCCGCGGCGCGGCTGCCCTGGCGGTCCGGTAACGCTTGAATTCACCCGGCCAGCCGGATGCGCGGCGTCCGGGTGCCCTGCCAGCGATATTCGTAATGCGGTCCGCTACGCACATTCTCGACCAGCGCGGGCCGGAAGCACGCCAGGCATTCGCCTCCGGGGTGCCGCACGCTGCGATAGATGATCCCGTTCGAGTCTTCCTCCAGCAGGCGGCGCGCCAGCCGCTGCGATGCCTCGTAACTGACCGGATCGTGGTACGGAGCATTCGCCGGCATTCCGCTGCGGACATCGTGGAACGGCGCGTCAAAATCGGCCCGGTATAGCCGCATCTGCACCCGCGCGTCGAGAACCCCGATCTCGTCCAGTTCCAGGGTGCGATGGTAGACAACCTCGGCGTGCGCGGCCGCCAGAGTATCGGCGGCGTACCACGCTCCCCGCTCCGGGCCGTTGAACCGGCCGCCGCCAGCGCGCGGATGGCAGAACGCGGCCATGATCACGCTCGCCATCGCACGGCCCACCACCCATTCCTCCGGCGGGATGCGGTACAGGATGCCCAACTCCGCCGAGATGCGGTCGTTGCTCCAGCTCTCCAGTTCGAGAACCATCGGCAGATCTTCCGGCGCGGCCACCGCATCCAGAATGCCCCGGGAAGGATAGACACTGGGCACCAGGCGGCAAGTGTCCCGGAGCCGCAGCTCGCGGATGGGTGGACTCAATTCCAGCCGCCCCGCCGCCCGTCGAGCAGGCGCCTGACCTGGTACAGGCCGTCCATGCCTTCCGCCATCAGCGCCAGCGCGGGTTTGCCGCCGAACAATGGATTGCTGTTCGGCAGCTTGACCCAGCCGTCGGCCAGATCCCCATCCGGGTAAAGAATGTGGAGGCTCTTATAGATCCCCAGCACCAGTGAGATGCGCATCAGCATGTCATAAGGGAGCGTGGCGGTCTGGCCGGCCTTGTATTTGAAGAAGGTGGATTCGGCCGGCCAGCCCAACAACGCGCGCTGCTCCGCGGTGCTCAGCTGCCAGGCAGCCGCCATATTGAAGAACGTGCGCATGGCGGGACCGGATATCCGCCGCCGGAGCTGAGGATTGTGCCGGTCGCGAGCGGAAACAGACTCCAGGCCTAAAACTTCGGCAGATTTCCTGGCTAACTCCATATCTAGATAATAAACTCTATTTGTGGAGTAGTCAAGGGCCGTGGAGTATGGCCAAAAGTACGGTACTTTCCGCACTGGCGCAGCGGGCTGGCGGCTCGGTATAATTCGTTAACACCTTAAATCCGAAAGGAAATCGTAAACTTCAGATGAACGAGCAATATGATGTAGCTATCCTGGGCGCCGGTTTCGAGGGGGGGATGCTCGGAACTATCCTGGCCTACAAGGGCGCCAAAGTGGTGATCATCGACGCCGGGACGCACCCCCGCTTCGCCTTGGGCGAGTCCACTGTGCGGCACACCTTCCGCATGATCAAGATCATGGCGGAGCGCTACGGAGTTCCCGAATTCAAGACGGAATTCAATTCCGGCGAACAGCTCCACAAACATGTTTCCAATCATTTCGGCGTGAAGAAGAATTTCGGCTTCGTCTATCACCGGCCCGGTGAGCATCAGCGGCCGGAGGAGGCCACCCAGCTCGTAATTCCGCCCTACCGCGAAGGCTACGAAGCCCACCTGTTCCGCCAGGACACGGATCAGTATCTGACCTATCTCGCCATTCACCACGGCGCCACGGTCAAATACAGTACGCGCGTCAAGAATGTCGAAACGGATGCCGATGGCGTAACCATCACCACCGAAAAAGGCAACCCCATCCGCGCCAAGTTCGTCGCCGACGCTTCCGGCGGCGGCCATGTGCTTGCCCGCCTGTGGGACCTGCGCGACAACCCGCCGCGCGTCCGGCTGCAGACCCGCTGTCTGTTTACGCATATGATCGACGTGACGCCTTACGACGATCTCACCCTGCCCAATGGCGTGCCCCAGGCGCCGCGCCGCTGGTACGCGGGCACCTGCCACCACATCTTCGACGGCGGCTGGCTGTGGGTCATCCCCTTCGATAACCGCGAGGGTTCCTGCAACAAGGCAGTGAGTATCGGACTGAGCTTCGACATCCGCAAGTACCCCAAGCCTACAGACATCACTCCGGATGAGGAATGGCGCCGGTTCCTGGATCAGTTCCCCAGCATCAAAGAGCAGTTCAAGCACGCCAAGCTGGTGCGCGACTGGGTATCCTCGGACCGGCTGCAAGGCTCCTGCAAGCAGACCGTCGGGGATCGCTGGGCCATCATGGCCGGCGGCGCCGGCAGCGGCTTCCTGGACGCACTGTTCTCCCGCGGCCTGGCTTCTTCGGTGGAAGTGATCAACGCCCTAGCCGCGCGCGTGCTGGGCGCGCTGAAGGACGATGATTTCCGCGTCGCGCGCTTCGAATACATATCCCGCATTCACGAAGCCAATCTGCGCAACAACGATCGCCTGGTGTTCGGCGCCTATGCTTCGTTCCGGGACTTCGATCTGTGGAACGCCTGGTTCCGCGTCTGGGCCCTGGGCGTCGGCTTGGGCGATCTAAAACTGGCCAGCATCTACCGCCGGTATCTGAAGACTCACGACGATTCCATCCTGCCGGATGCCGAGGAACCCATGGGCTTGTTCTACAGCCAGCACAAAGGCTTCGGCGAGCTCCTGGATGCCGCGGTCGCCAAAATGGACGAGGTGGAGGCGGGCACCACCGATACCAAGGAAGCCTCCCGCTACATCTTCAACCTGATCCGCAACGCGAAGTTCACGCCGGCCGCCAACCACCTGGGCGATCCCGACTGGCACTTCATCAATGCCGGAACGTTTATCGTCAACGTGAAGACACTGGCATGGTTGCTGACCTCGGCGCCACCCGATATCAAGAGTCTCTCGCTCGGTCTATTGGGCGGAGGCAAGCCGCATCCGGCGCCCTCGGCGGGCTAAACCGCCTAGAGTCCTGGTAGCCCTTGCGTCTGTCTTTGACAGTATAGTTAGATTCGAAAGAGTTATCGCGGGAGAAAGTTGGCGCTTTTCGACCAACACTCCACGTCTGTCTTCACTGCACCAGACCATGAAAGCGCTGGCACTCCTTTTTTTAGCGGCCACTCTCCCGGCACAAGTCCAGCCAGCCCCGGGATGGTGCTCCATGGCGCATTGCAACAATCAGATGACGGATTTCTCCCCCGTCACGCCTCCCGGAATCAATTCGGGCATAGCGATTTCGGCCAGAGACACTGCGCGCCTCGGCCTCACCGGCGCATTGGGATGCGTCACCAACGGCGCCAACCTGGCCTGCGCATACCGCGAATCGCCCGACGCCCTGGTGTACTACGACGCCAGCGGAAATGTCCTTTGGACCTCGGGCAAGCTCCTGGATGGTAATACTTACAAGAACACCCCGATCATCCAGGCGGATGGGAGCGTGGTGGTCGGCGATAACCTGAACACCATCAAGTTCAATCGGGACGGCTCGGTCGCCTGGTCCACGCCTACGGTCGGAGGCAGCCCGATCTCCCAGGTCACCACGCCGAACGGCGCCATCTTCACCGCCACGCACCCCGTGGCAGTCAACACCTGCCCGCAGAATACGTGCAATCTTCTGACGACCCTGAACAATCCGGGCAGTGGCTACACCACCGCCGCGGTAACGCTGACCGGCGGCGACTGTCCTGGCACGTCCGCTACGGCAACGGTGTCCGGAGCGCAGGTCACCGCGGTCAACATCACCGCACAAGGTTCCAATTGCATCATCGCCCCGGACATAATCATCACGGGCGATGGCGCCGGCGCCCAGGCCAATGCTCAACTGGTCGCCCCGGCCCCAGTCACGGTGTACAACGGCGCTACAGGCGCGCTGGTGGGCAGCATGTACTTGTACGCCAGCGGCGTCAGCGGCCCCTACTATGAAACCATCAATGTTCCCTGCGTCAACAACGGGAGCTATCCCAACCGGGTCTACGTATCGACTAATCTCAGCACCAATCAGAATCAGGGAGCGCTGTGGGCATTGGACATCGATCCGGCGAACCTCGCCAATCCCATCAGCCCCGCATGGAGTGTGACCTTCGGCGGACCCTCGGGGGCCTCGCCGCTGTGCATCGGCAACAAAGTCTATTTCGATGGCGCGGGCCAGGTGCCGGGCGACAATGCCGGCACCACCATTTTCGGAGTGCATGATAACGGGAGCTCCGCCAGCATACTGTTCCATGTCTCGCTCGGAGCGGACGCGGCGCCGATCACCTGCAACTTCGCATTGGATCCTCGCCCGGCAGGCGGCTTCTGGCACGAGATCCAGTATGATCCCAATCTCTATCATCGCGACGGCGCCAACGGCAACATCATCGAAACGCTCGACGTGAGCTCGCTGCTGGCCGCCGGCGGGGCGGTGCCCGGAACGTATTGGATGTCGGGCGTCTTCAACACCGTGGGTACCCCGGATCACCCTTACATGATCCTGCCGGAATCCGCCATCAGCTACGCAGCCAGCTATCTCACCATGATCGATCTTACGGATCTATCCCTGGTTTGGGCGTTGCCGCTTTATCCCGGGAACAGTCCCTATTTCAGTGACTCCTTCGAGGGCGAGGCGGCCATACTGATGAACAGCGGCGGCCAACCGGTGGTGGCCATGGCCACCCGCTATAATGGCGCTTTTTTCCTCGCCGATGGCCAGGGCACGGCGGCAATTTCGAGCAGCGCCCTGCGTTTCGGCGACCAGTCCGTTGGAGGCACCAGCGCCTCACAGGCTGTCACGCTGACCAACACGTCGAGTACCGTGCTGAACGTCGCCAGTATCAACGTCACCGGCGATTTCGCGGAAGCCGGCACTTGCGCCGCGCCCATGCCGCCCGGAGCCGGTTGCCTGATTACCGTCAGCTTCACCCCCAGCGCCACCGGCCCGCGCACTGGCTCGATGGTCATCACCAGCAATGCCGCGGGCAGCCCGCAAACCATCTCGCTTTCCGGTGTCGGTATCACCGGCGTGCCGGATATAGCTCTGTCGGCGCATGCTCTCTCTTTCGCGGCGCAGACCATCGGCACCACCAGCCCGCCCCAGGTTGTGACCCTGAAAAACCGCGGCGCCGCACTGCTGACGCTCACGGGGTTTGTCGGCGGCGGAGACGCCCTGCAGACTAACAACTGCCCATCCAGCCTGGCGCCCGCGGCCGATTGCTCGGTCAACGTGATGTTCACCCCTGGCGGTGCCGGCTCGCGAACCGGCACGGTTACCATCAATAGCAATGCCTCGAACAGCCCTCAGGTCATCTCCCTGGCCGGCACGGGTTCCCTGGCGGGCGGACCGGCCGCTGGCTTAACCTCCTCCAGCCTGGTCTTTCCCGTGCAGAACCTGGGGGTGCCGGGCAAACCACAAAGCGTCTTTCTGTACAATCCGGGAACCGCCGCGCTCGGCATCACCAGCATCGCCGCGACAGGCGCCGCATCCCAAACCAACAACTGTCCGGCGACCCTGGCCCCCAAAAGCCATTGCGCGATCACGGTGACTTACACGCCCGTGACCATCGGCCCCGGTGCTGGAGCGGTTACGCTCATCGATAACGCACCCGATAGTCCCCAGCACATCTTTGTGTCTGGCGTGGCGTGGGGCAATCCGTTACCGTTATTGGCCCAGGCCTCGCCGCCGGCAGGCTTACTCCTGGGCGGTCCGGGATTCACGCTGAACGTCCTGGGCGGCGGGTTTATTCCCGGCGCCACCGTGAATTGGAATGGCGCCGCGGTGCCCACCGCCTACATTGGCCCTACGCAATTGTCCGCCACGGTCGCCCCTTCCCGCACCGCGGCTGCGAAAACCGCCACGATTAGTGTAGTGAATAGCGGCCCGGGCGGCGGCGCTTCAAATCCCGTCTGGCTCCCCATCACCACTCCCAGTGAATGGCTTTCCATGGGCCGATCGGATTTGCGCGCCAGCGCCGGCCCGCGAGCCGTGCTCACCGCCGATCTGAACGGTGATGGCCGGCTTGATCTGCTGGCCGTCAACTCCGTTGCCAACACGATTTCCGTCCTGCTTGGCAACGGTGACGGCACATTTGCCGCTGCCGTGGATTACCCGGCCGGATCCCAGCCCGTGGCGGCCGCTCTGGGCGACTTCAGCGGCGATGGGAACCTGGATATTGTGGTTGCCAACCAGGGCGATAACACCGTTTCCGTTTTCCTTGGTAACGGCCAGGGCGCTTTCGCTCCCGGCCTGCCCTACCCCACGGGGAACAGCCCTGTGGCGGTAGCCGCGGCCGACATCAATGGCGACGGAACCCTGGATCTGGTGGTCGCCAATCAGGCCGACAATACCGTCTCGCTTCTGGCGGGCAACGCGGATGGAACATTTAACGCGCATGTGGATTACCCGGCCGGACCCTCTCCCACCGCTCTGCTGGCCGGCGATTTCAATGCCGACGGCAAACTGGATCTGGCCGTCGCCAACGATTTTGTCAATGGAACCGTGTCCGTACTGCTCGGTAATGGCGATGGCACGTTCAAGCCGCCGGTAGCCTATGCCACTGGCGACTCGGTTGCCGTGGCCGCCGCCGACTTCAACGGGGACGGCAAGCTCGATCTGGCCGCGGTCAACCAACTCGCACAAACCCTCTCCGTGCTCTTGGGCAAGGGCGATGGCACGTTTCAGCCGGCCTTGACGAAGCTTTTGGAACTGAGTCCCGCGGGATTGGCCATCGGCGATTTGAACGCCGATGGAACGCTGGACGTTGCCGTGGCGAACAGCGCCGACGGCACCGTCTCCATCTTGTACGGCTATAACAACGGCCTCTTCCGTGACCCGCTGGACTTCCCAGTGGCCTCCGGACCCCTGGCCGTGACCCTGGGGGATTTTAACGGCGATGGAAGTCTGGATCTGGCAACAGCCGCGATGGCCTCGAATACCCTTTCCGTTCTCGTGCAGTCACCTGCCCTTACCTTTTCCGCTTCCGGCATCAACGTAGGAAATGTGACGCTGGGCCGGAGCGCGTCTCAGTCTCTCACGTTGACCAATACCGGCAGCGCCGTGCTGACCATTGCGTCCATCTCCACCAGCGGTCCTTTTTCTCAAACCAACAACTGTCCGCATTCGCTGGCAGCCGGAAACGCGTGCACCATTACGGTAACCGGCACGCCTACGGCTAAGGGACCCTTTACCGGACTGCTGACCATTAACGACAATGCGCCCGGCTCGCCTCAAGCCATCGGTTTGAACGGCACAGGCGTGGCGGGTAAGCTGACCCTGAGTCTTTCGGCATCCCCGATAGATAGCGGCAATCCGTTGTCTTCAAACACGGTGAGCTTGAGCTATCCGGCGCCGCGCGGTGGGGCCCTTGTGACGCTTTCGAGCTCTAACCCGTTAGTGGCATCCGTTCCGGCATCCGCGACCATAGCGGCCGGATCACAGGTTTCCCTTGCTTTCACGATCACCACGACCGGAGTGGATGCCCCGACCGCGGTCACGTTGTCCGCGACCTTCAACGGAGTGACCTCGACAGCCGTTCTTACGGTGAATCCGGCTGTACTGCAGTCTTTGACCCTGTCGCCCGCTACGGTCGTGGGCGGCCAATCCACCACCGGAAACTTTGCCACATTCGACGGTCAATCGCCGCCCGCCGGAGCGATCCTGGCGCTGTCGAGCGCCAACCCGGCGGTCGCGTCCGTGCCTGCTTCGGTCCAGATATCCGCCTATTCCAATCAATCGCCGGCATTCGCCATCACCACGGCTGCGGTGACCACGGCCACGCACGTCGTGATTACGGCGACCTATGGCAAGTCGCACAGCACGGCTACGCTGACCATAAACCCTTGAGCTTTTTTTGGGGCGAAGTTATACTGCGGAAAGCTGTCAAGCAGCGGAGTGGACTCAGGAGGGGTCATGCTGTCGAACTCAATGTCCATGGGTCTCGTCTTATGCGTCGCCGCAGCAGTTGCCGCCTTGGCGCAACCGGTTCCCGCGAGCTTTAACCGCCCCCAACGATTTGCCGCTGGCAACGGCCCGCCGGTCGCGGTGATTGCGGACTTCGATCATGACGGTAAGCCGGACATGGCCATTATGTGCCGACGCCGGTGACGGTTCTCATCAACACCGCGCGTCCGTGAGATAGATACTTCACGAAGAAGAGAAAATCGCGCGCGCCATCGAAACCGGCCCCTCCCGCCGCTGTCTCTTTCGGGCCGCCGGCTCCGATGTCCTCGCCGCGCACGAGTGGGCTACGGCTGAACGGTAACAGTCAGGGAGGCGGCGGATTGCGTATTTTGCGGATTCCACACGGTCACGGTCAGTGAATCGCCCGCCGCCATCGGACACACTCCGTTTTGATTCACGTTCGCCACCAGCGAGATGGCCGTGTCCGACCACTCGCCGATTTGTACGGTACAGGCATCCCCCGTATGACCCGCGCTCCAGCTTTGTGTGTTGTCGGTGATTTGAATGAAATCTGAATTGCCCGTGTAGGGAAGCCCGAGGGGAAAGGTACCAAACCCGCCCATACCGTTCAACGAAAGGATACTGAGCGGTGGCTGCGGCTGCACCACGACCTCGGTGCATCCCGGCGCGGCGCATTGCGTCGTCATCGCGCCAATCGTGGGAACCTTGGCCGGCGCAACGCCGCAAGTCGGCGAGACCTGGGGCGGACCGCTCGGATAAATCGCGCAGGTATTCGTGCCGCTCAGTTCGCTGGCGGTCTGTGGGAGGCTGGTAGACACGGGGTAGTCGATCACCGGCGCGTATAATCCCATCAGACCGGCGCCCGCGGTAGTCGCCTGCCCGTCCTTGTAGGGCACCAGTTCGCCGCCGCAACTGAACCCGCTGGCCGGCAGGATGTCCCGAATCGCGACTTCGTTGAGTCCCGTATAATTGGCGGTTGTCGACTTCGTTAAGTCCACCCAGGTGTACCCGTTCGCGGCGGTCACCCAGGAGGGCTGCGTCACCCCGGTACCCACGATCAGCGTCACAAAACCGTTGGCATCCTGCACCAGCGGCGTGCACGGCGCCAGCGAGTTCACCGGGCAACTGTCCGGGAGGCTTGCCAGCGTGCCGCCTCCGCTAACCTGGAACGACACACTCAAATAGCGCATCTGCTCGCCCCCGGAACGGGAGCAGCCATTGGTGCACGGGGTCGGTGGCGTGGTGGGAACCTGAAAGCGCAGCCGCATCACCTCACCCGCGGAGGCCAGCGTCTGCGGCAGTCCGGCGGGCGTATAGGCGAACAGGTAACTCGCATCCGGGTTCGCACCGGGCGTGTACTCGTCACCGCGTATCCATTGAATCTTGCTGGTGGGGATGATTCCCCAGCAGTCGGTCGGCTGCCAGTTGGCGAAAAGATTGTGATTCTGCACCTGCTTCTGGTTCAGCCAGGCATTCCCCGTGCTGGAACCGGTGGTCACAATGCCCATGGTATTCACCATGGAAGCCGGGTAGGCGCAGCCCGAAGCCAGGTCTCTCACAATCACGTGCGGTAAGGTCGCGGACGTAAACTTGGTGAGGCTCAAATAGTTCCGAATGATGATCACGCCCGCCGGGTTTGGATCCGAATGCGTGGGCGTGTCCACTTCGTGGTCTGGTACCCCGGGGTTGGCCTTGAAGAATCCCGGGTCCAGATTCCAGTTCATGTACGGATGCCGCTGCGTGCCATCCATCGCATTCACGTCCACGTTGAACCCGGTCATCATGCAGCCCGGCTCCTGTGTGCCTGGACTGCCTCCGAGTTTGATGGGCACGGCATATTTTTGTCCGTTGACAAAGGCCACGCCCGGCTGGAACGGATTGGTATAGGTCGAGGTGAGAGGCACTACCTCCACATCCGAGAGGTTTTGCGTAATTGCGGAATGGTTGTCGTAGAGTCCGATAGAGAAGTATCTTGCATTCGGAAACTCTCCCACAATGATCAGTTCGTAAGGGGGGATGCTGGTGCTGACGTTGAAAAACAGTTTGTTATACAAGCTATTCAGATCGCCCTGCTCACTGCCCGATCCGTTGCCGGTTGAAAACGGTATGAGATAGCAATTGTTATTGAAGTTACTAAAGAAATTGCCCTTGGTGAAGGAGCCGGGATTAAACTGGGTCGGACAGGTCGTAGCAGCGGAGAGGCTCGGAGGAAAACAGACACAAAAGCCGAGCAGGCATGCGCCGAAGAGTAGTTTTGTTCGCAATGGCCTGGCTGCTTTCATTCGCGCGCAAACTCTCACCCGATGAGATCCCCAATGCGAATCAGTATACACCAAACGCGTCTCCGGCTTCTATGAAATTGTCATTCGAGGGAGCATACGATGTTTTGTGGTACTACCTTGGTTCGTACTATGAGAACAAATCCTGAGCAGGCTGTCGGCTCACCACTTAACAACCGTAACGCTGTACGGCCCCAGGGCGATCGGATTGTTTGAGGTGGCCGTCTGAATCAGGACATTATTCTGCGCCGTTGCGGTATTTGATGCATAGGCACTCGTGTTGGAAACAGTCGTGATGCTCATGGTTGCGCTCACGTGCACCCCGTTGAGCTGAATCGTGGTGCTGCATACGGAAGAAGACTTGTTGGTGATTAGAACGTAGTGGCTGCCGTCCGTTCCCCTATATGCTTGAGCGTACACGGCGGGTATCGCCTTGCCGTCAAAACCCTGGATCGCAACCAGCGGCCCCCCGGTCACGGTTGTGGGCCAGATCCGGTTGCTGCTGTTGATGGCCTGGTTGGCAACCTCCAGCGCCAAACCCGGCGCT
Organism: Bryobacteraceae bacterium; assembly: GCA_035308525.1. Classification (GTDB taxonomy): domain Bacteria; phylum Acidobacteriota; class Terriglobia; order Bryobacterales; family Bryobacteraceae; genus Bog-159. The sequence continues at coordinate 14,070 of DATGGM010000144.1, forward strand.
GACATATAGAACTGGAACTGGGTGTTTGGATCGGTTGCCGTGTCGGTCGAGAAGTTCGGATTGGCCGCTACCTGGTTGAGCAGATAGCTTTCGTAATCGTTCACCGACTGGATAATTCCATGATAGTCGTAGTTATCCGTGTAGAGTGAGTTCACTCCCACGCCCTTCACGTTCGGTACCGACGACATGCGCGCGATATACTCGGCCAGGAAAATGCCATTGTAGAGAAAAGTCAGAAACTTGTCGCTGTCCGGCGCGCAGCAATTGAGTTCCGTAATGTAGATCGGTGTATTGGACCCCACCAGGGGATTCAAGTACGAATTGATATAGTCCGCGGTGGCGTGCGCCAGAATGCCGTTCAGGGTCTGTGCCGTGGTGCTGATGCTTTGGATTCGGGGGATCGGGTAAGCGTGCGTGGATACCGCGTTCCAGTATACCGGCGTGTAGGCGGACATCCCGCTGTCCCAACTGCTGTAATTCACCCCGTTTCCCGGATACGTGCCCGCCATGAACAGCGCGATGGTGGCGCCGGGCGTGGCTGACGTGATGCCCGTGAAATACGGGTTCATGGCGTTGGCGTAGGAAGCTGCCGACGGGAAAATGATCGGATAAACGTAAGGCTCGTTGGCCAGCTCCCATTCCGCCACAGGCAACTCCGCGCCCTGCGCCGCTTGCGCCATCAGGCTCGCGCTGCCCGGGTTGGTGTCGGTAAAGCCGTTGAAACAAATTATCGCTTGCGAGCCAACTGCATTCACGAAGGTTGCGAATTCGGATAGGTACACGCCGCCCTTGGCCTGCGTGAGCTGCTGGGAAGCCATCAGAATATTTGCCGGCTGGCCGCTCACTGACGCCGGATTGCCGGTGATCAGGGAGTTCATCCATCCGATGTCAATGTGGCCGCCGGAGCTGTCCGCCGGGTTCCAGTCGTAAGCCATGGACGCCGTACCGCCTGGAAATCGCAGCCAACCCGGCTTAAGCGGCCCTACCGCGTATACGAACTTCGGATCATGATACTCCACGCCGTTTCGAAGCTGCGGCATGTTGAAGCCGCTGAAACCGGTGGCGAGAGGGGCCGAGGTCTGGGTTTTGACGTTGATCGCGACGATGGTGCCGGCGATGCCGACCGGCGCGCAATATACCGCCAGCGCCAGCGCCATTACACAGCGGCGTCTTTTCGTTTTACGCCATCCGGCAAGGCACGACGCACATCCCCTCAGTCGGCACATTACCCGTCAGTATACATCAATATGGTGATTTTACTCACCCTGCTTGTACTATCTTTGGTAACACCACTGATCCGGTGGACCCGCTGTGACCAGCTACCCCAAACTGCGGTACTGGCTGCTGTAGAACACCAGCGGTTCGCCGTCCTGACACTCCGCGTGAAGCACTTCACCGATCACAATATCGTGGTCGCCGGCTGTAACCACGTTTGCCCGCGCGCATTCGATGGTTGCCAACACATCCGGCAGCAGCGGCACTCCGCTTTGTCCCGGGTACCAGTTCACTCCCTCAAAGCGATCGTAACCGCTTCCTGCAAACCTGTCGGAAAGCTCCTTCTGGCTGGCGCTCAGGATATTGATTCCAAAATGCTCGCCGATGCGGAAGTGCTCCAGAATCCGCGCGCGATGGTCGACGCATACCAGCACCAGCGGCGGCGTCATAGAAACCGATGTGAACGAATTGGCCGTCATGCCATGACACGCGCCGGAGGCGTCCCGTACCGTCGCGATCGTGATCCCGCTGGCGAACTTGCCACAGATCCGCCGAAACTGTTGTTTCTCGATCTTGGACAGCCCCGGCGGTTGACTCGACATAGGCGTCGAATTTATCACACATACAGAGCCGGCCGAAAGTGGCACGGTCCTTTCGTCCGTGCCACTGCTATAATTGAGCCACTTCATGGACGGCCCCACTCTGACCCTGTTCCTGGCTCAGATCAGCCTGGTTCTGGCCATCCCGCTGTGCATGGCCAAACTGCTCGAAAGGCTGGCCCTGTCGCCGTTAGTAGTCGAGCTGTTATGCGGCGTGATGCTGGGTCCCAGCGTATTTGGCATGATCGCACCGGATCTTTACGCCAAAGTGTTTCCCGCTGTGGGCCGCGCCACCCAGGCGCGGGAAGCTGTGACTGAGCTGGGTCTCATCGTTTTCGTCTTCATGGCCGGCCTGGAGCTGCAGCCGAAACGCCTGCGGAGTCTGGGCATGCCGATCGTCTGGACCAGTTTCCTGGGCATACTCCTGCCGCTGGTGCTGGGCGTCGGATCAGTTCTGCTGTGGCCCGCATTCTGGCGCAACCAGGCGCAGGGCAATGTGCCGCTGCTGGCGCTTTTTGTGGGGACCATCCTGTCCATCTCGGCTCTCCCGGTGATTGCACGCATCCTGATGGACCTGAACCTGATCAAGACCGAGCTGGGCGTCATCGTAATGTCCGCCGCCATGCTCGACGATCTGGCCGGCTGGGGGCTTTTCGCCGTCATCCTCAGCAATTTCGGCGGCGCCGGCCAGTCGGGCCGGAACTGGTGGGCCAGCCTGGTGACCGTTGTGCTCGTGTTCGCTCTAATCCTGAATCTGTCCAACAAGAAGATCCAGAAGGCCGTCGGTTGGTTGAACCTGCCCAAGGACACGCTTCAGTTGAAATTGACTTTCCTGGTGATGATCACCGCCGCGATCTTCTCGCAGGTAGTGGGCACGCACGCCACGCTGGGCGCATTCCTGGCGGGCGTCGCATTAGGCCGTATCGAGGATGCCCGCAAGCTGGCGCACGAGAGCTTCTATCAGACCACCACCGGCATCTTCGCGACGTTGTATTTCGTGTCTATCGGATTGAAAGCCAACTTTGTCGCCAACTTCGACCTTCTGCTGGTGGTCTTCGTTCTCCTGGTGGCCTGCGCGGGCAAGATCAGCGGCGTTTACTTCGGCGCCACCCTGGGCGGAAAGCGGCCGCTGGAGGCTCTGATGGTGGCCCTGGCGATGAATGCCCGCGGCGCCGTGGGTATTGTGCTTACGACTGTAGCCCTCGAGTACGGTTTGATCGATCAGCGCATTTTTGTGGCGCTGATCATCATGGCGCTGGCCACGTCGGTGTTAAGTGCCGTGGGTATCAAACACCTGCTCGGCCGCGGTCAAAAATGGCCCGCGCCGGAGGAGGTTGAAGTCCTGCCCTATATGTGAGACGCGTGTCCGCCCGCCTTAGGGCTTCATCTCGTACACGGTGCCGTATCCGCCCGTGTTGCCGCCATAAAGCGTGGTGCCGAAGATGGCGCCGCCCTTGCTGAGGACGCCGCCGTTGGGGCCGCCGCCGTTGTTATTCAGAAACACGATGAGATTGGATTTGGTCCACGAGCCACCCTGTGTGGCCGGCGGCTTCATGGAAAAAATCGTGCCGCAGCCGGGATAGGATTCCGTGAAACAGTTGTCGATCAGAGCTCCGCCGCTGAAGGTGGTGCCAAAAAGCTGCCCGGTCGTGCTGTTGAGCGACATCCTTCCGTACGGATGATTTCCATCCGGAACCGTCCCGGTGAAGGTATGCAGCACGGTTTGGGTCCACGCTCCGGTTCCCGTGGGAGGGGTCAACTGGTAAACAACGCCGCAACCCTGCGGGTATCCTCCCAGCGGACAGCCGTTGGTACTACCTCCCCAAAAAGTGGCGCCGTACAGCACGCCGCCGGGACCGATGATGACAGGGGATTCCGGGCTGCCGCCATCGCTGGCTCCCAAGAAGGTGTATAGGATGGTTTCTGTCCAGACACCGCCGCTTTGCACCAGTTGAAAGACGGTGCCCCAATTCTGATAAACGCATGGCGAGGTTGTCGAAGTGCACAAGGGCGGTGTGTTTGGCGGAATCGTGACAGATCCGCCTTGCAAGGTCGTGCCATATAGCGTGATCGTGCCCGGGGCCACGCTCAGCGTCAGGTCGGCCACCGGATTAGCTCCGTCGGTGCCGCCTAGAAAACTGTAGACCGGTGTCTCAGTCCATCCGCCGGCGGAGGGCGCCAGCGCGAAGACCGTGCCGATGTTCTTAGTGCCACCGGCGTACGTCGTGCCGTACAGGACTCCGCTGCTGGCCAGCACCAGGCCCGCCGCGGGGTAGGCTCCATCCGAGCTGCCACCCTTGAAACTGTAGATGACCTTCTGGGTCCAGGTACCGCCGCTGCCGGGAATCAGCTCGAAAACCGTTCCGTAACCCACTCCGCCCCCATACGTAGTGCCGTAAAGTATGCCGTTGCCTCCGATGGTCAGATCCGCTACCGGATTGGCTCCGTCCACGCCACCTTTGAACGTGTACAGGGTTTTGTGGGTGAAGGTGCCGCCTTTTATCGGTACCATCTCGAAGACGCTACCCCATCCATACCCGCCCTGGGAGGAAGATGTCGTTCCATAAAGGGCACCGGCGGATGACATTGCCAGCCCCGCCTCTGGAAAACCTCCATCCGCAAGATCATTGAAACTGTACAGCATCACCAGGCTCGGGGGATTCGCCGCGCTGCACGGCAGGACGATCACAAGCGCCAGCAGCGGCAGTAAATCGCCCAGCCGGCCGCCAATGGAGTCGGTCTGTAGAATCTTCAGCATACCTCTGGATTCTGGGCTGAATCGGACTGTAAAGTCAACTGTTTTGGTCCGTTAGGGGGACTAATTTGGTACCGTTATCTCTGCGGGGCAAGGTCACCCGCGCCGGAAATCGGTTCTGTAATTAATTTTACTTAAGACCGCGGCATCGTCTTCCGTTGCAGGGTTACATATGTATAATAGTCAGGAAAAGGAGGGAACTTGTATGTTAAAGAAACTAATGATCGGATCCGCCTTCGGGCTCCTTTTGACGGCTGGCGTCGGGCTGGCCGAGGTCGTGGTGAGAATCGGGCCGCCCGCGGCGATTGTAGAGACTCGCCCGGCGCGTCCCGGTGCGAACTTTGTCTGGATAGACGGTTACCATCGCTGGGATGGCAATGCTTACGTCTGGGTACCAGGACGCTGGGAGGCTCCACCCCGGCCGCACGCCCGCTGGGTAGCGCACCGGTGGGTGAAGCGTCGTGGTGGCTGGGTATTGGTAGAAGGGCGCTGGCGTTAACTCTGGCGTGCCTTCGCCATGGCTTCGGCTTCTTGCAGCCGCCGCGCCTTGCGGTACGCCCGGTCAATGGCCTGATAGACCAGCCCCGGGAAGTGGCGCTGCAGCATGATAGCCATCTTGGTGGGCCACGGAAGTATTAAGTTGCGCTTGCGGCGGTAGGTGGCGGCCACAATCCGCCGGGCAACCTCGTCCGCCGTAAGCGTAATCCATTTTCGCGGCTGGCGGCGCAACGGAATGTTGGTGTAAATCTCTGTGTCGACGAACCCCGACATTACCTGTGTCACGCTGACACCAAGAGGCGCCATCTCGTGACTGAGGCCGTCGGAGAGTCCGTTCAGCGCGAACTTGCTCATGCAGTAGGGCGTCCCCCCGGGAATCGAAATCATCCCGATCAGACTGCCGATCAGGATGATCCGGCCGTGGCTCTGCTGTAGCGCCGGTATCCCCGCAATTACCGTGCGTATAACTCCTAAAGTATTTGTTTCTAATTGTTTACGATAGTCATCTAGCTTCAGCGTAACGATCCGGCCACGCACCAGAATGCCGGCATTGGCGACAACCACATCCAGGTGGCCGAACTCGCTGGTGGCCTGCGCCACGGCGCGCTCCATGTCGCCGTCGCGGGTCACATCGCCAGCTACGGCAATCGACCGGGTTCCGCCACCGGTCAGTTCGGCAGCCAGCGACTCAATCCGCTCAACCCGGCGCGCCACCAGTACCGTGTGCGCCCCTTCGCGCGCGAACGCCCGCGCCAGTGCCGCGCCGATTCCGGCCGAGGCGCCTGTAATCAAAGCCACTTGCCCATCGAATTTGGGTTGCATCGATGCCATACCTTACCATCTCCCAGCCGGCAACGAAACGGACCCAATTTCCCCCACTAGTACCCCTCTAAAGTGTACGGCTCTTCCCAAGCCCACCATGCCTCCGGTATAATCATACGTTTGATTTAAACGCCCGTGAATCACACCAAGGAGCGCATTCTCGATACCGCTGAGCGGTTGTTCGCCCAACAGGGCTACGCCGCCACCTCCCTGCGAAGCATCATCGCGGAGGCGGGTGTGAATCTGGCGGCAGTGCATTACCACTTTCACTCCAAAGAGGCGCTGCTCGAAGCCGTTATTCTGCGCCGTTCGGTACCCGCCAACGAAGAACGCCTGGCGCTGCTCGACGGGTTTGAGAAGGAAGCCGGGGGAAATCCGCCCCCATTGGAAAAAGTGATCGAGGCGTTCGTGGCGCCCACCTTCCATATGTCCCGCGATCCCCAAAGTGGGGGCATGGTTTTCATGAAGCTTCTCGGCCGTTTGCATGCCGAAGGCGATCTGCTGCCGCGCATCATCACATCGCGGTTCGGCGATGTCCTGGAGCGTTTTGGCGCGGCTCTGCGGCGGGCGCTGCCGGATTTGCCGCAGGAAGAACTGTTCTGGCGCTTGAACCTGGCCATCGGCGCCCTGGCTCAGACACTGCGCGGTGGGTCGAAGGATCTGGCCAGAATCTCGGAACTATCCTTCTCGTTTGACTCGGATGCCGCCCTGGAGCGCCTGGTCGCATTTTTGAGCGCTGGGTTCCGGGCATCTCTGCCCCGGCACACCAACGAGGCTCATGTAGCAACACAGGAGAAATAAATGCACAGCTATTTTCTATCGACTCTGTTTTTGGCTGTTCCCCTGACGCTCTGCGCGGCCGACGCTACTCCGCGCGAGCCGCTGCGCCTGACGCTGAAGCGGGCCGTCGAGATTGCCACGTCGCCCGAAGGCAACACTTATATCCAGCTTTCGGAAGAAAACCTCCGCCAGGCCAAATCGCGGTCCGCGGAAGCCCGCTCGGCGTTTCTGCCCGACATAGAAGCGCAAGCCTCGCAGACTTCCGCCATGAAAAGCCTGGCCGCCTTGGGGCTGGACCTGGCCACCAGCCAGACGCTGCTGGGCGCCGAGAATGGTCTGACCGGCCCGTTGGCTACGGTCGAAAAGGGTCTGCTGAACGACATCATCGACAAAATCCCACGGGTGGTCGGACCGTTCAGTTCGGTGGATGTGCGCGCCCGGGTTGCCCAGAGCGTGTTCGACTTGAGCAATATCCGCCGGTATCAAGCCTCCAAGGCCGCCGTGCGGGCCGCCGCGCAGGACGGCGACAATACCAACGAAACCGTCTCGGCCACGGTGGCCAAAGCCTACCTGGCAGCACTGCGCGCCGACGCCGACGTAGAGGCTTATCAATCCAATGTGGCGCTGGCCGAAGCAGTGCTGAAGCAGTCGGAGAACCAGAAGAACGCGGGCACCGGGACCGGTATCGAGGTCACCCGGGCCAAGGTGCAATTGTCCAACGAAAAGCAGCGTCTGCTGGCGATGCAGAACGAACGCAACAAAGCGTATCTGCAATTGTTGCGCGTCATGGGGCTGAACCTGGCTACTTCCCTGGAGCTGACCGACAAGCTGAGCTACGAGCCGGCTGACGGGATCACGGTGGAGCAAGCCGAAGCGGAGGCGGTAAAAAATCGCCCCGACGTCAAGGCCCAGGCGGACCGCGAAGCGGCCGCCCGACTCAATGCCAATGCCGTCAAATTCGAACGGCTGCCCAATCTTGTCGCTTATGCCGACTACGGCAGCACCGGGACCAACGGCAACACCGTTTCTCTCTTGCCGACGCGGGAGTACGGCTTCGCGGTGCGCGTGCCCATTTTCGATGGCGGCCGGCGGGACGCCCGGCGCGCCGAAACGGCTTCCCAGTTCCGCCAGGAGCGCGTCCGCACCAACGATCTTCACGAGCAGATCGAGCTGGAAATCCGCACATCGCTGGATAGCCTGCACAACGCGGAAGAACAGCTTAAGGTTGCCGAGGAGGGTTTGACGCTATCCGACAGCGAACTTACCCAGGCCCGCCGCCGCTATGCCGCCGGCGTGGCCAGCAGCCTGGAGGTCACCGACGCGCAGACCCGCCTGGAAAGGGCCCGCGATAACCGCATCGCGGCTTTGTTCGGCTACAACGTAGCGCGCATCGACTTGGGGCGGGCGATGGGCAATGTCCGCCGCGTGGTCCAGTAGAAAAGGAGTCGCACAATTATGAAAAGAATCGTTCTGATCGTCATCGTGATCGCCGTCCTGGGCGGTGCCGGCCTGCTGGCTTACCGCAGCATGCACACCGAGGTGAGTGATCGCATCGTGGTTTCCGGCAACATCGAGCTGACCCAGGTGGATATCGCCTTCAAAACCGCGGGCCGCTTGATCGAACGCACCGTCAACGAAGGCGACCCGGTGCAAAAAGGCATGGTGATCGCGCGTCTCGACCGCGAGCAGTTGCTGCGCCAGCGGGATACCGCCTCGGCCGCGCTGCAAACCGCCACTGCGCAGTATGCCGAGAGCCAAAGCGCCCTGCACTGGCAGCAGGAGACCATGCAGGCCGATATCCAGTTGAAGAACGCCGATTTGAGCGCCGCGCAGTCGCAATTGCTACAACTGAAAAATGGCGCCCGGCCCCAGGAGCTGCAACAGGCCACCGCCGCCGTGGCCAACGCGCAAGCACTGTACGATCAGGCGAAGAAAGATTGGGACCGCGCCCAGAAACTATACAAGGACGATGACATCTCCACCTCGGCTTACGATCAGACCCGCACGCGCTTTGATAGCGCCGCGGCCAATCTGCGGCAGGTGAAGGAGCAGGCCGCCCTGGTGGAAGCCGGCCCGCGCAGTGAAATGATCGAAAGCGCCTCGGCGCAGGTCAAGCGCGCGGAAGCCGCACTCCGGCTGGGACAGGCCAACTCCATAGAGACCAAGCGCCGTGAGCAGGATCTGGTGGCCCGCCAGGGCGATATCGAACGCGCCAAGGCGCAGATCGCGCTGATCGACTCGCAGTTGGCCGACACTATTGCGGTTTCGCCGATCAACGGCGTGGTACTGGTAAAGGCGGCGGATCCGGGCGAAATTCTGGCCCCGGGCTCCAGCGTGGTCGCCGTGGGCGATATCGAGCACCCCTGGCTGCGCGCCTACATCCGGGAGCAGGACCTGGGCCGCGTCAAGCTGGGCGCGAAGGCCAAGGTCACCACCGATTCGTTCAAGAACAAGAGCTACGATGGCACCATCTCGTTCATCTCTTCGGAAGCGGAGTTCACGCCCAAGCAGATTCAAACTGCCGAAGAGCGCGTCAAGCTGGTCTATCGCATCAAGATCGACATCGATAATCCGCGGCACGAGCTGAAGTCCAACATGCCCGCGGACGCCGAGATCCTCACGGGGAATTGATGGAAGGGATCATTCGCACCCGGGACCTTACCCGGCGCTTCGACGCGCTGACGGCCGTCGACCACCTGAACCTGGAGATTCCACGTGGGGAGATCTTCGGGCTGGTGGGCCCCGACGGCGCCGGTAAGACGACCACGCTGCGCATGCTGTGCGGTCTGTTGAATCCCAGCGAAGGCCAGGCCTGGGTGGCCGGACACGATGTCGTCCACGACACGCAAGCGGTGAAAGACTCCATCGGCTATATGGCCCAGCGCTTCGGCCTGTACGTGGATCTGACCGTCGACGAAAACATGGAGTTCTACGCCGACTTGTTCGGCATCCCCGCCGCGGAGCGCCAGCGGCTGCTGCCGGAACTGCTGCGCATGACCCGCATGGAGCCTTTTCGCAATCGCCAGGCGGGCAAGCTCTCCGGCGGTATGAAGCAGAAGCTGGGCCTCATGTGCACGCTGCTGCATCGTCCGGAAATCCTTTTTCTGGATGAGCCCTCCAACGGCGTCGACCCCGTCTCGCGCCGCGATTTCTGGGCGATCCTGTATCAGCTCGTCAAGGATGGCATCACCGTCCTGGTCACCACCGCTTACCTCGACGAGGCGGAGCGCTGCAATCGTGTGGGCCTGATGTACCGCGGCCGGCTGATCCAGTGCGACGCCCCGGATGCCGCGCGCTATCAGATTCCCGAAGAATGTTACCAGGTGGAGGCGCCCGACCCGCGCGGCGCGCGCGAGCTGCTGCTCCAATCGGAAGGGGTCCTTTGCGTGGAGCCTTCCGGCGCCACTCTGCACCTTTTCCTGAGCTCCGCGCGCACTTCGCCCGATGCGCTGCGGCAGAAGCTCGACAAGCAGGGCCACGGCCCGGCGGTCTTCCAGCGCATCGTGCCGTCGCTCGAGGACGTCTTCATCGCGCAAGTGCGCAAGGCGGAAAAACAATGAGCGCACCAGCCACCACCCCCGCCCTGGAAATCCGCGATCTGGTCAAGACGTTCGGCGATTTCGTGGCGGTGGACCACGTGACCTTCCAGGTGCAGAAGGGCGAGATCTTCGGCTTCCTGGGTCCCAACGGCGCCGGCAAATCGACGGTCATCCGCATGCTTTGCGGCCTGCTGACTCCCACCTCGGGATACGGCGCAGTGGCGGGTTTCGACGTCACCAAGAACCCCGAGGAGATCCGCCAGAACATCGGCTACATGTCGCAGAAGTTCTCGCTGTACGACGATCTGGCCGTGGAAGAGAACATCGACTTCTTCAGCCGGATTTACGGGGTTCCCAAGCATCTGCGCGCGGAGCGCAAGGAGTATGTGCTGCGCATGGCGGGCCTGACGGACCGGCGCACCACCATCACCCGGCTGCTGGCCGGCGGCTGGAAGCAGCGCCTGGCCCTGGGCTGCGCCATCGTGCATTCCCCGCGCATCCTGTTCCTGGACGAGCCGACTTCGGGCGTGGATCCCATCGCTCGTCGCGGCTTCTGGGACTTGATCTACCAACTCGCCGAGGGCGGTCAAACCATCCTGGTCACTACACACTACATGGACGAGGCGGAATACTGCCATCGCCTGGCGCTCATCTATCGAGGCAAGCTGATCGCCTTGGGCGTGCCCGAGGCGCTCAAGCGCGACCTGCACTCGCACAAGCTGCTGCAACTGGAGACTTCCGATCTGCTGGGGACCATGCGCGCGCTCGAAGCCGCCCCCGGCGTGCTGGATGTGGCCGTCTTCGGCGCCGGACTGCACGTCAACGTGGAGGATCTCGCCGCCGGCGCGGAACGCATCCGGCGCATCCTGGCGGAGCGCGCCATTCAAATCAAGAAGCTGGAGCCGATCCAGCCGACCATGGAAGACGTTTTTGTGGGCTTGATCGAGGCCGAGGAACAGAAAAATCCATGAACACGCGACGCACCCGGGCTATGTTCGCCAAGGAGTTCCGCCATATCCTGCGCGATTCCCGCAGCCTGATTATGGCGCTGTTTCTGCCGCTTTTTCAGATGCTGCTGTTCGGCTACGCGCTCAACCTGGATGTGGACCGCATCCCCACGCTGATCTATGACGCCGATCACAGCGCGGAGAGCCGCGCTCTGGTCGAACGTTTCCGCGCTTCCCGGTTCTTTGAGATCGAGGGATTTCCCACCAGCTACGGCGAGATTGAAAAGGGTATCGACAAGAGCAAAGTTCTGTTGGGCATCGCCATCCCGCGCGATTACTCGCAGCGCCTGAACGCCGGCGCCAAGGCCAATCTCCAGATCATGCTAGATGGCAGCGATTCCAACACCGCCTCCATCGCCTTGAGCTACGTGGAAGGCCTGGTGCAGAACTACGCCTTGCAGGTACGTTCCAACGGCCAGGACCGGCATGCCGGCATGCCCCTGGTTTCTCCCGTGGATGCGCGCCTGCGGATCTGGTACAACAGCACGCTCCAATCCACCAACTACATCGTGCCGGGGCTGATCGCGGCCATGATGATGGTGATCGCGGCCCTGCTCACTTCGCTCACCGTCGCGCGCGAATGGGAGATGGGCACCATGGAGCAACTGCTCTCCACGCCCGTGCGGGCCGGAGAAATCGTCCTGGGGAAAATGCTGGCCTTTTTCGTGGTGGGGGTTGCGGACACCACCATCGCGGTGCTGGTGGGAATCTTCGTTTACGGCGTGCCTTTCCGCGGCAATGTTCTGATGCTGGCCCTGAGCACCATGATCTTTCTTTCGGGCGCATTCTTCTGGGGTATCCTGGTTTCAGCCATCGCCCGCACGCAGTTGTTCGCATTCCAGTTGGGACTGGTGACTACCTTTCTGCCCTCGTTCCTGTTGTCGGGATTCCTTTACGCCATCGAGAACATGCCCATACCCATCCAGGTGATCACACACGTGGTGCCGGCCCGTTATTTCGTCACCATAGTCAGGGGCATCTTTCTGAAGGGCATCGGCCTGAAGCTTTTGTGGGGCCAGTTGCTTTTTCTGGCAGGTTTCGCGCTGCTGGTGTTCTGGGCGGCGGAGCGCAAAATGAGACAGAAGCTGGCGTGAACATCATGAGAGAACGCATTCTAGCCATCATCACCAAAGAGCTGAGCCAGATGTTCCGCAACCGGCGCACGCGCCTGTTTCTTTTCGTCCCGCCCATGTTCCAACTCATCATCTTCGGCTACGCCGTGAACCTGGACGTGGACAACCTGCGCATGGGATGGATGGACATGGATCAAACGCCGCAGAGCCACGACCTGCTGGCGTCCTTCCAGGGATCCGGCCGGTTCCTGCTCACGGCTCTGCCGCAGAATGAAAAGGAGATCCAGGATACGCTGGACCGCGGCGACGCGCAGGTGATCGTGCGGGTGATGCCGGGATTCGGCCGGGATATCATGCTGGGCCGCCCGACCTCGGCGCAGATTCTGGTGGACGGCACCAACTCCAACACCGCGTCGCTGGCCTCCGCGTATACCAGCCAGCTGGTGGCCGGCTACTCGGCCCGCCTGGCGCCCGCACAGATGCAATCGCGCGTGATGGCCCGCGCGGGCATGGGCGCCATGAGCATGAAAGCGCCGAGGATTACCGACAGTGCGCGGGTGTGGTTCAATCCCGACCTGAAGAGCCGCAACTATTTCGTCCCCGGCGTGATCTGCAACCTGATTATGGTGGTGACCGTGATGCTCACGGCCATGGCCATCGTCCGCGAAAAGGAGATCGGCACCATGGAACAGTTGATGGTGACCCCCATCCGCCCGATGGAGCTCATGATCGGCAAGATGCTGCCCGCCGCGCTGGTGGGCATGATGGACCTGGTACTGATGACTACGGCGGCCCTATTGATCTTCAGCATCCCATTTCGCGGCAATCCCCTGGTGCTGGTACTCAGCGCGGCTTTATTCCTGCTCACCAGCCTGGGCATGGGCCTGTTTATTTCGACCATCGCCAGCACACAGCAGCAGGCCATCATGTCTTCGTCGCTGATCGCCATCCCCACGTTCATGCTGAGCGGCTTCGCTTATCCCATCCGCAACATGCCCGTCGCGGTGCAGTATTTTACGTATTTCAACCCGCTGCGTTACCTGATTGAGATTGTGCGCGGCATCTTTCTCAAGGGCACCGGCATTAGCGTGCTATGGCCTCAAATGCTGACCCTGTTAATCTACGGCATGATCGTAATGGGACTCAGCGCGACGAGCTTCCGAAAGAAATTGGATTAGACTATAGGAACGCGTTATGACTTTCGTCGAGCAATATAGGTCCGATCTGTTGAAAGCCATCGAGTCTGTGGATCTCGATAAGGTGAGTCAGGTAATCGAGTGGTTCAGGGAAGCGCGGGATAGCGGGCGGCATGTGTTTGTTTGCGGCAACGGGGGCAGCGCCGCTACGGCTTCACACTTCGCGTGTGACATCGTAAAAGGGTGCAGCTACAACCGTGACAAGCGGTTTCGTATCATGGCGCTAACCGATCAGCTCCCGACCATAACGGCTTATGCAAACGATGTCGGCTACGACGTGATCTTCTCCGAGCAACTCAAGAACTTTGCCCAGCCGGGCGACCTGTTCATGGCCATCAGCGGCTCCGGAAATTCCCCTAACGTGGTGCTCGCCATGGACTACGCCAACTCCATCGGATGCCGCACCGTGGCTCTCACCGGCCGCGACGGCGGCAAGCTGGGCCCGAAAGCCCAGTTGAACATTCAGGTGCCGGTGGCGCACATGGGCCGTATCGAGGACGTCCACATGAATGTGTGCCACATGATCGGGTACTATTTCATGGATTGCGGCGCCTAGAGCCTTACTGTGCTCCGCCTGGAAGCGCGCCAACCAGCGTTCCCGTCTGAATCGCTAATGGCTTGAAAGCAGCCGCCCAGCAGTCTACACTCTCTCGTGTAAGCGTAGATGGAACTGCGGGAGGAATAGGGTACCAGGGTGATCCCTACCTTGTGCTTGCCGATACTAACCCTTCGGTGTATCAGCAGGACGCAATTAAAGCTTAGTCAGGCGAAGCAGGGGCTGTTGGTCGAAAGCCGAACGTGAGTAGCTATTGGGCCGTGGCCGTCAGTGTGCCGGTCTGGACTGCCAGAACTGTCGCCGCGGTAGTGTTCGCGTAAGTTACCGTGGCGTTGGTCGGGTCGAGCGTCACACTCGGGAAGGGACGGATGAGCGGTTTGACCATGGTCCCGCCCGGCAAAGTAATATTAGCCGTAACCGTGAGGGCGATACCCAGAACTTTTACCGGGAAGGTACAGGTGAATTTATCTGCTGTCGCGCCGGCGGTCTGCTGCAGTGTCACAGCCTTGCTCGCGATCGGTATCGCTGTCCCGGGAACCAGCTGGGAATACACGGTCCCCTTCATAGTCAGCGAGTTGAAAATGGCCCAGTTCCGGCCGTGTTTCGCCGGCACCATGGAAGAGTTGCCGACTACGCTGATCGCGAACTGCTGACCGGCCAACTTGAGCGAGTCGGCCCCGCTCACCGGCGCCGCCGCGAATGTCCCGGCCGTGACGGCGAAGGTGACATTCGTGCCGCTATCCGGCGTCGCGGCGGCCAATCTCGGCACGATCGCGCCGCTCGAAATCACCGCTGCCGCGATGGTCAACGACAGCATTTTTCGAATGTTCAACATCATTGCCTCCTACCTCTTTCAGTCCATCCCCGCAGTCTAGACTGCCGGGAAAATGATTTCAAGCCATAACACCGTTTTTCTCGCAATTTGGTACTGGTACCGCAATGCCCCGTGCGATGCGGGGCGGCCAGACGACTACGGAATCGTGGCAGTCAGCGTGCCTGTTTGAATACCCAACGTCGTACTGTCACTGCTATTGGAATAAGTCACTGTGGCGTTGGCCGGAGTGAGAGTCACGGCCGAAAAGGGATGGAGCAGCGGCTTGGTGATGGTGCCCAACGGCATCGTGACCATCGCTTTGATCACCAAACTGATCCCGACTACCTTAATGGGCGCCTCCATGATAAAAGTGTCACTCACGTTCGGTGTGATGCCCTGGATGATGGTTGCTTCGCCGCTGGAGATAGGCACCGGCGTGGAGCCGATCAACCCGGAGTGCACCGTGCCGGTCAACTTCAGCTTGTTGTAAGCCGCATAACCCGGACCGGTCTTGTAGGGCACGGTGGCCGCGCTCACCGCGATGGTGACCGTGAACGGCTCGCCCGAAAGCTTCAGCGTATCGGCTCCAGTCGAGGGGGACCCAGAGAATGTACCGGACGCCGTGTACGTAATGATCGGCGCGGTAGCCGCCGCCGCCGACATGGCGAAACAACAAATGGCCATTACCGTGATTGCAATAGTCAGCATCTTTCGAAACATCATGATCTTGTTCTCCCTGATTCTTTTGAAAATTATTACAGCCCTCACCAGATTTTAGACGGCTGACAAGTGATAACTCAAGCTGGCCGAAATTTCGCGGTACCAAAAGGCGCGGCAGTACTGCTTTTGGTGAGTGTGGGCTTCCACACTCTTTTAATCCGCCGGTTACTGCGCCGCCAATGACGGTCCACCCACCACGTTGGAAGGGCTCGACACGTTGCCCACGCTGTCTTCGGCAATTACAAAATAAAGCGTCTGCAAGGTGTTGGGAGCGGTTTCCGAGTACACGGTACCGCTCACCCGGACCAGATACTCCGGCGCGCTCGGGTAGCCGAAAAGCGCGCTGGTAGCGGGGAGGGCGTGCGGCGACATCGAACAGATGGACGGCGCCCCCGGCTCGCTGCATGCCGCGGCCGCCTGGGGATTGACCCCGGCCGGCGGAGGCGTGGTTTCGCTGGGCGAGCAGGTAATCCGATAGACCAGGTAATCCATGGCGCCGCTGACCGCGCTCCATGAGAGGGACACTGTGCCTGGGGGAATGCTGCCGGCTGCGGCGGAGTGTGCCACCGGAGGGGTCAAAGTCGTAGTGTTTGCCCCGGCCAACACGGCGCACTGCGGATAAGTGCAGTGCTTCGTGAGTAGTCGGACATCCGCAAGGGTGATCTTTCCATCCCGGTTGAGATCCATTGGATCGTTGGGTTGCGCCTTGGTGTTCAACCTGGCCTGCATGAGGCTCACATCCCTCTGGTCGACTACACCATCTTTGTTGAAATCCAGAACGCCGTTGTCCAGGTTGAATACCTGGGTCCCGCCGACCGATCGGGCGGTGCCCATGAACAGTCCGAATGGCGTGGCGGCAAAGCTGCGGCTTCCGGTATTGCGACCGTCGCCCAGGCCGACTTTGCTCACCGACGTCCAATGGACGCCATCGGGGGTGCGCCAGACATCCGTACCGTATTCTTGAGACCAGAGCGGTCCGAACGTGGGTTGCGGGACATTGTCGGAACTCCAGTCCCACGTGCCCATGTAAAGTCCCTTCGATCCCACTCCCATCCTCCAGAAATGCCCGGTAAATCCGTTGGCGAAGTACTGTCCGATTCCGCTGAGCGGAAGAATGGCCTGGCCGGCGCCCGGCTGTCCTGCCGGAATGGCTCGGGGATTTCCCACGATGAGATCCCAGCTATTATTCAAGTCCAGCGTCGTTCCGTTGTAGACCGCCACCTGACCCGTCGTATCCGGATGAATGCGAACTAATTCATTGGGCCGGTCGGTGCCCACATACAGACACCCGATCAGAGGGCAATAAGTCGGATCGGTGAAGATCTCCATGCTCATGGCGTAGTCGGCGATCAGATTCTGGGCGAAGCCGCCTTGCGTGATGATCGGGTTCCAAGTATAAGGCGGCGTACCCAACCCGTTTGTCGACCAGACGCCATACAATTGCTTCTGACCGGTGATGGACGGGCTGCCGGTGCCCGCGTACATGGAGTTATTGAAGTTGTCGAGAATCCAAATGGGAAGTGTGGCTGTTGGCGGGCTGGCCCACGTATAGCAGGCTACCTGCGGGCAATTATCGCCCAGGGCCGGATTAACTCCCGGCAAGGTCGTGATCACGCGGCCAACACCCGGAAAGTCTCCCACCTGTAGGAAGAGCGTGCCATTCTGAAGACAACCGGGACTCGGTGCGCTGCATAGCTGCGCCGCCGAGCGGATGCTGAAATTCGGAAACGCCGGCGACGTGTACACCCCGTTGGCGGTAAGCGAGCCCAGGAAGCACGGCGATGTGCCGCATGTCCCCGGAGTCCAGACACTGCCTTGGCCCGCCACCAGCGTCACGGCGCCGTTCTGCGGCAGCGGGTTCCAATTCACTCCATCCGTGGTGCGCAGAATGCGCGGCGGAGGCCACGATCCCTGCGGGACGCAACCAATTGTAAGACTCTTTGAAGGATTGCATTCGAAGATCTCACCGGAAGTCACGCCGCCGGCGTACAAGGCCTGCACGCCGCCAGGCTCGTTCACCACTGTCAAACCACGGAAGCCGATGTCTCGGGCAGTCGCCACCAGCGGGCCCGTGGGACCGGGAGGGCCGGTGCATTTACCGCCGCAGCTAACCGTGCTCAGCGAGTTAGGCGACTGGAAGACCATTGTCCAGAGGTTAGTCGCGGGATTGTATTGCCAGATTTCCGCTTGCAGGGGCAGATTGTGATAGTCCGGCGTACAGTCACCGATGCCCGGCGGATAAAGGCTCGGACTGCCGAGCTGTATGGCGGTAGTGGCGGAGGTGACGCAATAGGTCTCCCGGCCTGTCCCGACATAAAGCATGTTGTTGAACCAGGCCATCGACCACGCCCAGGTGTTATGCTGATCGCCAAATCCACCCGTAGCGACCTGGGTGACGCCGGGCTGCTCATTGGCCAATGCGAGTACGTGTGCGTTGATGTAGTTGAAAGAACTGTCCCCCATGCGCAACATGTAATGATTCACCGGAATAACTCCGAGCTCCATCGCATAAGTAGTCGGCAGCAGCGTTTCGGGGTAAGTTACTAACCCATCGTTTGCCGGAGCTTTCGAGGCGCCTGTGATAGATGTCAGAATAGGTCCGGTGATGGCGGTCGGACAGGTCGGCTGGCCGGGCCCGCATGCGTAAGTGTTGCCGGACAACGTATAGAATGGAACCCGGGCATTCTGGAAGATCGGATCCCACTGCGCCCGCATTTGCTGGACGGGGGCTATCTCCATGGACTGCACGCCGGGAGTGTTCAGGTTCGCGATGGCACAGGCCGCGGCGCCGGCTGGGCTGAAGCACCAGTCAGCCAGCGCATCCCCCTGGTTCGGCGTTCCGATTTCGATTACCGCACTGGCGATGCCGATCCACTGAGGGTTGGCGATGGCATCCTGCAGATCCAATCCGCCTTTGGAGTGCGCGACGAAAAACACCTGGCTTACCCCAAAGTGGCTGAGAATTGCCGGAAACAAAGTCTGGAGCATCGCGGAATCCGTCTGAATGCTCGAACTGCTACCCGAGTTATCGGCGTTCGTGCTCAGGAAAACCGTTCGAAACCCGGCCTGATAGGCGTAGTCGTACATGTCGTTGGCGGAGCCCAGGCCCGGCGAAGTCGGAGAGGATTTGCACCCACCAACCGGCAGCGGGTTGGGGCAGTTGTTGGCCTCGATCCAGTCTACATAGCTGCCACCGAGTCCGTGCACGAACACTACCACGGGCGCCACCGGCATACCCGGCGGGTTCGGTTTCACGGCGCCGTAGAACAGGTTCGGGTAATTCGCGTCCGCGATCAGGGGCGGAGCCGATGGCGGCGCGGCTTTTGAAACGGGCGCCAGCACCAGAGCCACAGTCAACGCAACGAATCCGGAGCTACGAAAAACGGCAGAGGGTAACATGGAATTCTCCTTCGAGCCGAATGCGGGCATCACACCGTGCATTCGAGGGCAAACATTCCCCTAACGCGAAATCTCTAAACGGCTTAACCTTACCATTTTGCGTTTCAGAGTGTCCATAGAATGCGGGAGAGGGGGTACTAGTAACAATAACTGAACTTAGGCGGCTGCGCGGCTGTTTATGAGCGTTTCCAGGAGGTCCGCGGCGGCCTGCGGTCCCCCATACCTGGCGAAAGCCGCCGCCATGCGCTGTGCGTTCCGGCGAAACGAAGGCGTACCCAGCACCTGCTCGACGGCAGCGCGCAGCCGCGCGGGCGTACACCTCCCGGGCGGCAGACTGATGCCGGCGCCCGTCTCCACCACTCGCCGGGCGATGTCCGGCTTATCCCAGTCGGTAGGCACGATTATTAACGGAACTCCAGCTCTCAAAGTGGTTTGCACGGTCGCCGAGCCCCCGGTGGTGATCATCACCGCGAGCCGCGGCAACAGTTCCGTGTGCGACACCCACCGGACTACGTGAACATTTGGAGCAATTGGGCCCAAAGCCAGCTCAGACGGCTCCCGGTTGCCTCCCGTTGTCAGGATGGCTTGCATGGGCAGGTTGGCCAAGCCTTGCGCCGCGGCCGATAATACAAACGGCGACACCACGTGCACGGTGCCTTCGCTGGCGTGCACCCAGGGCTGATCGGTGGGCAATTGATCCAGCCAGTCAGATGCCTGTTCGTGACGCAGCTTATCCCAAAGACAAGCGCCCACATAATGCACCGAGGGCGGCAAATCCTTGCGGTCGTAATCGAATTCGGAGGTGCCCATCACCAGGTAAAGCGGCATGGTGCCGGTAAATTCCAGGACTGAGGTGCGTATGGGCGCCAGGCCATAGCGTTGACGGACCTCGTTGGCCGCGCGCCGGAACCCGGCTCGGAAAGGCGCCGTGCCCAGCCACACGGACTGCGAGAGCAGCCTGGTATACCAATTCCGGGGACGCGGCAGCCCCATTCCGAAAAGCGGCGCGTCCGGCCCTGGAACCATGCAGGACAGATACCCCAGCACCGCCACGGGTATCCGTTGCTTCTCGTGGAGAACCAGCATAGGCGCCCACATATTCTGCTCGGTCACCAGCACGTCGGGACGCCAGGCAGTACTGATCCGCTCCAGATCCGTCAACTGCTGTGGAATGCTGCCCAATAGCCACCTCTGGATAGTGGTGCTGAATTGGAGCATAGTCCTCCAGTTCACGGTCCTGGTCTGCTCCGGCGCGAACATGAAGTCGTACATGGCGTCTTCCTCTGCCTTGTCCGAGGGAAAGAAAGGAAAGTTCTCCCCTTCCACCACGCGGGCGGCACGCGGCCCCGAATAAAAGGCGCACTCGTGGCCACGCTCACGCAATACATGGGCAATCGCCATGGGTTGAAAGACATGGCCGGGAAACGACCAGCAGGTAAACAGGAATCGCGCCATGAGTTGAAACCAGAGTAACACCGCTCTGGCACGCCTCCGGTTTACCATGTACTTCCATCAGGCGAAGGCGATATCATGGTGCCCGAAATGTGTGGCATGTTCCGCGGAGCGCTGTGGTTGGTATGGGCCGCCGGATCCGAACCAGCGGCAACGGTCGAGGTGACTGGCTCGCGGGCGGTTAAGAAAGGCAACCCCTCATTGCACCCAACCCGTTCTATCGCCGACAATTAAAGACTCGGGCAAATGAGTCAAAACGGATCCAAAGACATCGCCATCATCGGCATGGCCTGCGTGCTCCCCGGCGCGCCGGATATCGCGCATTATTGGGAAAACATCCTGCACAAGGTAAATGCCATTTCCGACGCACCGCCGGAATGGGAAGCCGACCTGTTCTTCGAGGACGATACCAAGGCCGACGACCGCACCTACTGCAAACGCGGCGGATTCCTCGGCAAGCTGGCGCAGTTCGATCCTTTCACGTTTGGCATTATGCCCAATGCCGTGGATGGAGGCGAGCCAGACCACTTCATGGCCCTGCAGGCGTCGCACGACGCCCTGGCGGATTGCAGCAATCTCGACCTGGAGCCGGTCAGGCAGCGTACCGCCGTGATCATCGGCCGCGGCACGTACGTCAATCGCGGCAATGCCGCGGCCTTGCAGCAGGGCGTGATGGTCGAAAGCATCCTGCGCATTCTGAAACAGCTTCATCCCGAGCACACGGATGCCGAACTTGCCGAGATCAAGAAGCGCATCAAATCCACTTTGCCGCCATTCAACGCGGACACCTCGTCCGGCCTGGTGCCTAATATCATCACCGGCCGGATCGCCAACCGGCTGGACCTGATGGGTCCGAATTATCTTATCGATGCGGCCTGCGCCAGCTCGCTGGTGGCCGTCGAGATGGCCGCCCGCGAGCTGGAAACGGGCCGCTGCGACCTGGCCCTGGCCGGCGGTGTCAACAGCAACACCTCTCCGGTCCTGATGATGATCTTTTCGCAGCTCGGCGCGCTATCGCACCGCGGCCAGCTCAGCTCGTTCGACAAAGACGCTGACGGCACGCTGCTCGGCGAAGGCGTCGGCATGGTGGTGCTGAAGCGCCTGGCCGAAGCCGAGCGCGACGGCAACCATATTTATGCGGTTCTGAAGAATATCGGCATTTCGAGCGACGGCCGCGCCACACACGTGCTGGCGCCGCGCCTGGAAGGCGAGGAGCTGGCGCTACGACGCGCCTATGAACCCGCGGGGATCGATCCGCTGACCATCGGCCTTCTGGAAGCGCATGGCACGGGCACGCCGGTGGGTGATGTGGTTGAGGTGGAGGCGCTGCGCGGCGTGTTTCCCCCGCGAAAAACCGAATCGCCGCGTTGCGCGCTGGGCTCGGTGAAGTCCATGATCAGCCATACGGTTCCCGCCGCCGGCGTAGCCGGGCTGATCAAGGCGGCACTGGCCTTGCACCACCGCGTCCTGCCGCCCACGCTGTGCGAAAACCCGAATCCCAAGCTGCAGCTCGAGAATACGAATTTCTACATCAACACGGAAACCCGGCCGTGGATTCACGGATCGTCCAAAACGCCGCGCCGCGCGGGCGTGAACGCTTTTGGATTCGGCGGCATTAACGCGCACGCCATCCTGGAAGAGTACACCGGTCCGAATGTGGCGCCCTGGCTGCAGCATGAATGGGACAGCGAGTTGTTCGTCTTCTCCGGCGGATCGCGCGCGGAGGTAGCCGAGGATGCGCGGCGCGTGCAGCAACTTCTGCAAACGGGCGGCGCTGCGCTCTCTTTGAAGGACCTGGCGTGGACGCTCAACTGCAACCGCCCCATGGGTCCGGTGCGAATGGCCGTGGTGGGTCTCTCGCATACCGATCTGGCCGCCAAGCTGGAGCGCGCCATCAAGCGCCTGGGCGACGAGAAGACCCGCAATATCAAGGAAATCGAAGGCATCTATCTTTTCAAGGAACCCCTGGGGTTGAATGGCAAGCTGGCCTTTCTGTTCCCGGGCGAAGGCTCGCAGTACCGCAACATGCTGGGCGATTTGTGCATCCATTTTCCGGAGGTGCGGCAGGTCTTCGACCTGATGGACCGCGCTTATGAGAATCATCCGCGCGACTACCTGCCCAGCGATGTCATCTTCCCGCCGCCATTCGGATCGCCGAGCCAGGATCGCCTGTTCAATATGGACTCCGGCGCGGAGACCGTCTTCTGCGCCAACCAGGCGCTCTACGCGCTGATTGAAAAACTGGGCATCCGGGCGGACGCCATGGTGGGCCATTCCACCGGCGAGCATTCCGCGCTGCTGGCTTCCCGCGTAGTCGAGGTGGCCGATGATGACGAGCTGATCCGGCACATCCTGGGCGTCTACGAAGTCTTCGACAAGTTGAATTCCACCAGCGACATTCCCGAAGCGGTGCTGCTGGCGGTGGCGGGCGCGGATCATGGCTTCCTGGAGCAGCAGGTGGCCGCCAGCAACGGCGAGTTGTATATCGCGCTCGATAACTGCATTCACCAGGTGGTGTTGTGCGGCCACGAAAGCGTGATCGACCGGCTGGTGGGAGTTTTGACGCCCAAGGGCGCCATCTGCCAGAAGCTGCCCTTCGCACGCGCCTATCACACCCCATGGTTTGAAGTGTTCAGCAAGCCGCTGAAACAGCACTTCGACCGGCTCCGCATCGGCCAGGCCCAGACCGCGCTGTATTCCTGCGTGACGGCCGGACCCTATCCCAACGACGCCGAAGAGATCCGATCGCTGGCCGCCGTGCAATGGTCCAGCACCGTGCGTTTCCGCGAAACCATTGAGGGCATGCATCGCGACGGCGTACGCCTTTTCCTGGAGATCGGTCCGCGCGGCAACCTGACAGGCTTCACAGACGATGTGCTGCGCTCCAAGCCCCACGCGGCGATCCCATCGAATGTGCAGCACCGGCCGGGAATCGTGCAGCTTCACCATATGCTGGGGCAACTGGTGGCGCATGGCCTCAATCCCAAGCTCGAGCATCTGTACGCTCGCCGCGCGCCACGGCCGATCGACGAAAAGGTAAAACCGAAGCGCATGCTGGCGCTGGGCACCGGAATACAACCCGCGCGGCTGCCGGCGGATTTCAAACTGCCGGCTAAGGCGCCCGCCCCCAGCGCTCCACCTTTGGCCCCTGCGGCGCCACCAGCCACGCCACCCACGGAACCCAGAGCCCGCGTGATGCAGGAGCATCTCGCCATGATGGAGCAGCTCGTACAGTCGCAACAGCAGGTGATGGCTGCGTACCTGGCGGAGCGGCAAGGGAATCCCGGCGTCGCACGGAGGCCGGCCCGTCCTTTCTTCCAGGAGGTGGTCGAGAACCTGCCGGGAGTGCGCGCCGTATCGCGGCACCGGTTCTCCGCGGAGCGCGAAATCATTTTCCATCACCACGCCTTGGGCCGGGATGTCTCCGTAGAAGATCCATCGCTGCTCGGCCTGACCCTGGTGCCATTGACCGTCACCATGGAGATGCTGGCCGAAGGCGCTGCCGTGCTGGCTCCGGGCAAGCTCCTGGCAGGCATGCGCGACATCCGTGCTTCGCGCTGGATTACTCTCGAGAAGCCGGACTATACGATTGAAGCCACCGCCAGGCAGACTGCCCCGGGAGAGATTCACGTGGCAATACGGGAGGCCGGCGCGGCGAATGCGCTACGCCCGATTCTGGCCGAGGCCGTCGCTATATTTGCCGATCGCTATCCGGATCCAGGCCCGGCGCGCCCGTTCGTGCTCGAGAACGAGAAACGGTCGGCGTGGGTTTCAGATCAGCTCTATCGCACCGGCATGTTCCACGGCTACATGATGCAGGGTACCAGGAGCGTCGAACGCACCGGACGCAATGGCTGCAGCGCCACGCTCGAAGTCCTGCCGCACGCGGCTCTCTTTACCGGCAACCCCCAGCCCGCTTTTCTGTTCGATCCGGTGCTGCTGGACGCCGCCGGCCAGGTGGTGGCCTACTGGTTCTGGGAAGCCATCGAAAAGGGCACCGATCTGTTCCCCTACCGGGTGGGCGCCTTCCACTGTTACGCAGGTGCGCCGCCCGCGGGATCGCTGCTCGAATGCCGCGTGGCTCGCCGCCTGGAAAATGATTCCGTGATCCATTCCGACATCGAGGTTCTGGATCACGCGGGAAAAGTCTATTACCGGCTCGACAACTGGGAGACGCGCCGCTTCCCGCAGCCGCCGCGCTTCCTGGGCTTGCGCATCGATCCACGCGCGACGCATATCGCGACCGCGTGGAATAAGCCCATAGAGGGCCGGCGCGGCGTGGCCTGTTGCCGTGTGGAGGATTTGCCGCAGGAGTTCCTGGAGTCTTCGCACAGCGTATGGCTGAAGACGCTGGCTTACCTGGTGCTGAACCGCCGCGAGCGTGCGGTGTGGGAAAACTTGCAACTGCCGGCCAGGCAGCGCTACGACTGGCTGTTGGCCCGTTGCGCCGCCAAGGACGCCGTGCGCACGTTGATCCGGGAGCGCCTGGGCGAGCAGGTGTGCGCCGCCGACGTAGAGATTGCCGCCGATGGTTCCTCCGCCAGCGGCGCGTGGAAGCAGGTGTTGGGCGTGAATCCCACGGTCCGGATGGCCAATTCCGGCATCGCGGGAGCGGTAGCGGCGCTGAATGCGGCGGACCTTGCCGGAATCAGCTTCACGGGCGGGAGCTAGCCGCGTCTGCTGTTGCCGCCGTGCGGTGATACCTCCTCCACGTGTTCCTCCACCGCGGCTTTCACATGCTGTCCCACGAACTCCGCCAGTTCCGCGATCGACAGATCGCGCTGCTTCTGGCCTATATCCGCCAGCAGTTCGGCGAACGGCATGGTGGTGCGATAATGCTCCTGGATCGCCGTGCACAAAACTACCGCATCCAGCGACTCCATGCCCAGCTCGGTAAACAGCAGCGACCCCGGACCGACCTCGTCGGCATAGTCCCAGTCCTGGCACAGCCCCTGGACGGTCTTGAGAACGTATGCGAGAATCTCCGGCTGCATGGAACTCATTTCAGGCTCCCAAAGGCGTGCACCCGAGCGTGCGGCGTGCCGCTGGCTAGCGCAATAGCTCTCCACGGTCCTTCACCCATCGCCACCAGGGGTTCGGATTGCGGGCCGGCCTCAATTTCGCGCAGTGCGGCCGCGGCGCCCCCATCCAGCGGGATCATCTCGATGCCGCGCGCCAAAAACTGCTGCCGCACTTCTTCGGAAACCATGCCGCTCGATCCCCATGGCCCCCAATTCACAGCCACCACGCGCGCCGGCCACTGGGCCGACAGGATCACCGACAGGCCGTTCATGAAACCGTTGCCCGCCGCGTAGTCAGCCTGCCCGCGATTGCCAAACGCCGCCGTCACCGAGGACATCAGCAGCAGGCACCGCAGGCTCTCAGGCCGCAGCTTTTGGCTCAGTACCAGTGCCGAATCGGCCTTGGTGTGCAACACGCGGTCGAACGATTCCGGTGTTTTGTCGCGAATAAGCTTGTCTTCGATGATGCCGGCGCCATGCACCACCACGTCCAGGCGGCCGTGCTCGCGGTAGACGCGGTCAATCAATTCGCCGAAGGCCTCCTCGTTTCGTACGTCCACCGGGTGATATTCCACGGTCGCCCCAGCGCGGCGCAGTTCTTCGAGCGTTTCGACAATCTCGCGATCCTTCAACAGCCGCTGCAACGCCGCCTCCACGGCGGCCGGCTTCACCGGGCTGGCCGAGGACGCGCGCAGCCTGGCTAACAGTGCGGCTTTCAGCCGGGGAAGTTCGGTGATCCCCGCGGTATCGGACGCTTCGGGCCCGCTCGGGAGCGGAGAAGCGCCGGCCAGGATCAGGGTTGGACGATAACGCGCGGCAAGCTGCCTGGCGATCTCGGCGGTGACGCCGCGCGCGCCTCCAGTCAGCAGTACCACCCAGTCGCGCTGGATTTTCCGGGTGATTTCGCCATCCACAGCGGCCACTTGCGGCGCTAACTGCGGCACAACCGTCAATCGGCGGTCGCCGGGCAGGCCCACCTGCAACATGTCGTCCAGAGAGGTAAGCTCGTCGATCAGTTTTTGGCGGAGGATGGGAACCGGATCGGTGGCATCCAGATCGAGCACTTTGCACCGCACACCGTCGAATTCCAATGCCAGCGTTTTAGTGAAATCCGCAACCGCGAAATGCGTAGCCGGACAGGGTCCATTGGGCTGCAGGCCGAACGCTCCGCCGCGAGCCGTGATGGCCGCGAACAGCGCGCCGCCGGCGCTACCCGTTTGTTTCAGATCGTTCTCGCAGGCGCGCGCCAGCAGGAAGAGCGAGCGGACGTCCGTCCGTAAATGACCGCGCCATTCGGCGAAGGTGGCTTTCTCCGAAGAGGGCCCTGCGCGCAAAGGCAGCAAATGAATGACCGCACCGATGGTGCCGTGCTGGCGCCGAATGCTGGCGAGCAGCGTTTCCACGGCCCCTGGATCGGTCAGGTCCGTGGCGTCCCCACCGTGGCGCACCACCACGGCACGCTCGCCGTGGCGTTGCAGGTCATCCGCCAGACCAGTGGCGATGCCGGTCTCATCATCCGTGATCACCGACACGCGGCCCGGATAGTAATGGGGCTCCGGTTGCAGACGTTGCTGGTCCGCTACAGTCAGAATGAAGCGCGGGACTTCGGTGGACGGCGCGGGGGCTGCCGGCGCGGGAGCCACACTTACTGCCGCGGTGATGTGATCCGCGATCTCGCGCAACGTGCGCGCACTGGTCAGCTGGGTCATGATGCCCTGCACCGCCTGCTGTTGCTCGGGAGTGCCGAGCTTTTGCAGTGCCGTCAGGATCTCCACGCGCTTGATCGAGTCGATCCCCAGGTCCGATTCGATACCGGCGTCCAGGTCCAGCATCTCGGGCGGGTAACCCGTGCGTTCGGCTGCCACCGCGCGCAATTCGGTCACGAAATCGCGTCCGGCGGCAGCCGGGGCTGGAGGCGCGCAACCGCTACCGGCGGCGCCGCCAATCAGCTCCGCGATCTCACGCAGCGTGCGCGCGCTGGTCAGTTTGTTCATGATGCCCTGCACGGCTTGCTGTTGTTGGGGTGAGCCAAGCTGCTGCAAGGCCGTCAGGATCTCGACGCGCTTGATGGAGTCGATCCCCAAGTCCGATTCGATGCCTGCGTCCAGATCCAGCATCTCCGGCGGGTAACCCGTGCGTTCCGCCGCGACGGCGCGCAATTCGGTCACGAAGTCGCGACCGGCGGCAGCCGGGGCTGGAGGCAGCGAAGAGCTACCGGCGGCGCCGCCAATCAGCTCCGCGATCTCGCGCAGCGTGCGGGCGCTGGTCAGCTCAGCCATGATGCCCTGCACCGCCTGCTGTTGCTCGGGATTACCGAGCTTTTGCAGTGCCGTCAGGATCTCCACGCGCTTGATGGAGTCGATCCCCAGGTCCGATTCGATGCCGGCGTCCAGATCCAGCATCTCCGGCGGGTAGCCCGTGCGTTCGGCGGCGACGGCTCGCAATTCGGTCACGAAATCGCGTCCGGCGGCAGCCGCGGCTGGAGGTGCGGAACCGCTACCGGCGGCGCCGCCAATCAGCTCCGCGATCTCGCGTAGCGTGCGGGCGCTGGTCAGCTCAGCCATGATGGCCTGCACCGCTTGCTGTTGTTTGGGTGAGCCAAGCTTCTGCAAGGCCGTCAAGATTTCCACGCGCTTGATGGAGTCGATCCCCAGGTCCGATTCGATGCCTGCGTCCAGATCCAGCATCTCCGGCGGGTAACCCGTGCGTTCGGCCGCGACGGCCCGCAGCTCCGTGGTGAAGTCACGTCCGGCAGGCGCTACTTCGGGGGCGCGGGCCGGCGGCATCGGCGCCGCGGCGTGCACCGGCGCAGGCGCAACCGGCAACGGCGGAAGTGCCGGCAGTGTGGGTTTCTCAATAACTGCCGGGCCACCCTGCAGGTAAGCGGTCATGATGGTGGTCTGCGATTCCAGCACCTGCTTCATGAGCTGCTGAAACTGCAGCATCACGGCATCGCTGGCGCCGGATACGGGCACCGCGGCTTGCGGAACAGGCGCCGCCACTGGAATCGGCGCGGGAGCCGGCGGCGGCATCGCGGAAGACATCACCAGATCGAGCGGCGACACCACCTGCGGCGGTTTGGATCGCGGGAATGCTTTCAGGCCATTCACCATCCAACCGCTATCGCGCACGGCTGGCTCCGGCCCGGCGACCCGTCCGCGAAGAAGCTGCGCCG
This sequence comes from Bryobacteraceae bacterium, assembly GCA_035308525.1. GTDB lineage: Bacteria > Acidobacteriota > Terriglobia > Bryobacterales > Bryobacteraceae > Bog-159. The sequence goes on from DATGGM010000144.1 coordinate 42,691, forward strand.
CATCCACCGGCACGCCTTCGGCAGCCAACTGCGCCAGTGCATGCAGCAACGCCACCAGGCCGGCGCGATCGCTGTCGATCTGCACGAACCGGGCATCCTTACCATCCAGAATCTGCCGTGCCAGGCCGGTCAGTACGCCCTTCGGCCCGACTTCCACAAACACGCGCGCGCCCGCATCGTGCATGGCGCGGATCTCATCCACAAACTTCACCGGGCGCACCAGATGGCTCGCCAGCAGCGCCGCGATTTCGGCGGGATCTTCCGGATACTGGCTGCCCAGTGTATTCGAAAAGACCGCCGCGGTGGGCCGGGCGAACGTCTGCCGTGCCAGCACTCCGCCGAACTGGACGCGGGCCGGTTCCATCAGCGGCGAGTGAAACGCGCAAGCCACGGGGATCAACCGCGCCGCCAGTCCGGCTGCTTCCAGCTTGGGAATCGCCGCGCGCACCGCCGCATTAGACCCCGAAATCACCGTTTGACGCGGGCTGTTGTGATTCGCCAGCGTGATGCCGTCAATGCCATCCAGCGCCTTGGCGATGGCATCGGCGTCGGCCGATACAGCCGCCATGGTACCGGCTTCGTCGTGGGTGGTATCTTTGATCGCGCGGCCGCGGGCTTCGGAGAGATCGAACAGCGCGTGATCCGAAATCACGCCCGCGGCGGCCAGGGCCACGTACTCGCCATAGCTGTGCCCGGCGGTCATGTCGGCGCGGACGCCCAGCCGTTCCAGGACGCGGCATAGCCCGATCTCGACTACGCCCAACGCAGGTTGCGCAATCAGAGTATCGGTCAATTCCAGATTCTGCTGTTTTTCCGTGTCGGGACTGAATGCCGGCGGCGGATAGATGTAGGCGGACAGCTTCTTCGGCAACCGTCCGGCGAGCACTTGTTCGGCCTGCTCCAGGCCGGCACGCAGTTCCGGGAAGTGCAGGGCCAGGTCGCGCAGCATGTGCGTCTTCTGCGAGCCCTGCCCGGGAAACAGGAATGCCACTTTGCCGCGCGGGGAACCATAAGCCAGATAAATCCCCTGCGCATCGTTGAGCGTCTGCCTGGCTTCGAGCGCTGTTTTCGCCTTGGCCAGCTTCGCGCGCAGATCCTCCGCGGAGCCCGCTACAATCGCCAGCCGTGTTTGCGCCGACGCAGAAACGTGGGTGTCGCGCCCCCGCCCTTCCACCAGGTCCGCCGGTGTGGGATCGTTCCAGATGTAGAGTTCGGCGGGCCACTGCTCGAACTGCGCCACGTCGGCGGGATCCGTCAGCCCGCCCTGAAACTCTTCCAACACCGCATGGAAATTGGTTCCGCCAAAGCCGAACGCGCTCACACCACCGCGGCGCGGCGTACCCGCGGGAGGGATCCACGGCAGGGTTTCGGTGTTCACGAAGATCGGGGTGCCGGGCTCCAGCAGCTTGGGGTTGGGCTTCTCCACGTGCAGCGTGGGCGGTAGGGTCTGGTGATACAGCGCCAGCGCCACCTTCATCAGTCCGGTGATCCCCGCGGCGGACTTGGTATGGCCCACCATGGATTTCACCGACCCGATGGCGCAGCTCGACGGAGTCGCTCCATCCGCCTGAAATACATCTGCCACGGCGGCTAGTTCGCTGGCATCCCCCAGTGTGGTGCCGGTGCCATGCGCTTCAATCAAGCCGACGGTCGACGGGCGAATTCCAGCGCGGGCGTAGGCGCGCTGCAACGCAACGATCTGGCCTTCCAGACGCGGCGCCGTCATGCTGCGGCCCTTGCCGTCGCTCGATCCGGCCACGCCCTTGATCACCGCATAAATGCGATCCCCATCGCGCTCGGCGTCTTCCAGACGCTTCAGCACCATCATGCTGATGCCTTCGCTGATAGCGATCCCATCGGCGCTTTCATCGAACGTGCGGCAGCGGCCCCGGCCCGAAAGTGCCTGCGCCTTTGCGAAGCAGAGGTACCCGAACGGGCTTTGCGCCGTGTCCACGCCGCCCACGATGGCCATGTCGCTCGAATGATCGGCCAACTCGCGCGCCGCCAGGTAGACCGCCGCCAGCGACGAGGCGCACGCCGCATCCACGCTGAAGTTCACGCCGCCCAGGTCGAAGCGGTTGGCCACGCGCCCCGCCGCGACATTCAGCAGCAGGCCCGCGAAAGAATCTTCGGTCCACTCCGGCAGTTCCTGCAACAATTCCGCGGGCGGTTTGCTGATGAATTGTTGCAGCATGGAGCGTACCGCGTATTGCAGGCCCACATCGCCCAGTCCGCCGCTCAGTCCCAGGATCACCGAGGTCTTCTCGCGCGCAAACTCCCGATCCTGATAGCCGGCATCGCGCAGCGCCTGGTCCACCGTGACCAGCGCCAGCAATTGCAGCGGATCGATCGACGGCAACGCGTTCGGCGGAATACCGTAACGCATCGGATCGAACGGCACGGCATCCAGGAAGCCGCCCCAGCGCGAGTGGATCTTGTCTTTGGCTTTGCGGTCGGGATCGTAATACAGGTCAATGTTGAAGCGCTCTTTGGGAACTTCGCCTATGGCATCGACTTTATTCAGAATGTTGGCCCAAAACTCGCGCACGTTGGGTGCCTTGGGCAGCAGGCAGCCCATGCCGATGATGGCTACATCGAACGGCTTGGGCGGAGGCATCTGCGCCACGCGCGGAGCGTCGAATGGCACGGTTAGTCCAGCGATCAGCCGGGCGCCTTCGTCGGCGACGCTCGCATCCGCCAGGATGCCGATACGCGCCCCTTTCTCCGCCAGAGGCGCGAAAAGTACAGCCGCCATGGCTGCCGAACGACCGTCGGATATGCCGGAAAATACGATCTGCCGGGCCTCCAGGGCGTCCGATACGGCGCTGTCGGTCCAACCCTCGATCACATGCACATCGCTACCAGCGCCGGACGCCGCATCCAGACGCGCATGTTTCTTCGCTAAAAGCACATGCTCGCGGATCGCTTCACGCAGGCCGCGCAAGATGCCCGGAACCGTACGGAAGCGCTGCGCCAGCGCCGTCCACAATGGGTCGGAAGCATCCAGCACCACGCCCGCCGCGCCGCCGGCATACCAGGCTGCCGCGGAATGCGGCCCGATGCCACCCGATCCCCATAACGGAACGGGCGAATCGAGCGGCGTCCGGGAAACCACGCCGTCGAAACCGAGCTCGCCGGCCAAGGCGGCTTCTTCCGGCGTCGAGACCTCCAGGAGCACGCGCTGAGAGTGCGAGCGCCCCTGTTTCAGCAATTCTTTGGTGCGCTTGCGGCCCGCGGCAGCCACGATCACGCACACGGCATCGGGCGAAAGCGGTGCCCCGGCGGCCAGCCGGACAGCGAATAAGCCGTCTCTCTGCCGGATGCGCTCCGGCGCGTTCAAAATGAGGAATTCGAACTTTTCCGGCATTCTTACCCGTTCCCCGCCTGGCTACTTGTGACGGAATCAATACAGATCTTTCGTCCGACTTCGCCGTGGAAGAGGGTGGCGCGACAGCCAATCCCAGTATAGGAGCCGAACGCCCTTCGGCACCATGTATCTAAAGATTATAGACCCTTCCTTCCCAAACCGTCCTACTGGGGATTTGCCCCTGCGGGTACTAGCAGGTTTCAATCACACGCCCGTCGCGCACCATGACGAAGGGAATTCGACAGCGCGCGGCGAGCAGCCGGTCGCGCTCGCCGTCGCCGATGAGCAGCGAGCCGGCCAGATCGATGTCCCACTTCCGCTGCGCCGCCATCACCATTCCCGGCAATGGCTTACGGCAATCGCAGGCGCCGTCCTGGTGGGGACAATAGACCACGTCGTCCAGGACGGCGCCCTGTGCCGCGAGTTCGGCGCGCATCCTGTCGTGCAGCTCCAGCAGGTCGGCCTCGGACATCAGGCCCAGGGCGACACCGCGCTGATTGGTGATCACGATCGCCAGATAGCCCGCCGCTTTGAACAACCGGATCCAGGCGACCGCTTCCGGCAGCACCTTGAACTCATCCCAGCTTCGAATGTATTCGCCCTTCAGGGGTGCGGCGTTAATCACCCCGTCCCGGTCCAGAAACAGGCAGCGCTTCATTGTTTTCACCGTTTTCAGCGGAACCTGGCTACACGCTCGCCATGCGATATCCCGCCCGGTTCTGAAAAATAATCTTGCTCCCGTCCGGATCGAGCGCGATCGGCAGTTCGCGGTAACTCTCCATCGCCTTGCGCACCGCCTTATGATGCGCCGGGTCGCAATAGATCAGCAGGAACCCGCCGCCGCCGGCCCCGCAGATCTTGCCGCCGGAAGCTCCCGCGCTCAATGCCAGATCGTACATCTGCTCGATCTCGGGACTGCTGATGCCCTCCGCCAGCTGGCGCTTCAACTGCCAGCCGTCGTTCAATACGCGTCCCACCTCCCAAAGGCGCAGCCGGTCCAGCGCCTCCGCCGTGCGCGCCGCCAGTGCTTTCAGGCAGTGAAGCTGCTCCAGGTTCACCTCCGTGCGCTGATCCTGCACGCTCAGAATGTTCCCGGCCTTGCGCGTGCGCCCCGTGTAAAACAGCATGATGTTGCGCGACAGTTCGTGGAACAACTCCGGGGTGCGGCGGAACTGCTTCACGTCCACAGTGTCGTCTTTGCGGAAAATGAACTGGCACACGCCGCCATACGCCGCGATGTACTGGTCCTGCTTGCCGATGGGCTTTCCGCAGATCTCGATCTCGATCTCGCAGGCCTCCCGCGCCAGTTGTTCAGCCGTCACCAGCCTGCCCTTGTAGGCATAGAGTGCGTGCAATAGCCCCACCGTCACGGTGCTCGATGAACCCAGCCCGGACCCCTCCGACGGCACGTCCGCCAGCGTGGTGATCTCGACGCCATTCTCCACACCCGTGCGCAGCATGGCTTCCCGCACCAGCTCATGCTTCAGATCCCGCACGTTCTCGACAGTCTCTTTCTTGGTGTAATTGACAATGATCAACTCGTCGAACCGTGGCACGACCACCACGTAGACATACTTGTCGATGGCCGAGCTGACCACCGCGCCCTCGTGTTCCCGATAATAACGGCTGAAATCCGTGCCGCCGCCCGCAAAGCTGACGCGCAGCGGCGTTTGTGAAATGATCATGATCCCTCGCGCGCGCGGCAGGCGGCTGCATAATCCGCCTGCGCGCAGTAGTAATTATCCAGCGTACCGATATCTATGAAGTAGCTGCCGATGGGTAGCCCTTTGGCCTGCCCTGCCAGCGCCGGCATGAGCGACCGGCCCACATCCGCCGGCACCTCGGGCGGGAGATACTGCCGCACCGCCGGGCGAAACGCGTACAAGCCCGCATTCACCAGGTTGCCCGGAGGGTTTTCGGGCTTCTCCCAAAATCCCGTCACCAGGCCGGAGCCATCCAGTTCCACCACGCCGCACGCCGACGGATTCGGCGAGCGAAACAGCGCCATCGACGCGATCCGGTCGTGCGTCGCATGAAACGCCACCAGGTCCGAGAGCCGGAAAGTGGTGAGATTGTCGCCATACACCACCAGAAACGATTCGCCGCCATCCACAAAACTCCAGTTCGCCGCAATGGTCCCAGCGCTGCCGAGCAGGGTCGGCTCATAGGCCAGGGTGACGGGCACGCCGCGCCGCGCCGCCACGAATTCCTCCACCCGCTCCGCCAGATGGTGCGTATTCACCAGCACGCCCTCCACATCCGCCCGCTCGCATTCGCGCAGCCACAACTCCAGCAGCGGCACGCCATTGATGGGCACCAGACATTTGGGAGTCGTCAACGTGATGGGGCGCAGGCGGGTCCCCAATCCCGCCGCCAGGATGATCGCCTTCATTAGGGCCAAACCAATCTTAACAACTCGACTTCCACACCGCTGCTATTGCAATCGCCCTCGTAAACCTTGGTTACAACGAATTCCGGCCCGGCCCAGTACTTACACCACCACCCGGCCCCTCAACCCGTGGTATCTTAACAAGATCGGTGTAGTGCAAAATGGAGCAGGAACCTCAAAAAAAGACCTTAACGGACTCCCCCAAACCGCCGGCCGGCGCGGAGAACCCTCCCGATGCCAGTGCTGAACCCGAACAGGTGATTCGTCCCGAGGACGAGGCCTTGGTTGTAGAGCGGTTGCGGGAATTGGGCTATATCGAATAGGCGCCGCCAAGCCGGGATGCGCGGCCATTAAGAATCCATGCAGGCTAAACCGAATATTATTTTGATCAGCGCCGATTCCTTGCGCGCCAACCACCTGGGGTGCTATGGCTACTCGCTCCCCACCAGCCCCCACATCGACGCGTTCGCCTGCCAGGGGGCCCTCTTTGAAAAGACCTTCGCCCCGGCCATTCCCACGCAGCCCTCGCATACCACCATCTTCACCGGACAGCATGCCATCACTCATGGCGTGGTAGCGCATGGCGGCAAAGCCAAGCTGGGCCGCGGAACGCCGTTCCTGCCGGAAATCCTCTCGGGCGAAGGTTACACCACCTGCGCCGTGGACACTCTCTTCCGCGAGCGCATCTGGTTCGGCCGCGGCTGGGAGTACATCATCGACCCCAGCCTGCACCACGTCTTTTATGCATCGGTCACCCAGGAAGAACTGAACGACCGCGCCATTCAGTGGATGAAGACGGTTCCCAACCAGAAGCCGTTCTTCATGTTCATCCACTACTGGGATGTGCATTACCCCTACACCCCGCCCGATCGCATGCGCGGGCTGTTCTATAAGGGCGGTAATCCTACCGACCCCGCGAACCACCAGCTCGATGAATGGTGGGACCACCCCGTCGGCGCCATGGCGCGCGACACCTGGCTGCGCACCGCTAACGGCCTGATCACCGATCCCAACTACGTCACCGCGCTGTACGACCGCGAGATCCGCTACCTCGACGAAGGCATCGCCCACCTCTCGGACGCGCTCGAAAAGCTGGGCATCGCCGACAACACCATCGTGGTCCTGCTCGCCGATCACGGCGAAAGCATGACCGATCACCGCATCTACTACGACCATTACGGGCTGCATGACTGCGTGGTGAACGTGCCCATGATGGTGCGCTGGCCGGCCGGCAAATTGAAAGCGGGCACCCGTTTCGCACCCTTCCGCCAGTTGTCCGACGTGGCGCCTACATTGCTCGAGGCCGCCGGCAGCGATCTTCCGGACGATCTCGATGGCAGGAGTTTCCTGCCCCAGTTAACAGGCAAGGAAGAACCCTCCGGTTACGACAAGGTCGTCGGGCTGGAATCCACCTGGCAATCGAAGTATTATCTGCGCACGGACCGCTACAAGTTCATTCTGGCGCGCTATCCTGATCTGCTCGGCAATCCGGACCGGGAACTGTTCGACCTGCAGGCGGATCCGCACGAGAACCACAACATCGCCGCGGAGCAGCCGCAGTTAGCCGCCGAAATGGAAAAGGAACTGGAAGCCTTCATCGCCCAGAAAATGGAGGCGGCCGGCCGGGACGAAGACCCGGTCCGTAAAGAAGGCCCGGTGGCCGTGGAAATCTGGGAACAACATAGAGGATGAACCAAATGGACAATCAAGTCGTACCCCAAACAGATCTGAAATCGCTCGCGCAGGCTTACCTGGACGCGTTTCACGCCCGCGATATGGAGCGCTGTCTGGAATTCTTCGCCGACGACGCCACCGTGGACTTCAACAAGACCATCTACACCGGCCGCGAGAGCATCACCGAGTGGCACAAAGACCGCTTTGCCGCCGAGCTGAAGATGATCAAGATGAACTCCATGACGGTGGATGGCGATACGGTCGTGGTGGACGGAGCAGTGGCTTCCAAGCGGCTGGCGGCCTGGCGGCTCAAGGCGCTGAGCGGCCGCGTCACCATGAAGTTCGAGAACGGCAAGATCAAACACGGCAAGCTGGCTCCGCGCATGACCAACCCCTTCAACATGATGCGCGAAGATATGGGCGCTTAGCGGAGCGTGCCTCCGTGCGGTTTGTCGTGCAGCCGTTTCTCAAACGCTTCGTAGTCGTTGGCAATGGCCTGCGCCAGCGCGAATAATTTGCTCAGCAGCTCTTCGGGCGATTCAAACTGGACCTGTAGTGCGCCCGGGCTCAACACCACGCCGGCCGGCAGGTCCGGCAATCTGTGACTGAGCATCTGCGGCTTAACCGGGATCTCCAGCCGCGCGCCGGCCTGCAAACGCCGCATGGCCTCCAACCGTTCCGCCAGGCGTTCCTTACGCCGCCATTCCATCCTGAAACCGGGACTCTCGCGAATCTGTTCGAGCTGCGCCAGTAGTTTGGGCCGGTCGATCAGGAAAGTGCGGCCGGCTTGATAACCCCCGAAGCCGCGGATCAGGTCGATGGCGCGCCGGCGGCGCAGGCCGAACAGGCGCTCGCATGTGGCGCGGTCCACCACCGGCACGTCCAGCGCCGACAACTCCGCCAGGATCTCGGGGACATGCAGCAGCCATTGTGCTTTAGCCGGCATCTCAAGAGTTTATCGGGCTACCATCCCTGTTTCTGCGAGTTGAGCCAGGCGGTATCCAGCATGTGGTGGATTTCCATCCAAAACCCTCCCGGCTCGGTACTCAACACTTGGCCGAGCAGCAGTTGTTCGTCCCATTCCAGGCGCACGGCAGCGCCGAATTTCAACGACACGTCCGCCGCCAGGTGCACGGATTTGCCGGAAAGCTCCAGGATGCGCGCCGGCCGCACCGTGCAGGCACCGTGGTCCAACACGCTCAGCGCCGCGGATTGCTCCGGCTTCCAGCTCAGCTCGCGCATACCCTTCGCTGCCCAGTGTACTATGCGTTAAGGCGATGTCCTCCTTTTTCCGGCACGTTCTATCCGCCCGCATGCTCAGTCTGGTGATTCCAGAGACCATCCTTCTTTTTTTCTGCTATATCCTGGCGGCATATTGGCTAGGCGGAACGGACCCCTCGGTCTTTCTGTTCTACGACAATGGCCTGCTGCAGATCGGCTTCGTGGTGGCCGGCATGCTTGTTGGCCTGCAGCTCAACAACCTGTATGTGCAGGCCGGCGTGCGCTCCAAGATTTTGCTTGCGCAGCAGCTTTCGCTTGCGCTGGGCGTGACCTTCCTACTGGAAGCCCTATTGAGCTATTTAAGGAACCCGGATCTCCTGCTGGCGCCTTCCATCATGCTGCTCGGCAGCGCCTTCACGCTGGTGGTGCTATTGGGCTGGAGGTTGTTTTACAGCGCGCTGATCTGGAAGAGCCTGGGCCTGCGGCGGGTGCTGTTTTGCGGCGCCGGCGCGGCCGCCCGGGAAGCCAGCGACAGCCTCGCCGTGCATCCCGAATTTGGCCTCGCGACCGCCGGTTTTATTGACGACGACTATCCGCCCGGTACGCTGTTGAACGGAGCCCAGGTGCTGGGTACATCCGCGGAGCTGGCCCAGGTGATCTCGGCTGTGCGGCCGGATCGCATTGTGGCCGGCGTGACTGGCCGAGGCGCCGGCCTGCCATTCCGTGAACTGCTGGATCTGGAGTTCCGCGGCGTTGAAATCCAGCGCGTGGCCGATCTCTATGAACTGGCCTGCGAGCGTGTCTGTGTGGCCGAGTTGCGGCCTTCACAGTTGATCTTTTCCGACGAATTGGAGGCCCGCCGCGGAGCCATCGCGCTGCAGGCCATCTATTCCAACATTGCGGCGCTCGCCGGACTCGCGGTGCTGGCGGTTCTGGCGCTGCCCATTGCACTGGCGATCAAGTTGTCTTCACCCGGCCCGGTCGTCGAAGGGCGCGAGCGGTGGGGCCTGAACCGGGTGCCTTTCACTCTTTACCGTTTTCGCTGCCGGCGCCCGGACGGCGAGTTTACGCGCGTGGGCGGCTGGCTGCGCCACCTGCGTTTGGACGGCCTGCCGCAACTGCTGAACGTGATCCGCGGGGAAATGTCCCTGGTGGGGCCGCGTCCGCATCGTCTGGAATTCATCCCGGTGCTGATGCAGCAAATGCCTTATTATGCCCAGCGGCATACGGTGCGGCCGGGCATTCTGGGATGGAGCCAGCTCAACTGCGACTACGGCACGCGCCTGCGCGACGCCCGGGAGTCATTGGAATACGACTTGTACTACATCAAACACATGTCTCCGGCGCTCGACGCGTATATCATCCTGCATAGTTTGATGGAGATACCGTTTCGGGAAGGCTAGGCGAAGCTACCGGGCTCTTCGCTTCACTGGTTGTGATTTCGGCAAATTTTTCGGTTAGTGTCTGCCGCAAAAGGTCGACAAACGGCGCCACGGTCATGGGTAGGATGGCGGATGCATAGGGCCGCTCCAGCACCGCGTAATCGCCGTTGGCCAGCGGTACCCGCGCGGTCCATCCGGGAGCGGCGGATTCGCCCGCGGAGTATTCATAAATCTCGCCGGCCAGGCAGAATCGTGCCTGTTGGAATCCGAATTTTGGGCAATTCTCGCGGATCACTTCCCAGCATTCGGCGGGCGTCGCGGCGGCCGCCAGCGCGGCGTGGAACTTGCGCAGTTCCAGTTGAGCGGAAACCGTGCGCTGGAGTTCGCCGCCGAACAACAGCCGGCTGGCGAGATCGAACTCGGCGTAGCCCAGATACTGGATGCCCACCAGCACAAAAACACAGAACAGCACGATGAGCGCGCCCGCGAAGCTGTGCACCACGCTCTGCAAGAGCGAGAACGCCGCGGCCAGGCCACACAGACCGTAAAGCATCAGAACGACGCGGCGCGGCGTAAATCCGCGATCCAGCAGCCGGTGATGGATGTGGCCTCGATCGGCTGTAAAGATAGGTTGACGCCGCAGGAAACGCCGTACGACGGCCAGGGCGGCATCCAGCAAGGGTACCGAGAGCGCCATCAGCGGCGCCGTCATGCCCAGCAGCGTGGCGGATTTATTACTCCAGATCGCCGCATAACAGCCCAACAGGAACCCGATCAGCAGGCTGCCGGAATCGCCCAGAAAAATTGTGGCCGGATTGAAGTTGTAGCACAGAAAGGCCAGCAGCGCGCCGGCCAGCGGAAAGGTGGCGACCGCCAGCACCATGTTGTGCTGCATCATAGCGGCGGCAAAAACCGTCAGCGTGGCGAACAGACCGATGCCGGCGGCTAAGCCATCCAGCCCATCTACCAGGTTGAATGCATTCATACAGGCGATCAGCCACAGAATGGTCAAAGGAATGTTCCACCAGGCATTCGTCGAAGCGCCGCCGATCGAGAGGATGCGCACTCCCCCGAAGACCGCCAGGCTGGCTGCGCCGAGTTGCCCGAGAAGCTTGATCCATGCCTGCAGGTTGAACAGGTCATCGACCAATCCGATGGCGAAAGCCAGCGCGGCGCCCGGAAGCAGCCTCCACACCAGCGACACCTGCTGCGCGAGCGGACTTCCTTCGGCCGGATGAACCAGAACATATGCCAACAGGTAGGAAACGGCGATCGCCAGGCCCCCTACCCGGGGGATAGGATGACTGTGGATCTTACGAACCGCATCCGGTTCATCCACTACGCCGTACGACCGGAAGACGTCCCGGCAAATCGGGCTTAACACCAGGGAGATGATGAACGCTCTGAATCCTAACCAGAGCAGCGAATACACGGCGGAACCTCCGGCTTACTCTTCCTGATGGTGGCGCACCCCACCTCGCCGTGTCAAGGCAAATGAATTCAGTTATTTCCGGTTTGTACCGTACCGGTCTACCGTGCTTGTAACGCATTTTTGGACGGTGGCTATCCACGGTGGTTGAGCTTGACACCGCTCCTTCCGGCGCGTCAGAGTGAATGTTTGAAACACAATCACTCGATGGAAATTCCTTGGAACATCGGAGGCCCTTTGCTGCTTGTTCGAACAACTCTATTCTTCGGCTGCGCGCTATGCCTGATTGCGCAGACCGATACTCCACAGCCGGATACCTCGCAGACTAGTGCGGGGGAAGAGTATAGCGGACCCGCGATTCTAAGCAGGGGCGATACCCCCAATGCGCAGGCTAAGACACCCATGGCATTCCGGCCCTACATCGGCCTGAGCGCCATTTACGACACCGGCCTGGTGCCGCTCTCGCTCACCCCCGCCGGCCAAATCCCCACCACCGACGAGTATGGAGTCGAATTGAACCTGGGCGCATACACTTACCGTGCCTGGAAACACACAACGCTGTCACTGGATTACCGCTCCAATTTCCGTCACTATTCAAACTCTCTGTGGGACGGCACCGATCAACTTCTGTCGCTGGCCCTCACCCACAAGCCCACCCGGCGCATTACGATCACGCTGCGAAACTCAGCCGGCACATTCAAGCAGAACTACTTGCCTGGCTCTACGCCGGGCGCTTCGGACGGTTACTTGCAGCTTCCACAGAATGACATCTACTATAACCGGGTCATCTTCTTGAGCACTTCGGCTGACCTGACTTACCAGCAGTCGGCCCGCCTGTCATTTAATTTCGGGGGGGAAGGCAATCTCATCAGCCGCCAGTCCGCCGCGCTTTACGGCATGACTGGAGCGGTCGCGCACGCTGACATGCAGTACCGGTTCACCCGGCACACAACCCTAGGGGTGGACTATCGTTTTACGCACTATTCGTACACCAGGAGCTTCGGCACGGCGGACATACACTCGGTCGGTCTCAACTTGAGCACCCAGTTCTCTCCCCACGTGCAGTTTTCCGTGCGCGCCGGCGGCGCGCGGGTGGAGAGTCTTAGCCTGACCCAGGTCACACTCGACCCGGCGATCGCGGCGCTACTCGGAGTTTCACAGGGCATTCAAGCCGCCTATCGCCTGAACTACGTTCCCGACGTGCAGGCGCGGCTGACGGATTCCTTCCGCCGTTCGCAGTTCTCCCTGATATATTCCGACGCCGTTTCTCCAGGCAACGGCGTTTACCTCACATCGAGAAACAACACCGGGACTGCCTCGTATAGCTACTCCGGCCTGCACTACTGGAACTTTGGCGTGGACACAACCTACGGCCGCCTGAGCGCCATCCTGCAGACTATTGGTGCGTACACGACCTACGGCGCAGGCGCCGGTGCCACCAGAGAGCTGGGGAAGGGACTGCACGCCGTGCTGCGCATAGACGCGCGCCATTACAACGTCAACAGCGAGGCGGCCTTCAAGCATACTGAGTACCGGGCGACGCTCGGGTTCGACTACAGTCCCGGAGAGGTCCCTCTGAGGCTCTGGTAGCCCGGCGGTATCCGTTTCAGCCCAGTAGCGCGGTGTATATCTCGCCCATTCTCCGGGCGGCCGCCTCTCTGGAGAAGCGGACCGGGACAAACCGGGCTGCTTTGGAAGCCATTTGGCCGCGCCGCTCGGGATCGCGCGCCAGCTGTTGCAATATTGCGGCCAGTGCCGCGGCATCGCCCGGCGCGAACAGCATGCCCGTTTCTCCATGCGTAACCAACTCCGGGTTGCCGCCAACCCTGGATGCAACTACGCAGCAGCCGCAGGCCATAGCCTCCATCAGCGAATTGGAGAGCGCCTCGGAAAGCGACGGCAGTACGAAGATATCGATCGCGCGCAGCCAATCGGCCACTCGTTTGGTGGCTGGTTCAAAGATGCAGTCACGCAAAATTCCCAGAGCCTGAGCACGGCGCTCTAGATCCGGCAGGCACGGTCCGCTGCCGACTATCGCCAACCGCATGCCCGGCACGATGGCGTGCACCGCCGCAAAGGCTTCGAGCAGCGTTGCCAGCCCCTTCTCCGGCCGCAGGCCGCATACCACTCCCACCACCAGGGAAGATTCTCGTAAGGCTTCGGTCCGCCCGCGCGATTCCGGTTGGAAAACGGAAGTATCGATGCCGTTGTAGCAGAGGTGGATCAGTCCTGGCGGGATCTTCTCGTCCTCGCGCAAATGCTGGCGCAGAAACTCGCAATTGACCACGATGCCGTCCACCAGGTGATCGGTGACGCGCAGCCCATGCCGCACGTACCCTGGCCAGAGCCCTCGGTGTACGCGTTGGCTGGAAACCACAACCGCGGAACCCGCCATGCGCGCGGCCGGGACCGCGCAGAGATTGGCGGGCGTGTCGAAGGTATGCACCAGGCGAATGCCCTGTTTCCGGATGTACCTGGCGATTTGCACCGCGCCTTTGATAGTGGCCAGCGACGGCACCGGAAAGTGCACGATGGGCACACCGCCGGAGCGCAGCTCGTCACCGCGCATGCCGGTGGGACGGAAACAGCCCACCCGTGGATCGAATCGGGAGCGGTCCAGCGACAGGGCCGTCTCGGCCATTTGCCGCTCGCTGCCGCCTGAGTCGAGTTCACGCACCATCAGTAGCATGGGAATCGGATCAGGCATCCATACTTCACTGTATCCTAGTGACTTTCGGTCGAATGTTAGAGTAGGGCAAGGCATCGATTCATGTGCGGCATAGCTGGATTCTTTCTGCGCGAGGACAAGGCCGATCTGGCCACGGTGCGCGCCATGTGCGATCAAATCCGGCATCGCGGGCCGGACGACGAAGGCTACCACGTGGACGGCGGCTGCGCCCTCGGCATGCGCCGGCTCAGCATCATCGACCTGAATACCGGCCACCAACCCATGACCAATGAGGATGAATCGGTCTGGGTGGTTTTCAACGGTGAAATCTACAATTATCAGGAACTGCGCCGTGACCTGCTGGCGCGCGGCCACCGCTTCACCACCAATAGCGACACGGAAACCCTCGTCCATCTTTACGAAGAGGAGGGCGTTGACGGGTTGCGGCGTTTGCGCGGCATGTTCGCCTACGCCATCTGGGATTCCCGGCAGCGGCTCATGTTTCTGGCTCGCGATCGCTTTGGGAAGAAACCTCTTTACTACGCCGTATTGCCGCAAGGCCTGTATTTCTCAAGCGAGCTGAAGTGTCTTCGCGTCGCGGGTGTGCCGGCGGAAATCGATGCCGAAGCTCTACGGCTCTTTTTTCAGTTCACTTACATTCCCGAGCCGTACAGTTGTTTTCTGGCCGTGAAAAAGCTTGCTCCGGGTACTTGGCTGACCTACGGCGCCGACGGCAGCGTTCATCATGGCCGCTACTGGCAGTTCCCCGCCCCGGTTTCCGGAACGCCCGCGGAACTTCCGGATGCGGAGCTATGTACCCGCCTGCGCGGCAAGTTCGATGAATCCGTGCGCATCCGTATGGTCGCGGATGTGCCGCTGGGCGCGTTTCTGAGCGGTGGTATTGATTCGAGTTCAGTGGTGGCTTCCATGGCGTTGGCATCTCCCGAACCGGTGCGGACCTTCTCCATCGGCTTTGAGGAGAGCGCCTTCAATGAACTGGAATTTGCCGGTATGGTGGCGCGCCAGTATCATACGGACCATCATGAAATCCTTGTGCGTCCAGACGCGGTGGACCTGGTTTCCCGGTTGGTTCGCCACTTCGACGAGCCTTTTGGGGACTCTTCCGCCATCCCCACTTTTATTGTTTCTGAATTCGCGGTGCGCCACGTAAAGGTCGCGCTAAGCGGTGACGGCGGCGATGAATTGTTCGCGGGCTACGATCGTTTTCAGGCGCTCGAACGCCTCCGGAAGTTGGACCGCATTCCGCAGCGGGTTCGCGCATTCGTCTCTTGGGCTGCTGATCGCCTGCCTTATTCAGCCTATGGCAAGAATTTCCTGCACATGTTGAGCCGCCCCACTGCGCTGGAGCGCTATTTCGAAAGTAATTTCGCGCCCTGGCTCTTGCGCAAGGAATTGCTCGCTCCCAACTGGATGCTGCCGGCGGACGGGGCGTACCTCACACACGCCATGGCGGCCTTTTTGCTTCCTGCCGAATCAAACTTGCTCTCGCAAGCCCTGTTCTTCGAGACTACCCAGAACCTGCCTGCGGATATGCTGGTGAAGGTTGACCGGATGTCGATGGCGAATTCACTGGAAGTGCGCTGCCCGATGCTCGATCAGCAGTTTGGGGAATTGGCTGCTTCTATTCCGCACGGTTGGAAGATTCGCGGAGGAAAAGGCAAATACATTCTGTTGCGGGCGCTAGGTGACCGGCTGCCGGCCGCACTGTTGAATCGACCGAAGATGGGCTTCGGTGTGCCGTTGTCCTTATGGTTTCGTGGAGCCCTTCGTGCCTACCTTTGGGATCATCTCACCAGCAATCGCGCGATGGAACGCGGTATTGTCTCGCCATCGTTTGTGCGGCGTATGCTGTCCGAGCACGACTCGGGACGCCGGGACAACTCGCATTGGCTCTGGTCGCTCTTGATGCTCGAATCATGGCTTCAGCAGGTCGTTTAGCCTTATGATTAAACCCACGTAGATCGGCATTTGACGTGAGGTTGGCCGTAAGCCGAACCGGTGAACCATGTGCACCACCATAAATCGGGTGCCCGCTTCATGAGTCTGCCCGTAACGAAAGGGTACTTCGTATGTGCTTAATCGTAAATAGCTGCTTTCTTGGGGCGCTGAGACGCTTATAAACTATTGAAAATAAATGGTACTGTTCTGTTACGCCCAAACACATCCAGCGATCCCGTCTGTTATGAGCAGGTTGCAAGTCGTTTACGCACAGGCACACACGCCTTACGATGAAACCCATGGCGCTTACGCTCAAGCACATGTCCGGCGCACCCCAAGGTATTCTTGCAAGACGTTGAAAAATATGATTTTACGTCACGCTTCGAACCTGTTTGAAGACCCTATATGGTATGGTTTATGGTTTGGATAAACTCTTACCAATAAGTATGCTCCCCGCACACCTGGCAGCGGATCATGGATGGTTTGGCGTGTGCTTCACAATAAAGACTATGGAGTCTCATGGGCTTCATCGTAAATGTCTAGAACAAGATACCGGACTAATGTTACAAAAACAGAGGATGCACTTCCTGTTCTGAGGCGCTTACGTGACAAAATACAACCCGAAACCGGCGTTGGTGAATCTGTCCGTCGAGGAGGAGAACCTGGCGGCTATTCCTTTTGCCGTCCTGGAACGCCGAGTCGGCAAGCGAGTTGGCAAGATCGAGATCAAAGGCACCAAAATCCTTCCCAACGGCAGCGAGATGGAAGTTGTCTGGCAGATTCAAGGCAACAATGAGCTGGGCCTGCCAACCGAACAGGACCTCGATATCTTTGTGGTTCTGGGCGTGCTCACGTTCCGCAACAACTTTGCCAAGACGGTGACCTTCAGCGGCCGGGAAATTGCCCGGATGTTGAACATCAGTTCTGTGCATGGCAAGTTCTACCAGCGGCTCAAGCTTGCCATGGACCGGTTCATCCCCTTGCGGTTTCGCGCGCTCACGGCTACCGACCAGCAGGAAGAGGTCAAATGGAGCAATGTTTTCCAGGAGGCCAGTTTCCTGTTGGATCGCGAGAGCGGCCGTTGTACCGGCAGCATTACGTGGACCGACAAGCTGATTCAATCCATCAACAACGGCTTCTTCCGGGTACTCGACGCAGGCCGCTACATGGAGTTGGACGGAATTACGGCCAAGCACTTATATCGCTTCCTGGCGATGGCCTTCGAGAAGACCGACCTGATTGTGGTGGATGCCCGTAAACTGGCGATGGAGCACGTGGGCATTCTGAACCCGCCGCACTATTTCTCCCGGCTCATGCAGACCCTCGAACCGGCATTCGACCAGCTGATTAAGATTCAAGTGCTCGGGTCGTACAACGTGATTTCCGCAGAAGAGTGGCGGATTGCCCTGCATCGCCACCCTGCCTATGTGCCTGAGCGTAAGAGTCTCATGCTGCAGAGTACAACGTGTCCGGAATTGAGCCGCGCACACTGTCAGAACGTGCTGGAGAAGGCCGGCTTCTCCTACAGGCCCGCAGCCGCTTGGGCCATGGCGGCCGAAACCCCCGAACAGTTATACGCACTGGAACGCGCGGCGCAACTTGTGCTTGCCATGAAGCAGGAAGGAGTGCTGCCGCATGTTGCCGCCAGTTACGTATCGCGCGCGCTCGATATGGGCGGGCATACCGGCGAAGGCCAGGAACTGCTGGACTTCTGCGAAATGGCGCTGGATCTCTGCCGACAAAAGCAGCAGAGTGGCCAAAGCTTGAAGAACGCCGCCGGACTACTGGTCAAGATAGTGAAAGATCCGGCAGCCCGCCGCCGCTCCATTGATGAACAGATGGAGAACGCCGCCAAGATGCGCTACCGCCAGCGGGAACGTTCCATTCTGCGGCAGAACCAGGAAGCCGAGGAGCGCACCCTGATTCTGGAATACGAACAGTTCCGTCAGTCCATGGCGCAGACCGCATTCGAGCAGCTCAGCGATTCCTCCAGGCTGGCGCTTGCCAAGGAGAAGTCCGACGTGCTGCGCAGGGAAGGCCGCCTGGAAAGGATTGCCCCGGACGTGCGCGAGCACGAGGTAACCGAACTGATCTTGCAGGATCTCGCCAAAAACGAAGTTCCCCCTTACAGCCGATGGCTGCTCCGGAAACGCGCGGGGCAGGCCATGCTTCCATTTGCCTCCGAGACCGCCGTCGTCTAATCGCCTGCATACAACACGGCGTGCGCTACAGTGGGGATCATGGGTGTGACCTCGCAGGAAGAGATCACCGCCGGCCGGCGCTTTGCCTTTGGAGAAAACTGGCGGCGATTTCTTTCCGTTCTTGACGAAAGCCGCATACTCAGTGCGGAAAGCTCCCTGCGCGGCATGCTCGAAGTATCCGATCTTGGAGGCAAGAGCTTCCTGGACGTCGGATGCGGCAGCGGCCTCTTCAGTCTGGCGGCGCGGCGGTTAGGAGCGCGCGTCCACTCTTTCGACTACGATCCGCAATCCGTAGCCTGCGCGCACGAACTGCGCCGCCGGTATTTCCCACAGGAAAGGGATTCAGACTGGCATATTGACGAGGCATCGGTGCTTGATCCCGTATATCTCGCCGGCCTCGGGACGTACGACGTAGTGTACGCCTGGGGTGTTCTGCATCATACGGGCGCCATGTGGCAGGCTCTCGAAAACGCCGCCGGGCTGGTGGCGCCCGAAGGTAAGTTGTTCCTTGCCATTTACAACGATCAGGGAAACATCAGCCATCGCTGGCGCTTCATTAAGCAGACTTACAACCGGCTGCCCACCGGTACGCGCTTCATCGTAAGTCTACCTGTGTTGGTGCACCTGTACTGGCGGCGCACGCTTAGAGACCTGTTGCGCCTGCGCCCCTTTGAAACCTGGCGCAACGAAGGCCGGCAACGCGGCATGTCCCCCTGGCGCGACGTTGTCGACTGGGTGGGAGGCTACCCATTCGAAGTGGCCAAGCCCGAAAGCATCGTGGATTTCTATTTGCGCCGCGGCTTTCGTCTCGCGCGCCTGGTCACCTGCGGGGGCTCGTTGGGCTGCAATGAATTCGTCTTTGTGCGCGCGGACCCGTTTGCCGCGTAGGAGCGCGCAATAGTAGAGTAGGTTGTTGGCTATGAAGGCTCTTATCACCGGCTCGGGCGGGTTGATCGGGTCGGAGTGCGTACGTCAGCTTTCCGCTCAGGGCTGGGAAGTGGTCGGGATCGACAACGACATGCGCCGGCAGTTCTTCGGCGAACAGGGCACCACGCAGCCGGTTGTTGAGGAGCTTCGCGCCACACTGCCGCGCTACCGGCATTTGCCCATCGACATACGCGATCGCCAGGCGGTGCGGCAGGTGTTCGAGAGCGAGCGGCCGCAGTTCGTCATTCATACCGCGGCGCAGCCTTCCCATGACAAGGCGGCATCCATACCCTACGACGATTTCGATGTGAATGCTCTCGGCACCATGAATATGCTGGTGGCTGCCCGCGATTTCTGCCGCGAATCGCCGTTCTGCTTCACCAGCACCAACAAGGTCTATGGCGACCGGCCGAACTGCCTGCCGCTCGTCGAACTCGAAAAGCGCTACGACTACGCCGGCGGCTTGGACGGCATTGACGAAAGCATGTCGATCGACCAGTGCCTGCATTCAGTTTTCGGAGCCTCCAAGGTCGCCGCGGATGTGATGTGCCAGGAATTCGGCCGTTATTTTCAAATGCCGGTGGGCATATTCCGCGGCGGATGCCTGACCGGGCCGCAGCATGCCGCTGTCGAATTACACGGCTACCTGGCCTACATAGTCCATTGCGCCGCGGCCGGCAAAGAATATACGATCAACGGCTACAAAGGCAAGCAGGTACGCGATCAGATCCATAGTTGCGATGTGGCGCATCTGTTTCTGGAGTTCTTTCGTTCCCCGCGCTGCGGCGAAGTGTACAACCTGGGAGGCGGTCGCAAAAACAGTCTCTCGATTCTCGAGACGGTTGACGCGCTTGCCGCCATGGGCCTGCATCTGCGCTACAGCTACCAGGATACGAACCGGGTGGGCGACCATATCTGCTATATTTCTGACCTGAGCAAACTGCATAGCCATTTTCCGGATTGGAAGATGCAGTACGATCTGCCGCGCATTTTGGACGAGATCGTGAGCCGGCACACCTGCGGGGTCAGCACGAAATGAAACTCTCCGTCGTCATCCCGGCGCGCGATGAGGAAGGCTCCATCGAGCAGACCGTGGCGGAAGTGGCCCAGGCGCTGACCGGAGAGCAAATCCCGTTCGAGATCGTGGTGGTCGATGACGGCAGCTCGGATCAGACAGCTCGCTCTGTCCTCGAATTCGCGCAGCGCTGCGCGGGCGTCCGGCTGGTGAGCAATAACGGCCCGCACGGGTTTGGTCTGGCGGTGCGTGCCGGACTGGCGCAAGCCGCCGGCGAGGCCATCGCCGTCATGATGGCGGACGGCTCCGACAGCCCCCGGGACCTCGTGCAGTATTACCGGAAAGTGCAGGCAGGCTACGATTGCGCGTTTGGGTCCCGGTTCATCCACGGCAGCCGAATCGTGGACTATCCCGTGCACAAACTCGCCATCAACCGCATGGCGAACTGGTTCATCCGGATCTTGTTCGGGCTGCGATACAACGACATCACCAATGCTTTCAAGTGCTATAAACGGTCGGCTATAGACGGCATGCAGCCGCTCATCTCGCCGCATTTCAATCTGACCGTGGAGATGCCGTTAAAAGCCATCGTGCGCGGCTACACGTACGCGGTAGTGCCGATTTCGTGGACCAATCGCAAATCAGGCATGTCCAAGCTCAAGATCAAGGAGATGGGGAGCCGGTATCTGTTCATCGTGCTGTATCTGTGGCTGGAACGCCACCTTTCGCGCGGTGACTACTTGCGTCGGCGGGAACAGACCGAAGAGAACGCTGCGGCGATGTCGAGAAACAGCGCCAGCACCTAGCCCAGTTCAGTCGCCGGTATGTGCCCGGGACGAACACCGCGCGGCAGGAAAGAATGCGCTCCAGCAGCGCGGCCGCAGGGCCGGAAACGTGCGGCTCTCGTTACAGGGAATGCGGGTCATCGGCAGGATTCACGTTTTCGCGCCGTGGCCATCAAGCCACTGG
The DNA here is from genome assembly GCA_035308525.1 of Bryobacteraceae bacterium. Lineage (GTDB taxonomy): Bacteria > Acidobacteriota > Terriglobia > Bryobacterales > Bryobacteraceae > Bog-159. The sequence continues at coordinate 63,892 of DATGGM010000144.1, forward strand.
CGGATAGCAACATGTGCCGGTGCGCCAGCCCTTCGGGAACCATCCGCCGCAACAGGCCGAACAGTGGACTCAACAGCGGCACCCGGAACCGGTCAAAGTGGCGACAGAGGTAGTCGATCGTCAGGATCTTCCGGCTTGGCGCGATACGGATTTCATCAAAGCCGCACTGTTCCAGCAGGCGCCGCATGGAAGCGGGGCTAAAATAGAACAGGTGTTCGACTTTATATTCCAGCCAGTGACGGCCCAGGAACCGCCGCGTCCAGCTATCCAGCGACGGCGTCACCAGCAAAACTTCGCCGGCGTTGGCCAGTAGTTCCCGGATCCGCATCAGGAAACCTATCGGATCGCGCACGTGCTCGATGACGTCTACGGCTACCACCGCGCCGAAATGGCTCGCCGGTAGTAGAACAGCCTCCAGCGGGCCGGCCCGTACAGTCTCCGCACCCAGACGCCGGTTGGCGGCCGCCGCGGCGTGCGGCGAAACCTCGACGCCGCAAACCCGAAACCCGCGCCGCCGGGCTTCGAGCGACAGTTCTCCCTGGCCGCAGCCGATTTCCAGTAAATCCGTATCGCGCGGCGAGACCAGCCTCGACAGCGCGTCGATATATAGTGCCCCGCTCGCGCTTTTCATCCGCGCCCGCCGCTCGGCGTCGACGCCATTTTCGTCACCCAGGAAATACCGATCGCCGTAAATGCCGTCCAAAACGGACTCGTCCGGCTGCGGGTGCAGGAACTCAAACCTGCATTCGCGGCAAGCCCATAACGCATAGTTCCGAACGGCACGCGCTGAACAGGCTGGCCGTTCGCATATCGGACAGCGAGGGGATAGGCTGCTTTGCAAAGGACTCCAGAGTATCAGGGTTTTAAACGCGCGGCGGCGCGATCGCCCCAGGTACGGATGATTAGTACACTTCCGATGAAAACCGTGCCCAAAAGATGCGGGCAGGCGATATACTTCAGTCTTTGGGTCAAACCGTTATGAAATCATCAAAGCATACAGGGCGGGCTGTGGCGCTGCTCTGTGTACTAAGCACGGTGTCAATGGCCGCGACGGACGTCAGAAGTGCGTCCGGAGAAGCAACCGCCCGCGCCTTGGCGAACTACGGCCGGCTGCCCTTGATATTCGAAGAGAATCGCGGGCAGTCGGATCCGCGCGTGAAGTTTCTATCGCACGGGAATGCTCACTCGGTTCTGTTCGCCCCTTCCCAGGTCCAGCTGAATCTGCAACCCGCGGGCAAAGCCTCCCGCCAATCCTCCATCCGCATGCGATTCCCGGGCGCCAGCCGATCTCCCGTTTTGACCGGCGGCGAGCTCCAAAGCGCCGTAAGCAGCTACTTTGTGGGCCACGATCCCTCGAAGTGGGTGTCCGGTACGCCGAACTACCGACGGGTTCGTTATCGAGAGCTGTACCCCGGCGTAGACCTGGTGTTTTACGGGAATCAGGGCCAGCTGGAGTACGACTTCGTGGTAGCCCCGGGCGCCAATCCCGCCGCCATCCGCCTGAACTTTGACGGTGTGAACAGCATGCGTCTGGATTCCGATGGCGATTTGCTGCTCGGCACGGCAAATGGAGAGATCCGCCAGCACAAGCCCATCGTCTATCAGGAAAGCGCCGGCACGCGCCAAACTATCGCGGGCCGCTACGTGCTCCGGCCGCGCCACCACGTGGCGTTTCAGGTTGCGCGCTACGACCCGCACCTTCCGCTAGTGATCGACCCCACTCTCTCATTTGCTACGTACCTCGGCTCGCCCGGAGCCGAGGAGTTCGGCATTTCGGCGACGGCCACCACTGCCAGCTATCCGGCGGTTGCGGTGGACGTGCAAGGAAACGTGTACCTGACCGGATATACCGGCGACGGGACCAGCTTCAGCGGGCACCCTCAGATCCTGACAAGCACCGGCCCCGAAGCCGGCGGCGGCTCCAAGGTATTTCTGGTCAAAATGAATGCGGCGGGGACCGCATTGTTTTATTCGGTCGTCTTTGGTGGTGGCCTGACCGACGGCGGCGGCGGAGTCGCGGTGGACGCACAGGGTAATGCCTATGTTACCGGCTTCACTGGCTCCACCAATTTCCCGGTCACCACGGGTGCGCCGCAAACCGCCAACAATGGCTCAAATAATGCGTTCGTGACTAAGGTGAATGCCAGCGGAACGGCGCTGCTTTACTCCACCTTCCTGGGCGGAAGCGGCAATTTCTACGGGCGGGCAATCGGTGTCGATCATTCCGGCAACGCATACGTTACAGGAACCGCCGCGCCGGCCGGGAGCACACCTTTTCCCGTAGTCAACCCTATCCCGGGTAGTACGGCATCCTCAGGATTTCTCACGGAGGTCAACGCGGCCGGCACGGCATTCACCTACTCCACCTATCTGCAGGCGGGCATCGGATACGGCATTGCCGTGGATGGCAGCGCAAATGTTTATGTGGCCGGATCCACCGGAACCGTGCTGTCCCCTTCGCCGGCGCAGGGATACGTTCTGAAAGTTAACGCCGGCGGGACCCGTATCGATTATGGCCCGGTGCTTCTGGGACACAATACCGTGAGCCAAACCGTCGGCTTCGGAATCGCCGTGGACGCGCTCGGCAGTGCCTATGTAACCGGCATGACCAACGATCCGAGCTTTCCGCAACTCAAAAACGCCGCGCAAGCCACGTATGGCGGCGGCTCGTATGACGCCTTCGCGGTCAAGTTGGATTCTGGCGGCAATCTGGTTTACGGCACGTACATCGGCGGCCTGGGCGGCAATATTCTCCCGGAACGGGGATCGGGCATTGCAGTGGATGTGCTGGGGAACGCGTATGTGGCCGGCACCACCCAGTGCATCGGTTTTCCCACCACGAACTCGATTTCCGCGACGCGAAATGGCGGATCTGCCGTACTGATGCACGGCACCGTGCAAGGTGTGACTTCAGAGTGGTCCCCCGCCACCCTGGCCGGCAGTTTCGACCAGGTCACCGCGCTGGCCTTCGATTCGAACGGCAACCTGTACGCCGGCGCTAGTGCAGTCTCCGCCGCTGGCGGTGGGATATACAAGCTGTTGTCCGGCGAGAGCGCTTGGACGTCTGCGTCGAGCGGCATCACTTCGACCACGATCGACTCCATCGCGGTGGACCCGAACAATGCGTCCGCCGTTTACGCGGCAGGCGGAGGTAACATTTATCAGACCTTCAATGGTGGCGGGAACTGGACCCAACTTCCCCAAGGCATCGGTTCTCCCGCTGTTCTGGCGGTTGCCAAGACCAGCCCGTCGACGATCTATGTGGGCACCCCCACGAGTGTAATGTACAGCACAAACGCCGGCTCTACCTGGAATAACCCGGTGATTGGGCCGTCCGGTACTATCAATGCCATTGTCGTAGATCCAAATAGTTCCAAAACGGCGTACGCGGGCACCTCCAAGGGCGCATATATGACGGTTGATGCCGGCGTCAACTGGACTTTGGTGACCCATCTATCCAACGGTACGCTGGGAGCCGTGACCGGCCTGGCTGTCTACAGCGGCACCAACCCGAGCACTGTATTTGCCGCGGCTAGCAACGGATTGTTCTACACCACAAACGCCAGTGCCGGTTGGTCGCCGGTAAGTTTCGCGCCGGGATTCACCGGGACGCCGCAACTCGTGGCCGTGGATGCCGCCGAAAATGTTTATGTGGCCTTACCAGGATCTGGTATCGTGACTGCCACCGGTGGAGGCACGCTGCAAAGTGACTGGAGCCCGCTCACCTACAACGGGCTTACCCAAAACCAGATCTTGGCCCTGTCCGTGCCGCCCACAGGGGCAGGAGCTTACGCCGGCATTGTTTCAGCCACCACGGCGTTCCTGACTGAAATCAGTCCGACCGGAGCATTCCTGTCTTCCACCTGCATTGGCGGATCCGACAACAACATGGGCCAGAGCATAGCGGTAACGCCGGGCTTCGTATATGTTTCGGGTCTGACTACCGCCACGAATTTCCCAGCCACCCCAAGCGCTATCCAGACGTCGAACGCCGGGCTCTATGATGCGTTCGTGATGGGGATCTATACCAATACCGTAATTACCTCATCGCCTGCAGGCGCCTCCATTACGGTGGCGGGAAGCGGCTGCTCTCCCGGACCCTATACAGCACCCGTGGGCCTTACATGGAATGCGGGAGTTTCTTGTACGGTCACCTTTACTGATCCGCAAAACATCGGCGGTATTGAGTACGAATTCCAATCTTCAACCGTGGATGGCAGCGAGATCTCGCACGCCAACCCGATAACTGTTAACTCCGGCAATGGCTTTGTGCAGATTAATGCAACCTTCAGTGCGGTCACCGGTACCGGACCGGGAATGGCCACGCATTTCTCGGTGGCGGCCCCGTCAAACGCGACGGCGGGGACTCCCATTCAATTTACTGTGACGGCTCTCGATTCCAATAACCAGACAGCCACGAGCTATACCGATCCGGTGCACTTCACAAGCACGGATCCCGCGGCTACGTTGCCGGGGGATGGCACGTTGACCAATGGCGTAGGAACGTTCTCGGCGTCACTGGTTACTGAGGGCTCCATCACGATTACGGCCGGGGATTTATTGCAGCCCCTCATTAACGGGACCAGCAACAGCATCACGGTGTCCCTGTCTACCGCCGGGTTGCGTTTTGTTTCCATGCCTCCCTGCCGCGTGGTGGACACACGCGACAACAGCAAGCCTTCCGGCTTTGGTCCGCCATCCATGACCGGTGGTACGTCGCGTTCCTTTGCCGTTCCCAACGGACCTTGTGCAGGTATTCCGGGCTCCGCTCAGGCTTATGCACTGAACGTGACGGTGGTGCCCCAGGTTGAACTGGGCTATCTAACCATATGGCCTACCGGCCAAAACCAGCCACTGGCGTCGACGCTGAATTCCCTGGATGGGCGAATCAAAGCCAACGCGGCGATCGTGCCGGCAGGGAGCGGCGGGGCTGTTAGCGTCTTTGTGACCGACAACACGGACGTGGTCCTGGACATCAATGGTTACTTTGTGCCGGCTTCGGATTCCAGCGCATTAGCTTTCTATCCGATGGCTCCCTGCCGGCTGGTGGATACACGGCCGGGCGCGCCGTCCACCGTCATCACCGGACAGTTGGCGGCGGATAGTACAACCACGCTGCCAATCCTGTCGAGCACTTGCAACGTACCGTCGGTGGCGCAGGCCTACTCGTTGAACTTCACGCTAGTGCCTCCAGCGCCAGTGGGGTATCTGACGGTGTGGCCTACAGGTCAGAGTCAGCCGACTGTATCCACGCTGAACGACCTGACGGGAACGATTGTGGCGAACGCGGCGATAGAGCCGGCGGGAACAAGTGGGGATATCAATGTATTTGTGACCAGCGCGACCGATCTGGTGGTGGATATCAACGGGTATTTCGCGCCCCCGGCAACCGGAGGCTTGTCACTGTATAACCTGCCGCCGTGCCGGGTGCTGGACACGCGCACGCCTTTGGGTTCTCCGCCGTTCGTGGGGGCAATCAATGTGAACGTGCAGGGGAGCGGATGCGGGGGAACCGGTGCGGTGCTGGGGTATGTGTTCAATGCCACCGTGGTGCCGGCCGGCCCGCTGGGCTACCTGACATTATGGCCGCAAGGGAGCGCGCAGCCGGTGGTTTCGACGCTGAACGCGCTGGATGGAGCCATAACCAGCAACATGGCGATCGTACCCACGAACAACACCGATGTCAGTGCCTTTGCTACAAGCACCACTTATTTGATCCTCGACATTTTCGGGTATTTTGGACCATAGAGTCCTGACTCGGGTTCGAATGCACAGCCGGCCCGCCGCCTTCCCCGGCGCTGGGAGCCGGGTACTGGCGGTACCCGGAGTTTCGAGATAACAGCAGCGTTCACGATCCTGTCTATATGGGACCCGTTCGAAGGCGTGGCATTAACATGACAACCGGCCGCTGCTTGCGGCGGCTTTGTCGGGCACTATTGTTGGAATCATGCGGGCTGGCGGCCTTCTTCAACCTGCAGGCACAGGTCAATGTCACCACTTTTCACAATGACAATGCCCGCGACGGCCAGAACCTCAGCGAATACGTCCTGACCCCTGCCAATGTCGGCTCGAGTCAATTCGGTCAGCTATTTGTTCAACCCGTGGACGGAAATGTTTATGCCCAGCCGCTGTACGTCTCCAACGTGCAGATCGCCGGGGCCACGCACAACGTGGTGTACCTGGTCACCGAACATGATAGTGTCTACGCTTTCGACGCCGACAGTAACTCCGGGCCGAACGCCGGACCGCTGTGGCACGTGAGCTTTATCAACCCGGCGGCCGGAGTCACCACTGTCAACAGTCAGAACGATTTGAATTGCCCGAACATTGCCCCGGAAGTAGGCATTACCGGAACGCCGGCTATTGATCTGAGCTCGAACACGCTGTATGTCGTGGCCAAGACAAAGGAAAACAATACCTTCGTCCAGCGTCTCCATGCTCTGGATATCACCAGCGGAGTGGAGAAGTTCGGCGGGCCGGTAATGATCCAGGCGGTCGTGCCGGGCACGGGAGCCGGCAGCAGCGGCGGACAGGTGACCTTCGATCCGCAGTGGGAGAACCAGCGTTCGGGCCTTTTCCTGCTGAACGGCATGGTTTACATTGGCTGGGCCGCACACTGCGATATCCCTCCGTATCACGGCTGGATGATGGCATATGACGCCCAATCGCTGCAGCAGGTCGCCGTGTGGAATGCCACGCCCAACGGGTCGGATGGCGGCGTGTGGCAGAGCGGTGCGGCGCCCGCCGTCGACACTGCGGGGAACATCTACCTGGCCACCGGAAACGGAACTTTTGATCTGAATACTGACGGCCGGGATGCCGGCGACAGTGTGCTGAGATTCGGGGCCCCCGGCAGCGGCGTCGGTATTCCAATTCTGGACTACTTTACTCCGTACAACCAGGCCACTCTCAGCGTCGAAGATGCCGACCTTGGATCGGGAGGCGTCATCCTGCTGCCCGACCAGCCGCCAGGATCTCCGCACCAGCACCTGTTGGTCGAAATCGACAAAGAGGGTTCGGTATATCTGATTAACCGCGATAATATGGGTCACTTCAACGCCGCCAACAATATCCAGATCGTGCAATGGCTGCCCCAAATTCTCGGTGGCCTCTGGGGAACGCCGGCCTTCTGGAATAACAGGTTCTACGTGGGAGCCAGGAACGATTCCCTGCAGGCTTTTTTGTTTAACGCGAATAACGCCGGCATGCTGTCGACCTCCCCGATATCGGCCTCTCAGAACACTTTCTACTATCCGGGGACGACGCCGTCGATTTCAGCCAACGGAGACACGAACGCGATAGTGTGGGCTCTCGACGTGGGCAACAACTCCGCGATACTGCATGCCTATGATGCCACCAACCTCGCCACTGAGCTGTATAACTCGACTCAGAATGGGCCGCCGCCCGGGCCGTCAATCAACTTCATTGTCCCCACCATCGCCAACGGCAAAGTGTTTGTGGGTACGGCTACCCAGCTGGCGGTCTATGGCCTGCTCACCAATCGCGTCACGATTACGTCATCGCCTTCGGGCGCGTCCCTGACGCTGGCGGGAACCGGCTGCGTTCCGGGAATCTACACAACACCGGCGTACCTGACCTGGAGCGCGGGAGTTTCCTGCACCATCAATTTCACGGACCCACAAAAGATAGCCGGCATGGAATACGAGTTCCAGTCTTCTGGTGTGAATGGCAGCGCGGTGTCTCACGCCAACCCGCAGATCCTTTATTACGGCGGCGGTACCATGCTGATCAATGCCACTTTCGGTGTGGTTAGTGGCACCGGGCCGGGAACAGCCCAGCATTTCTCGGTGGTGGCTCCGTCCGTCGCGACGGCGGGGACGCCTGTTCAGTTCACGGTGACGGCATTGGATGGTTCTGGTCATATGGTCACCACCTATACCGACCCGGTGCACTTTGCCAGTACGGACCCGGCCGCCGTGTTGCCTGGGGATGCCGTGTTGACCAATGGCGTAGGAACATTTTCGGCAGCGTTGCTCACGGCGGGCGTGGTCACGCTCACAGCCAGCGACTTGTTGTGGCCGGCCATCGCCGGAACCAGCGGCGGTATCGCAGTGTCGCAGTCCACCGCGGGATTGCGTTTCGTTACCATGCCTCCCTGCCGCTTGGTGGATACACGGGATAACCTCAAGCCGGGGGGCTTTGGTCCGCCGTCCATCTCCGGAGGCGCGTCGCGTTCCTTCGCCATCCCTGACGGACCGTGCGCCGGTATCCCTGCCGCGGCCCAGGCTTATTCTCTCAACGTTACGGTGGTGCCGCATGGCGAACTAAGCTATTTGACCGTGTGGCCCACAGGCCAGAGCCAACCTCTTGTATCCACACTGAATTCTTTGGATGGTCGCATCAAAGCCAACGCCGCCGTCATCTCAGCCGGCACCGCCGGTGCCATAAGCGTGTTTGCCACCAACAATATGGACCTGGTTTTGGACATCGACGGTTATTTCGTACCCGCCTCGGACTCGGCGGCCTTGGCTTTCTATCCGATGACTCCCTGCCGGCTGGTGGACACACGGCCGGGTGCGCCGTCCACTATCATCACCGGACGGTTGGCGGCCAATAGCACGACCACGCTGCCGATCCCGTCGAGCAGTTGCCAGGTTCCGTCGGCGGCGCAGGCCTACTCACTGAACTTCACGTTGGTGCCGCCGGGACCGGTGGCTTATCTGACGGTGTGGCCTACCGGCCAAAGTCAGCCGATTGTATCCACGCTGAATGACCTGACGGGGACGATCGTGGCGAACGCCGCAATCACTCCGGTGGGGACGGAGGGCGATATCGATGTATTTGTGACCGGCGCGACGGATCTGGTGGTGGATATCAACGGGTATTTCGCGCCTGCGTCAACTGCAGGATTGTCCTTATACACGCTGCCGCCGTGCCGGGTGCTGGACACGCGTATGCCGCCGGGTTCCCCGCCTTTCACTGGGGCAATCAATGTGAACGTGGAGGCGAGCGGATGCGGGGGAACCGGTGCGGCGCTGGGGTATGTGCTCAATGCCTCCGTGGTACCGGCGGGCCTGCTGGGCTACCTGACGTTGTGGCCGCAAGGGAGCCCGCAGCCGGTGGCATCGACGCTGAACGCGCTGGACGGGGCGATTACCAGCAACATGGCCATCGTGCCCACCGGCAACACGGAAGTCAGCGCGTTTGCCGCGGCCAACACATATCTGATTCTCGACCTGTTTGGCTATTTTGCGCCCTAAGACCAGGATTACGCGGAACCTGAGGTGTAAGCCCTAAAGAGATCTGGTGAAATTACCGATCTAGTGGCATGAACTCGCTTGTTCGTGCCTGCCTGGTCGCCGTTCTCTTGGCCGGTTGGTCCTTCGCGTTCTCGGCCCGAAGTTACGAAAACCTCCCGTTGACATTTGAACGGCGCGCGATGGAAACCGGCGGGCAGCGATTCGTCGCGCATGTTTCCGGGCACAGGGTGGCATTTGGCTATTCCGGCGCAGTCTTCGAGAGCCCCGGCCCCGGCGGTAATCGGCCCGAACCGGTGCTGCGTTTCGCGGGTGCCCGCCCGCACACGCTGCCGCAAGCGGCCGGACCACAAGCCGGTAGCGCCAACTATTTTCTGGGCCCGCATCCCGAGCAATGGCGCACCGGTGTCCCACTGTTCAGGCAAATTAAATATCCCGGCCTTTATCCTGGCATTGACCTGATCTTTTACGGAAACCAAAACCGGCTGGAATACGATCTCGTTGTGGCGTCCGGCGCATCCTGGCGAGCCGTCCGCTTGGCCTTTAGCAGCGCCGAAGATGTTCAAATCGACGGCCACGGCGCCCTGAGATTGCGGACCGGTTCCGGCTGGATCACGCAAGCGCAGCCGGTCATCTATCAGCAAGCCGGCGCAGGCCGGCGGCGGATCTCCGGGCATTATGCCGTCACCGGCGTCAATGAGGTTGGGTTCGAAATCGGCCCTTATGACCCGGGCTTGCCGTTGATCATCGATCCGACACTGGCATTCGCCAGCTACCTGGGCGGCAGCGGCGACGATTACGGCCATGCGGTTGCCATCGACGGCCAGGGATGCGCTTACGTCGTTGGAGAAACCGGATCGGCGGATTTTCCCATGCTGAATCCCGAACAGGCCTCGCGGTCGGGCGCCAGCGACGTGTTTGTCACCAAGTGGAATGCAAGTGGTACGAGCTTGGTCTACGCCACCTATATCGGCGGCGGCAGCCGGGATGTGGGCCTGGGCGTGGCGCTGGATGCGGCCGGCAACGCCTACGTCACCGGCTTCACCTATTCCGCGGATTTCCCTCTCACCCAGGGAGTCTTGCGCGGCAATTTTGCGGGCATCAGCAAAGCCTTCGTCCTCAAGTTGAATCCGAGTGGCAACGCACTGATTTACTCGACTTTCCTGGGCGGCAGCGGCGATGATTACGCCGCCGGAATCGCCGTGGACCCAGCCGGGGAAGCGCACATTGCCGGCTATACCTCCTCTATGGATTTTCCAGCCACAGCCGGGGCGTTTCAGCCCACTTACGGCGGCGGTTCTTATGACGGATTCATGGCCAAGCTGAACCCGGCGGGATCCGCCCTCGTCTATGCCACCTACCTGGGAGGCATCGCCAACGATACGGCCGCCGCTATCGCGCTGGACCCGTCCGGGAATATCTATGTGACGGGCCAGACGCAATCATCGAATTTTCCGACGTTGAACCCCGTCCAGCCCGTCAATAGCGAAAGTGACGCCTTCGTCGTGAAGATGAATGCGGCCGGCCGGGTTGCCTACGCTACGTTTTTGGGGGGAACGGGACTCAATAGCGGAACCGCCATCGCGGCGGACGCGGCCGGGAATGCGTATGTCACCGGCTTTACCGACGCATCGGATTTTCCGGTCACCTATGGCGCCTACCAGATCAACAACAGCAGCTCTTATGATGTCTTTGTAGCCGTATTGAACCCATCCGGCAGCAGCATACTGAGCGCGACCTACTTGGGCGGCTCCGGATCGGATATCGGTTACGGAATTGCGCTGGATGGATCGGGTAACGTCTTCGTCGCAGGTTCGACGAACTCGATCGACTTCCCCGTGTACGCTCCCATGAGTTCTGGATATCAGGGTAATGGCGATGCCTTCGTCGCCTCTTTTAATAATGGATTGACCAGCCTGTTGTATAGCGCTTATTTCGGGGGAAGCGGGAGCGATGTGGCGGCCGGCGCCGCCGTGGACAGCACTGGAAATGCATTCATCACGGGATGGACGAGCAGCGGAACATCGTCCGTGGGCCTGCCCGTCACGCCAGGTGCATTTCAACCCATGGGTTTAGGCGGCTTAGACGCCTTTCTGGCGAAAATCGCCAGCCTTGCTGATCCGCCCCAGTCCCCCGCGGCGAACACGAGTATGCCGGCGGCGGTAACCAGCAGCACCGCCACACTGACCGGATCCGTGAATCCGAATGGGGCTGATACTCAAATCTACTTCAGCTACAGCACGAACAGCTCCATGAATGGCAGCATCTCCACACCTCGGCAGGATGCCGGCGCCGGTACGGGTACGCTGCCGGTCAACGCCGGCATCACAGGTCTCATCCCAAACACCACATATTACTTTCAAGCCCGCGCGTCCAACAGCGCGGGGAGTGCACAAGGGGGAGTGATGAGCTTCACGACGGCTTCACTTGCCGCTGTCGCCGTCACCCTGACTTCATCGCCGTCCGGCGCTTCCATCACGTTGGCGGGTACCGGCTGCGCTCCCGGGAGTTATACAACATCGGCGGATGTGACCTGGAGCGCGGGAATTGCATGTACGATTAGCTTCACGGATCCACAAAGTATCGGTGGCGTGGAATACCAGTTCCAGTCCTCCACGGTCAATGGCAGCGCGGTCACTCATGCCAATCCGATTATTCTTGACCCGGCCGGCGGTGCTCTGTCGATCAATGCGGTCTTCACCGCGGTCAACGGTACCGGCACCACCACGCATTTCTCGGTAATGGCTCCGTCCACCGCCACGGCAGGGATACCCCTCTCATTCACCGTGACGGCGCTGGATGCGAGTAATAGAACAGTCACCACCTACTCCGATCCGGTGCACTTCACCAGCACGGATCCCTCGGCGGTTTTGCCTGGCGATGCGCTGCTGAGCAAAGGCGTAGGGACCTTTTCGTCGTCGTTGGTCACTGTGGGCACAGCCACGCTCACCGCCGGCGACCTGTTATCATCCGGCATTAACGGTACCAGCGGGGCTATCGCGGTGTCACAGTCGGCCGCGGGATTGCGTTTTATATCGATGCCGCCCTGCCGGGTTGTAGACACACGGGATGCTACCAAGCCGTCCGGCTTTGGTCCGCCGTCGATGGCCGGCGCCACATCGCGTTCCTTTCCCTTTCCCGAGGGACCTTGCGGCATTCCAGCCACCGCCCAGGCGTATTCACTGAACGTGACTGTTGTTCCGCATGTCGGCCTGGGTTACTTGACCATCTGGCCGGCCGGCCAGAGTGAGCCGGTGGTCTCGACGCTGAATTCTCTGGATGGCCGGATCAAAGCCAACGCGGCGATTGTCCCGGCGGGTAGCCAGGGAGCCATCAGCGTGTTTGCCACCAATGCTACCGATGTGGTGCTGGATATCAACGGCTACTTTGTGCCGGCTACGGATTCCGGCGCCTTAGCTTTCTTTCCGATGCCGCCCTGCCGGTTGGCCGACACGCGGCCAGGCGCGCCGTCCACCATCATCACTGGGATATTGGCGGCGGGGAGCATCACCACGCTGCCGGTCCTGTCAGGCAACTGCCATGTACCGCCGGCGGCCCAGGCGTATTCGCTGAACTTCACACTAGTGCCGCCTGGACCGGTGGCATATTTGACCGTGTACCCCACGGGAGAGAACCGGCCTACGACATCGGCTCTGAACGATCTGACGGGGACCATCGTCGCCGATGCTGCGATTGCACCGGCGGGCTCCGGAGGCAGCCTCGATGTTTTTGTAACCCAAACGACGGACCTGGTGGTGGATATCAATGGATACTTTGCACCCGCTGCGGCAGGAGGGTTGTCGCTGTATAGTCTGCCGCCCTGCCGGGTGCTGGACACGCGCACGCCGCAGGGTACGCCGCCTTTCGCAGGAGCCATGAATGTAAACGTGGAGGCCAGCGGATGCGGAGGAACGGCTGCGGCGCAGGCGTATGTCTTCAATGCCACGGTAGTCCCGGCTGCTTCGCTGGGCTACCTGACGTTATGGCCGGAAGGGAGCGCGCAGCCGTTGGCTTCGACCTTGAACGCGCTGGATGCAGCCATCACCAGCAATATGGCGATCGTGCCCACGAACGACACGAACAACACGGAAGTCAGCGCCTTTGCGGCGAATAATACCTACTTGATTCTCGACGTGTTCGGTTATTTCGCGCCGTAAGACCGGCAATCCCTTGTCGATTCAACGAGGGCTGGCAAGTCCCGGCCGGGCACCAAGCGGAAACAGGCATCTCGCGCGTGGTGATTTGCACCCTTTGATGCTATTACTCGCGATATAATTCGTCATGAGGCTTCGAGAGCCGGCGCGGTCGTGTCGCCGCCGCCGCGAATCGGGCCGCCCGCAATATAGTCGCCAGAGATTTGTTATCGGCCTGTCCGAATGGCTCAAACACCATCGCTCGTCAATTCACCTCCTAAGAGCGCCGCGACGAGAGTCTTTTTTTCAACGCTAGCCGGCAATCCAGGCTTGTATGCCTGGGTGGGCCTCGTGTTCGCGATCGCATGTGTCTTTAAAGCATTGCCGTCGAAATCAATGTACCTTTGGGTGTCCAGCGATACCCTGTGGCCGGTGGATCTCTTTATCGATACGCTTCACGACGGATTTTCATTTCACGGCTGGTTCTTTTCGGTTGGGCCCTGTTGGATTCCTGACATCGTTCTTGTAGGCCTGTGCTATCTACCGCTGCGAGACCCGATTTTAACGACCCTCGTCGCGGGAGCGCTCCACCTCATCATCCTGGCCGCTGGGTTGTGCCTGTGCTGGCGCGCGCTGAGGCTGGCATACCGGAAGCTGGCAGACACGTTAACGCTGGCCTCCGGGATCGCCATTACTCTATGGGTTGCGTTCCATTCCGATGTGCTGTATCCGGGGTTGTACCAGTTCCTGCTGCCGCAAACGCATGTCGGAAATCTCATCATGCATGTCTACGCCATCTGGCTGGCGCTGCTGCTGATCCAACTCCCGCGCGGTCGTAGGCGCGTCTTTGCCGCCGCTGGATTTTCCGTCGTCTGCATGCTGGCGGGTTTGAGTAATCTGATGTTTTTCCCGCACACCGTCGTCCCGCTTTCCATGGCAGCGCTGGCCCTGGCCCTTGCGGGAGCCCTGCCGGTGCGGCGGGCCGCACTGCCCGTGCTTCTTGCCTGGCCGTCGGCGGTGGCCGGGGCAGCCGCCTACCGGATCTTCTTTCCGGCCATGGGTCTCGGTGCACAGTCGTCGATCGGATATGCAGCCTGGGGAAAAGCCGCGCGTACCTTTGTTGTAGGTGCGTTTGCTGCATTTGCCCGTTTTGACCTGCTGCATATTGCCGCCGCGTTGTGGTTTGCCGCCTGCGTGCTTGGAGGCGCGATTCTCTTACGGCGCCTCCGTCGTGCGAAAAACGTTCAACCCGAACGTCGTGTGCTCCTCGTGTTTTTTTTCTTCACGTCTGCCGCGGCGTCGCTTCTCGGACCGGCCACTATGATCATCGGCGGAAGCAATGGCTTGACGCAGTTCAATAACTACATGTGGACGATGCACTACATGCACCCCACATTCCTCCTTCCGTTGCTCGCCTGGCCTTCGCTGCTCGCCTTAGTCCCTGCGTTTTCCCTTCCTCGGGTCATCCGGCGCGCCCTACGCGCTTCAGCCGCGCTGGCATGCGTGATTGTGCCGTTGATGGCCTTCGAGCGTCTTCCGGCCCCAGCCTTCCCCTTGTCGCAGTATGCGCCCGAGTTTGTCCGCGCTCTCGACCGGGAAGCCCGGCAGTATGGAATAAGGTACGGACTCGCGGGCTATTGGCAGGCGCGCCTCATCACGCTGCTCTCGCGCACGGGACTGCGAGTGTACCCGGTGGATGGGTCGATCAACCCCTTCCTGATCGTCTCCAACCGGGAGTGGTTCGCCAAATCGCTCGAAAACCGGTCGCGGAAGCCCTGCTTCAGTTTCGTAGTCCTCAATGACCCGTTATGGAAGCTTACCCGTGCCACCGCCGTAGAGCACGCTGGGGAACCCTCAAACCAATTCGACGCCGCGGGCGTGCCCGTGCTCGTGTATGCAAAAGAAGAAACCGGGCATGTTGTGCCGCGCTGCGACGCGTTGACGTTGCCCAACGTCGATACGACCATCACAATGGACCGGCGGTTGTCCGGCTACAGAAGCGCTATGAGCAGTCCTGTCGGAATGATTCGAGCGACGATCTCGGAAAGGATGCGCCTTCCTGTCCGTATCAGCAATCCCGGAAAAGAACCTTGGACTAGTGTCGGTAGTTTCCCGGTGACACTGAGTTATAAATGGTTCAAAGACGGCCGGATGTTGCCGATAGAAGGCGAGCGTACATCTCTGCTGGAAGCCTTGCTTCCCGGCGCGACAGCGTCATTGTCCGCCCGCGTCGTGGCGCCGCCGGAGCCGGGCAGTTATACCCTTCGCTTTTCCCTCGTTCAAGAGGGCATTACCTGGTTCATGTCAGCGGGAGACAGGACCCTGGACATCCCAGCCAGCGTGATCGCAACGGGCGCTCAGCTGGGGCGCTGAACGGCGAGGATGTCGAGGTGACTGTCGGCAGCCACTGCCGCGGCATGGTCTAAGAGGGCGGCTGCATTCAGATACCGCGGCCCCGAGCTTTCCAAAACAGCCAGCGCATATCCTCTCGAAGTGAACAACTCCAGGTACTCTGCTGGCGATATTCGCGAAACTAGCGGCAGCGTGGACGGCGTGAATTCGCTGAAGATAATCGGTCGATCGCGTTCCACAAGATCGCGCATGCCGCGCAGGGCCTTCCCTTCGGCCCCCTCGACATCTATCTTGACCACCTGAATGGATAAAGATCGCGGCAGACAGGCGTCCAGCGGCAGCGCCATCACGGGTTCAGGGAAATCGTCAGGGTGCCGGCCGGAGGCTTCCAGCGCAGCGCCGTTAGAGCAATCCGTCGATAACGAGAGAACTTCCCAGCGGTCGCTGGCCGCTGCTTGAATAATCTCCACGTGGCGAAATTGATTGTGCGCGCGCGTCGCCGAAAGGAAGGCGACATTTCTGGGGTTCGGCTCGACCGCCCACACCCGCCCCGGCGGACCCACCCGGGCAGCCGCCAGAAAGGTGAAGTATCCGATGTTGGCGCCTATATCCAGCACATTCATGCCGGGCTTCAGATGTTCGGCGAAAACCCGTGAAACATGCGGCTCATACTCAAGGTGATCCAGGATATGCCTGCCTACCGCCAAGTCCGCCGGCGAGGCGTAAAGCTCGAACCCGGGCAAGCGGGCCAGCGCCGGCTTGCGGCCGGAGTTCCGGACTTTTTGGTATTCCGCCGAACCCACGTACTTGGCCGTCACGGCAGCGAGCGGCTGGCCGGCAAGGGCGCGATGTCCCGCCCATTCTTCTTGGCTCGGATAGCGGCCCAGAATGAGTCGAAAGCAATTGTATATGTCCCGTTCGCAGGCAGCGTCGCCAAAGGCAATGCGGTCTTCCAGGGTGACCATCTTCTGAGAGAATTCCATGTCGATCCAGCCGAATCCGGAAAACCTCATTGTACGCACACCCATGCGTCAAAGGCATGGCCGCCTTTGGGAGACCCAAGACATAGCGTTCCGGCCACGATGGGAAGTCTTGCTAAGATCGAGTGAAGTGACCAAACTGGACGCATGTGCCACGGTGTTTTTCGGCGATGGCCAGGGGAGCGCCGGGCAGCCTCCCATTTCGCCGTTCCTCGAACAAATGTGGCGTAGATTCGGGCGAGCAAACCCAGGTTCGGCTGAGCCGGAGGAACGGGAACGTTTTGTCTTCTGGTATATCCTGGATTTTTATGAGCGCCAGGGCCAGCAATGGCCGCTGCCACCGGAATTGCTGACGTGGCTGAATGCGGCGGCCGTGGATGTAACTCAGGAGGTCCGTGAAGCCCCGGGCCTTCGCGGAACGCGGCAGGATACCGGGCCAAAATATCTCTCCCGGTACATGCGGCATATTTGGCGGACGTCCACGCAACCATTCAACGTAAAAGAAATGGACGGCTTTTTCGGCTTTCTGGCCTGGTACGCCTTCCGTTTCATGCCCGAACACCACATACCGCCGGTGCTTCTACCGGGGGCGCTATTAGAGCAGTTGAACCGGCCCGCGGATGACGAGCGCCTGCCTTTGAGCACGGGGATGCTGATATTTGCCAGGATCGAGCGCCCAGCCCAATTCGATCAGCTCTTGGATGCCCCAAAAGCGAGACGCTACGCGATTTGCTACGAGTTGATGAGAGATGTGCTGGCGTTCGGGAATCCACGCTTGGTTCCCCCGTTTGTGTCGAAGTTCTGGCGCAGCGCCGCTGGTGACGGCGAAACGGCCTTCGATTACGTCACTAGCCTGGCTGAAGCAGGGCGCCCCTCTAGTTTACGGCTGCCCATCGAGGCACCCCTGGCACATCTGTTTTCCAGCTTCGCCCCAGCACCGGAAGCAGTCCAAGAGCTCGCGCCGGTGCGGCCTTCCATGCTATCCATTGTCTCTTACCGCGACCATACGACCGTCTGTGGTTTGGCGAAGTCGGGAGCTTATGCTATCGAGTCGCTGCGTGCGGCGGGAATTGAGATCGTCGACCTCGACTACAATATCCCGAGAACGAACCTGAAACAAGAATCGGTTTGGAACGCACGCATTTCCAACAACAGCGTGCGGAGTGTGCACGTGTTCAATCTCAATCCGGAGCATGTTCTGGAATGCGCCATGTGTAACCTAAGCCGGATCAGGGAGAACGATTATCTCATTGGCCAGTTCTTTTGGGAGTTGTCCGACACGTGCGCCGTACACGAGCCAGGCTTGAGACTGATGGATGAAATCTGGGTGTCCAGCGACTTCCTGGTGAACGTATACCAGCGTCGCGTTAGTGTTCCGGTCCTGAATACGGGAACAGCAGTGGCCCCCAGCCCCCTTCAGAGACCGTATACTCGCGGCGAGTTCGGTCTCCGCGAAGGTG
Organism: Bryobacteraceae bacterium; assembly: GCA_035308525.1. Taxonomy (GTDB): domain Bacteria; phylum Acidobacteriota; class Terriglobia; order Bryobacterales; family Bryobacteraceae; genus Bog-159. The sequence continues at coordinate 82,035 of DATGGM010000144.1, forward strand.
ACTACCTGTTTTTGGTAAACTTCGATACCCGCTCGGTCGTCGAGCGGAAGAACCCTCTGGCGGCGGTCGAGGCCTTTGCGGAGGCGTTCCCGAAAGGGAATGAAAAGGTCGGGCTGGCCATCAAGACGAGAAATGTGGCGAATATTTCCTGGGCTGCGGACCGCGAGCACTGGGCGCGAACCGCCAGGCGTATCGAGAAGGATCCGCGGATCACCGTGATCGATGCGACGCTATCCGAGGACGTAATGTCCGGTTTGTATTCGATAACAGATTGTTACGTATCACTCCATCGCTCCGAGGGCTTCGGAAACGCTCCCGCTGAGGCGCTGTATTGGGGCAAGCCGGTAATTGTGACAGCGTTCTCCGGCGTATTGGATTTTTGTACGGATTCCACCGCCAAACTGGTGGATTACCAGCTCGTCGCGGTGAATCCCGGAGAGTACCCCTTTGTCGACAGCGAGGGGTCGCATTTTTGGGCTCAGCCGAACCTGGAAACCGCCAGCCGCCATATGCGGACACTGTACGAGAATCCGCAGTCGGGGGTGGATCTGGCAAATCAAGGCCAGCGCCTCGTTCGCGGCCGGTATAGCCTGAAAGCTCTTTCTCAAAGGTATGTGACCCGGTTGACCGAGCTAGGGTTTACTTCCAGTTCTTAGAAGCTGTGCGATCATGCCGCCCAAGGTGCTCATAGAGGGTCCGTTCGAAAGCGACTATTCCCTCGCAATCGTAAATAGAAATTTGGCTTATGGCATGTTGGACGCCGGCTATGAGATAGGGCTTCATCAGCGTGATAACACCACGTCCTATCCGCCATCCGCGGCATTCTTGCAGTTGCACCCAAGGCTCGCCGCCGGTTTTCAAACTTTGGACCCAGGCGCCCGCCCCGACATCCATACACGTTACATTTATCCACCGCATTGCGACCGCATGATCGGCTCGGTACGAGCATTTCACTGCTACGGATGGGAGGAGTCGGCTTTTCCGCAGCAGTATGCCATGGGTTTCGATAGCGGTCTCGACTTGGTGACGGTGATGTCCCGCTACGTCATGCAGGTCTTGCGCGACAACGGCGTGACCGTCCCGATCGAAGTGGTTGGCCTGGGCGCAGACCACATTCTGGGTTCATCCCCGGTTCCGATCGACGGTTTGCAGACTGGAGCTTTCAACTTTCTTCACGTGTCGTCTTGCTTTCCGCGAAAGGGCGCCGACGTGTTGGTGCGAGCGTTCTGCGAGGAGTTCCGGCGGTCGGAGGATGTGCAACTGATCATCAAAACCTTTGCGAATCCCCACAACAAAATCGAAGAACTCGTCGCGGAGGCAGACAGAAGATATCGTGGCCACCCGCCGATTCAGGTCATTTGGGATTCGCTGGCGGCCGGTCAGATGCGATTTTTACTCGAGAATGCGAACTGCCTTGTTTCGGCGAGCCGTGGCGAAGGCTTTGGGCTGCCGGTGGCGGAGGCCATGCTGGTAGGCTGTCCCGTGATCGCCACCATACATGGCGGTCAAGCCGACCTGTGCTCTGCCGAGTGGTGCTGGCCGGTCGAATTTCAGATCGCTCCGGCAAAAACCCATTTGACAGAAGGCCCATCCTTTTGGGCGGAGCCTTCGGTGGATTCGTTGCGCGAGCAGATGCGCAAGCTCGTTAACGCGCCGCGCGCGGAGGTGACCGCCCGCACCGCGCGGGCTCGCACGCATATCATCACGAACTTCACGTGGAGTCAAGTGGCGCGGCGGCATCTGGCGGCGTGCGAGGCGGTAATGGCTGAAAAATCGCGCGAGGGCGCGCCCCGGCGATTCCAGGTTGCCGGCCATATTGGATTCATTTCGACCTGGAACACGAAATGCGGCATTGCCGAATATACGCGATATCTGGCGGAGAGCCTGGACCAGGGAAATACCTATTCGATTCTTGCCGACCGGGCGACTATGACGGTCCGGCCGGACACGGACAACGTGTCTCGGTGTTGGAACCAAAGCCAGGAGCCGGGCCAATCGCCGAATGAGGTCCCGGCGCTCGTCGAGCGGATCGTGCATCGCGGAGTCGATGTGGTTTCGCTGCAGTATAACTTTGGCTTTTTCCCGCCCGCACTTGTGGAAGATCTCGTGGATCGGCTGCACGCGCGCGGCGTTGCGGTGATGATCACCCTGCACTCCACGAGCCACGCGAATTTTACCAAGCTGATCGGCGCACTGCTTCGTGCCGACGCGGTAATCGTGCACAGGCAAGATGACTGGACAAAACTTCTGGACTGTGGAGTGCAACGCGCCGTGATGCAAAATCAGGGAATCTATGTTCCGCCAAACCGGCCTGACAGGAGTAGAGCCTCCGTATCACAGCCGCTGGCGTTCACGGTTGCCTGCTTCGGTTTCTTTCTTCCGCCGAAAGGCATCGGGGAGCTGCTTCAGGCATTTGAGGCGGCCATACAGGTGAACCCGGTGCTTCGCTTGAAACTGCTGAATTCACTTTACCCGGGGACTGCGTCTGCCACGTACGCCGCTGCGTGTCTGCGTTTTGCGGAAGAGCGCCGGCTGGCGGAGCGCATGCAGGTCTATACGGATTTTCTGAACGACGATGAGATTCTGCGGGAACTCTCCAATGCGGATCTGATCGTTCTCCCCTACACTACATCCAGCGAATCATCGAGTGCGGCCATTCGATTGCCATTAGCCTCGGGAACGCCCATCTTGTGTTCCGACCTGCCGCTGTTTGATGAGTTTGCCGGGGTCGTGCATCGCTACGCCGCCAATGACGTCGCGGCGTTGGCAAACCGGCTTTGCGATTTGTCCACGAACGCCGGAGAACTCCGGCGGTTTGCGGACCGTCAGAAGGCGCTGGTCGAGGAGCTTTCCTGGAAGCGGGTTGCAGCGCGATTCCAGGCCTTGGCGGCGTCCTGCCAGCGGTTGAGGATGGGAGCTTCGGTGGCCATGTGACCTGCACCACTGCGCGGCGGCCATTACCCGCCAATCCAGGAGGAAAATCTGATTCCGGATACTGAATTTCTAAGAGAAATCGCCGCTCAGGTGCGCGTCGGCAGCGTCTCCAGTGGACCGGTGAGCGAAACCACCGCTCTGCGCAATGAGGATGTCGAGCAGCGGCTGACCGCGACCGAAGCTCTAATCGAAGGCGTCCTGGATGGTTCAACGCTGGTCGGAGAAATGCCTCCACAGCCGCCGACCCTCAGGGCAAGGATTGGCCGAATACCAGTCAGCATCGTCCGGCGGGCCGTTTTCTGGCTGAGCCATCAGATCCGCGATTTTCAGATGGCTGTCATGGCGAGCCAACGAGAGCATGCTCACTTGTTGCGCGCGCAAGGGGCGGCGTTGCGCGCCCATTCGGAACAAATGCTCAAACTCCAGCAAGCGCTTGAAGCTGTCCGGACCAAACAGGAGAACGCCATCCAAGACGTGCTGGACCAAGTTGAAGAATTGAAGAAAGACTTGGGTGCTCGAATTGAAGAACTGAAGAAAGACGTGCTGGTTCGATTTGAAGCTGTCCGGACCAAACAAGAGAACGCCATCCAAGACGTGCAGGTCCAAGTTGAAGAACTGAAGAAAGCCGTGCTGGTTCGGGTTGGAGAACTGCAGACACAGATCCGCGAGCAGCAGGCGCAGGCAAGTCAATTGCAGAGCGGCTCGCGGCAAGTAGACAGCTATCTGCATCAAACGCGTATGCAGACTGCGTTGCTGGAACGGCGCTTAACTACGCTATTCGAGGAAGCCCGCCGGAGTGCGGCGCAAATGTTGGCCGACGCGGAAAGCCATGGACAGGATACGGCCGCCGCCCCGCTCATAACCGACCCGCTGTATGTGGAATTTGAAAATCGTTTTCGCGGAGACCGGGCCGACATCAAGCAGCGTTTTGAATATTACATTCCGCGGCTGAAGAATTCCAGGCTCGGACATCCGGAAATGGCGGTGCTGGATCTGGGCTGCGGACGCGGGGAGTGGTTGGAGTTGCTTCGCGACGAGGGACTGGAGGGTTCCGGCGTAGATATGAATCCGGTGATGATTGAGGAATGCCGCAGCCGGGGCTTATCGGTGGCGTTGAGAGACGCGATCGCCTACCTGCGTGCTCTTCCAGCCGGCAGCCAGGGGGTGGTGACGGGATTTCACATCGTGGAACACCTGCCGTTAAGCCACCTGCTCGCGCTTCTGGATGAGACCAACCGCGTTCTGAAAACGGGAGGCATGGCCATCTTTGAAACTCCAAATCCGTCTAATCTGCAGGTGAGCATGGAAAACTTCTACCTGGATCCCACGCACCGAAATCCTCTTCCGAAAGCGTTGCTCGCATTCCTGATGGAGGCTCGGGGTCTCTGTGACATCGAGGTACTGCCGCTGCATGCCTATCCGGAGAGCTACCGTATCGTGGATGACGGGCAGCCGGCGACACGCTTGCTGAATCAATTGATGTTCAGCGAACAGGATTATGCCGTGATCGGGCGGAAGGCGTAACCGTGATCTGCGGCAACGTAATAGGGTATGCTCCGGTTCGGTGATGCCCTGCCACGGCGCTAGAATGTGTACTCGCGTGTTCTTCCGATGCCTGATTTAGTCCTTCGACAAGAAGGGGTTAGCGGCTACGTGTTGCTCGTAGCGTGTGCGGATCCTGACGAGGGCAAGGCTGGCGGTATCTACAGCTTTGACGGCCGGCTGACCCGCAGGATCGACTCCGTTGATTCATCCGGCGTGGCGCTGGCTGGCGACCACCTTGTGCGGCTGCGCTGGTCGCATGCCGCTGACGATACGGGCCTGTTCGTGTATGACGCGGGCGGACTTAAGCACTATCACCGTCTCGATGGGCTCGGCGACGCACACCAGGTCGCCTGGGATGGAGAGCATTTTGTGGTGGTCTCCACCGCCACCAACCGCTTGGTCTGGGTCTCGCCGGCTGGTGAGTGCAAAGAGTGGAAAGCGCCGGGCGAAGGTGACGCGTGGCATCTCAACGGGTTGTTTCTGTTCGATAATGACATTTTCGTATCTGCATTTGGACGTTTCTTCACAGACCGGGCCTGGGATAAATGCCGTAATAGCCACTGCGGCATCGTTTTTCGCCTGTCGACAGGGGCGGATGTGCTCAGCCGGCTCAACTGTCCCCACCATGCACGATATATGGACGGGGCTTGGGTAGTGTGTAACTCCTCGGATCATGATCTTCTGCAGATTCGGGACGGCATGGTGCAGCGGCGCGTGTGTTTAGGGGGGTGGACGCGAGGCATTGCAGTCAGTGATGACTTCCTTTTTGTCGGCGTCAGCGCTCCGCGCCACGATCGGGATGCCGCCGTTCAGACAGGAAGCATCGCGGTGCTGTCGCGGACCTCGTGGGAGATACAGTGTGTGCTGCCCATCGCGGCGCGCGAAATTTCAGACCTTGCTCTCGTCCCGCTCTCGCTGGCCGAAGGTGTGCGCCGCGCCGGCGCTCTCGATTCTTTTGGTTTGGAAACGCCCCGCATGCGGCCGATCCATCCCGGCGACGCAGACCAGTTCCACGTCGAGCCGGTCGAGGTTCCGGACGCTGTCGTGGCAGGCCGGGAGTTCGAATGTATGGTGCGCGTGGTCAACAGATCCAATTATCTGCTGCAAAGTGCTCCTGCGAACCCTGTGCATCTGTCCTACCACTGGCTGGACCAGGAATCGGTCCCCGTCGTTTTTGACGGCCTGCGGACCCGCCTGCAGCCGGTGCTCTATCCGGAGATGGCTAACACATACCGGTTAACGGTGCGGTCCCCTGAAGAGGATGGAGTCTATCGGCTTCGGCTGACACTCGTACAAGAGGGTGTGCGCTGGTTCGATACGCCGCCGACAAATGCCTATTTTGACGCACATGTAAGCGTAGTCCGCTCGATCCCCTAGAACCTGAAGAGGACCATCGCGCCTCTCAGCGCCTTCTTTTAGAAACGCCCTCACGTATAATAGTTCCTTCGGCGGTTGGCGGGAACCGCCAGGAGCCGAAAATAAGATACGGCCTTTGGAGGCCAGGACTCGTTCCACCGATATGAGCAAATGTGCGCTGATTACAGGAATCACCGGGCAAGACGGATCTTATCTTGCGGAGCTTCTTCTTTCAAAAGGATACGAAGTTCACGGCGCCGTGCGGCGAGTCGCTCTCGAAGATCCGGAGCACCGGCTTGTCCGGCTGGGCGCGATCCGGGACCACATCAAATTGCACGCAGCCTCCCTCGAGAGCTTTGCCAGCGTCTATCAACTGGTAGCCAAGGTGACGCCCGATGAATGTTATCACCTGGCCGCGCAGAGTTTCGTGAGCTACTCTTTCGACGACGAGTTTTCCACGCTCAATACGAACATCAATGGCACACACTTCCTGCTCTCGGCGGTCAAGGACCTGGTCCCCCAATGCCGCTTCTATTTTGCGGGGTCGAGCGAGATGTTCGGCAAGGCGGAAGAGCTTCCTCAGAACGAGCACACGCGGTTCCACCCGCGGTCGAGCTACGGCATCAGCAAGGTCTGCGGCTTTGAGTTGACGCGCAATTATCGTGAAGCATATGGGCTGCACGCGAGCAGCGGCATCCTGTTCAACCATGAATCCCCGCGGCGTGGTTTCGAATTTGTCACACGTAAAATCACTTCTGGCGTGGCGCGTATTCTCGCCGGGCGGAGCACGGAGATCCCCCTTGGGAATCTCGAGGCGCAACGCGATTGGGGCCACGCCCGTGAGTATGTACAGGCGATGTGGCTCATGCTGCAACAACCCGATCCGGACGATTACGTGGTGGCTACCGGAGAGACGCATTCCGTGCGGGAGTTCGTGGAGCTGGCTTTTTCCCAGGTGGGGCGGGACTACCGCGATTACGTGGTCAGCGACCCGAACCTCTTCCGGCCGGCGGAAGTCAATCTCTTGCTGGGCGACTGCACCAAGGCGCGCACCAAACTCGGTTGGAAAGCCGGTATCGGCTTTGAAGCCTTGGTGCGCGAGATGGTGGAAGCCGACTGTCGCGCCCTGGGCGTATCCAGCCACGTTGTCAAGAGTCAGGCTATCCAGCACGCGTAGAGACCGCCGACAATTGTGAAGAATAGCTTTCTGCGACACATTCAAACAGAAATGGAGCGCTCATATCGCCCGCGCGACGCAGGAAAATCCGTCGAACCGGTGGTGGCCGGCGAAACCATGCTGGAACAGGCGGGCATTCAGGCCGCGCTGGCGGCTCTTCGGGGCAGTTACGCGCTGGTAGGGCAAATGCCGCCGGAGCCGCCCACCTGGCGCGGTCGTGTCGGCGCTAAGGTTGTGCGACTGGTAAAGCGATTGCTTTTTTGGTACACGCCGCAGATCGTGCGTTTTCAATATTCCGCGTTGCGCGCTTTCGAGGAACAGGCCAAAGCCCTGGAAATCGCCAACCAACGTTTGCGGGAGTTGTATCGGCGGCAGGACGACGCCCGTGAGTCCGTCGATTCATATATCCGCCAACTGCAGGATCAGCTTGCCGACGAGCGCGCGCGCCACGATGCCCTCCAAACCGGGTTGCAGGGCCTCTGCGCTTCAATGCCGGGCATGGCCTCGCAGATGGAAGCCTGCGGGCGGCGTGTGGAGCCCGTGGAGGACGATCGCCGCCCGCCGGAATCCGGCCCTCCTGACCAATCGGCTCGGTAGGGAAACGCGTTGCAATGCGAATTCTGATTGCCACCGTAAAAGTCCCCTTTGTCAATGGTGGCGCCGAAATTCACGCCGTGGAGTTGCGCCAGGCGCTGATCGAGGCCGGCCATAGTGCCGAAATTGTGGCGATACCGTTCAAGTGGTATCCGCCAGAACGTATCCTCGATCAGATGCTGGCCTGCCGGCTTCTGGATCTGACGGAAACCGCCAGCGTGCCGGTGGACCGTTTGATCGCGCTGAAGTTCCCGGCCTATCTGATTCCCCATCCGCGCAAAGTGATCTGGCTGCTCCACCAGCACCGCCAGGCGTACGATTTATGGCAACATCCCCTGAACGATCTTGATAAGTATGAGAACGGCGCGGATGTGCGCGCAGCCATTCAGCGTGCGGATACGGAACTGATTCCCCTGGCCGCCCACGTCTTCGCCAATTCCCGGAATGTCGCCCTCCGCCTGCGGACTTCCTGCGGCGTGGAGGCGCATCCGCTCTATCACCCTCCACAAGAGGCCGGCCTTTTCTATCATGCGCCCGCCGAGGATTTCCTGTATTTTCCGAGCCGGATCAATCCGCTCAAACGCCAGGACCTGGTGATGGAGGCCCTGGCCCTGACTCGAACGCCGGCGAAGGTTCGCTTCTCCGCGCCCGCCACCGAACCAGCTTTGGAGCGAAAGTGTCTGGCGCTGGCGCGTGAAAATGCTCTGGCGGGACGAGTCGAATGGCTGGGCATGGTTTCGAACGAAGCCAAGCGGAATCTTTACGCGCGCTGCCTGGGCGTGCTGTATCCGCCGCTGGACGAAGACTACGGCTATATTACGCTGGAGGCGATGCTGGCCCGTAAGCCCGTCATCACTTGCGCCGATTCGGGTGGCCCACTTGAGTTTGTCGTACACCATGGGACGGGGATCGTGGCGGAGCCCCGGCCCGAAGCGCTGGCGGCTGCTATCGACGAATTGTGGGAGAATCGCCAAACGGCTGCGCGATGGGGTGAAGCCGGCCGGCAGCGTTACGATGAGTTGGGCATCGCCTGGGACCACGTTGTGGAGCAATTGCTCGCATGAGAGTCCTGGTGGTGACCTCCGGCGTGCCGTTTATCAAAGGTGGCGCGGAGATTCTCGCTGACAATCTGGCGGATGCACTCCGGGCGGCGGGCCACGCAGCGGAGTTGGTCTGCATTCCCTTTAAGCACTATCCACCGGACCGCATCCCCAATCAAATCCTCGCTTGCCGGCTATTGGATTTGACGGAAAGTTGTGGCGTCCGAATCGATCGCATCATCGGATTGAAATTCCCCGCGTACCTGATTCCCCATCCCAATAAGGTTATCTGGCTGCTGCACCAGCACCGCTCGGCCTATGAACTCTGGGACCATCCGATCGCCGGAGATCTGATTCGCTGCCCGGATGGACCGGTCATCCGCGAAGCAGTCCGCCGGGCGGACCGCGAAATGATTCCCGAGGCGAAGGCGGTTTACACGTTGTCGGAAAACGTATCGCGGCGCTTGAGCCGTTTTTGCAACATATCCTCGCAACCACTGTATAATCCGCCGGCTCACGCTAAGTTGTTTCATAACGGTTCCGTTGAAGATTATTTCTTCTTTCCCAGCCGGATTACCGGCGTCAAGCGACAGATGCTGGTGCTTCAGGCGATGGCCAGGTGCCGGAAGCGCACGGTGGTGCGTTTTGCGGGCGAGGCCGACAATCCCGGAGAACTGGCTGCCTGTATGCAGGCCATACAGAATTTCAGGCTGGAAAGCCGGGTGGAGTGGCTGGGCTGGATTTCCGAAGAACGCAAACGGGAATTGTATGCCAACTGCCTTGGAGTTCTGTTCCCCCCGGTGGATGAAGACTACGGATACATAACGCTGGAGGCTATGTTATCTTCCAAGCCGGTTATCACGTGTTCGGATTCCGGTGGTCCCTTGGAGTTTGTGGTGAACCGCGAGACCGGGCTGGTCGCAGATCCCCAGCCCGAGTCCCTGGCGCAAGCCATGGATAGCCTGTGGATGGACCGCCGATTTTCGGCGGCCCTGGGCGATGCGGGACGCGCACGCTACCAGGATTTGGGCATATCTTGGGATCACGTGGTGGAGAAGCTGTTGTGCTGAAGATCAATTGGTTTTCACCGCTGCCTCCGGCGCACACCGGCATCGCTCACTATGCGATGCAGATCCTGCCTATTCTGGCCCGGCGGCATGCAGTGGTCATATGGACGGACCAGGACCAGGTGGCGCCGGCGGTGCGCCGCATTGCGCGGGTCGCACAGTATAATCCGGCTGCCCCTCCCTGGCGAGAGATCAACGATGGTACGGTCTCGATTTACCACTTGGGCAACGATCCGGGCGTCCACGCCGGTATATACTGCGTCAGCATCGGCCAACCGGGAATTGTCGTGTTGCACGATGTTTCTCTCCACGATTTCTTTTTTACGCTGGCCGCCCGCCAGGGAAAAAAGCATGCCGGCTATCTGGCGGCCCTGCAGCGCTGGTATGGCGACGAGGGCCGTCGTGCGGGAGAGGCTTACTGCGCGGGAGGAATCCGCCCCGAAACCATGGCCCAGGAATATCCGATGACCCGCGAGGCTGTGTGGAACGCGCTTGGCGTTGTTACCCACTACCGCCGCGCGCTCGAGGAATTACACGAAACACCCACATGCCCGTCAGCCGCCCTGGAATTTCCATATTTGGCGAGTCGGGAATCGTCTTCGGAAAAGTCGGCGGCGCGCGGCGTGGCGCGGCCTCCGTTCTGGCTGGTGACTTTCGGCTACATGAACCGAAACCGGCGGCTGGGGCCTCTCCTCGAAGCATTGGCCGGCATGCGTGAGCGTGATCAGTTCCGCCTGGATATTTGCGGGCAGATCTGGGATGAAGGCCATATCCGCAGCGAAATTGAACGCTTCGGGTTGAATTCGCAGGTGAATCTGCACGGGTTTCTTTCAGAGAACCAATTGGACCATAAACTGAGCGTTGCGGACTTGGCCGTTAATCTCCGGTTCCCCTCGATGGGAGAAGCTTCTCTCAGCCAATTGCAATATTGGAACTATGGTCTGCCTACGCTGGTCACCCGTACCGGATGGTACGCATCGCTGCCGGAAGAGGCCGCCGTGTTTGTCCGGCCGGAACACGAGGTTGAAGACATTCAGGCCCACCTGCGAGCCTTTCTTGCTGACCCTGACGCTTTTCGTGCCATGGGCGAGCGCGGCAGGCAAGCGTTGAAAAACAACGATCCCGAGAAATATGTGGATGCCCTGACGCGGTTCGCATCCGAGGTCTTGCCGCTCGCGCCGGGTGTTCCGGCGCTGGCCCTGGCGCGCAAAATCGGCACCGATATGACGGATTGGCTGCACCCGGTGGCCGGCTCTTATCTGCTGGATCGCGCCAGCCGGGAGATTTGCAGGGTTTTTGGAGGAGCCGGCCATGAATGCTCATCCAGTGACTGAATGCTCCGCCGCTACAGACCGGCAACTCGCCCCGTCTTTCCGGGGCGCCTGGATGGCGCTGGCCATATTTGGTGTTTCCCGGCTCATTATGCTCATGGGATTCGTGTTTTCGGTAACTTATGTCAAACCCAGCACCGCTCCCGGCCTTTGGAACATCTCCACGGCGTGGTGGCGCTATCTGCTTCGATTCGACTCCGCCTATTACTTGGACATCGCCCGCCAGGGTTATGCCTATAACGGGAATCCCCTGCAAATGCAGAATATTGTATTCTTTCCCGGATATCCTCTAATGGTCCGTCTGGCTGCCTGGGTGCTTCCGGTCTCGCTGCCGTTCAGCGCCATATTCGTATCTAACTTGTGTGCGGTGGGCGCGATCGTACTGCTGTACGGTTTGATCAGCCGTCTCTGGGGTCGCGATGTCGCTCTCGTGACCGTAGCCCTTGTTTCGTTCTTTCCAACTTCTCTTTTTCTTTCCGCTGCATACTCGGAAGCCATCGCCTTGCTGTTCACCACGGCGGCCCTGACCTTTTTGTTCCGCGGCCGCCTCGCGCTGGCTTCCGTCTGCGCGGGATGTTTGTCCGCCACCCGCCCGATTGGATTTGTGCTCGCCGTTCCCCTGGCGTATGAGGTGTGGCTTCGCACCGGAAGGCGGTTCTCGTGGCGTTTCCTCGGTTACGCCGGCGCCGCGGCGGTTACCGCCGCGTCGGGTCTGATCGCCTTCGGTTTCTATTGCTGGATCCGGTTCCACGATCCGCTGGCTTTTCTGCACGCGCAGGCGGCATGGAGAGAAGCCGGTGGCACTGGCGGATTAGCCGCCTGGAGGCACCTTAAAGGTGGGCTCCGTGATCCTGGATTGCTCTATCAGCCGAACTTCAATGACGGATGGTTCTTTCTGGCCTTCCTGGTCATCACCATTGCGGCTTGGCGGCGCTTTCCCGCGGCCCTCAATCTGTACACTGCCGCCATCTTGGTCGCACTGATCGTAACCCGCGTGTTCGCGGAGCCGGGTTTCATCTCCATGAACCGTTACCTGTTGCTCGTCTTCCCTTGCATGACCGGTGTCGCCTTGCTGGCCGGCCGCCGGCTGGCGCTCTTGATCTGCGCGCCTCTCGCCGCGCTGCTCCTCATTTATTCCGCATTGTTTGCCCAATGGCAATGGGCGGGTTAGCGTTCTTGGGGGGGGTGCTAAACTGATCCAAGACGGTGCCAACCACCTGACTCCATGCCTGCCGCGCGACCCGTAACACCCACTGTCCGTCCCGCCTATTACCTCACCGCCAGCTTCGTGTTTGTGGTGTTCGCCCGCGTGCCGGAAATCATGGATCTGGTCCTGGGCGCGGCCGTGCATTCCGCGCGGTTGCTCATGGCTTTGTCAGTCCTGGCGATGATGTTTGGCGCCAGTATTAGGACCGTTTTCTCCAAGGTCGGCATCTGCCTGATGGCCTTTACCCTCTGGCTGTGTATCTGTACTCCGTTTAGCGTCTGGCGTGGCGGCAGCGCCCGCATGCTCAAGGATTCCTGGCTCTTGGCGCTGTTCTCCTATGCGATCATCGCGTCCACCGTCCAGGGCCTCCAGCAGTGCCGCAAGCTCATGTACACCTTGGCCGCCGCCACCGCCTTCATCGAGATCTTCACAATGGTGATCGGCCGCGTACAGCAGGGCCGCATGGCCCTGTTGGGAGGCACGCTGGCCAATGCCAACTATCTGGCCATGATGCTGCTCATGGGCGTGCCGTTCTGCCTCTTCGTGCTGCGCACCAAGCCCGGCATGTCGCCCTTGAGGCTCATCAGCCTGGTCATGCTGCTCGTCATTCCCGTCACGGTCGCGGCCACCGGTTCCCGCGGCGGCCTGGTCACGCTCATCTTCATGTTCCTGCTGTATTTTATGCCGCTGCCTTCCAGCCAGAAGGTGGTGGTGGCCGTCGCCTCGCTGATCCTCGCGGTGATCGCCATCGCCTGGTCCAGCCGCAGTGCGCTCGAACGGTACAAAACCATCTTCATCAATCCCGGCCAGGCGCGCCTGTCGGATTCCGAGCAGTCTGCCCTCGATTCCATGGGGCTGCGCAAGGAACTGCTGCTTGACAGTGTGCAATTAACTCTGCGGCATCCCTTGTTGGGCGTCGGGCCGGGTATGTTTTCGGTCGCCAATGCCAACTTTGTCGAGTCCACCACCGGGCGCGCGAACTGGAACGCATGGCATGAAACCCACAACACGTTCACCCAGGTCTCCTGCGAGGATGGCCTGCCCGGACTGTTTCTGTATTGCCTGACGCTGTTCTACTGCTTCCGAATAGTGGGCGCCGCCGCCCGGCTGGCCCGCCAAAACCCGGCTCTATCCATGGTGGGGCACATGGCCTTCGCGCTGCGCCTTGCGCTCATCGCGTTTACCGGGACATCCCTTTTCTCCAGTAATGCCTATGCGTATTACTTCCCCATGCTGGCGGGTTTGTGTGCGGCCCTGGAACGCGCCTGCGCCGACCAGGCGGCGGCCCTGATCCAGGCTGCTTCTCAGCCGGCGGCGGACAGCCGTCCCCGTACGGTTGGTATGATGGCGCGGCCCCGTCCGTCCGGCCTTCCACTGCGCCCGTGACCGGATTCCACCATTGCCGGTTGCCCTTCTTGCTGGCTGCCTCCGCCGGATTCTCCCTGGCGGCGATTAGCGATGTGCGCATCATAGGCGCCACCGCCACGCAAGCCATCATCGCCTACACCGCGCCCGATCAGAGCCCCTGCGCTATCGTCGTCAGCGAGTACGGTTCCCTGGCGCCTCTGGTCCACGATGTGGACCCCACCATCTTCGACGGCGCCGACCAGGATACCCGGCCCGGCAACCTCGTGAGCGGACCTGCTCGCGTTGCCGTGATCGGCAAGCGCTCGTCCGAATTGGCCACCGCCGGCCCCTTCGTCGGGGTCCGCCACTACTCGCGCGCGCTGCAGGCCTACACCGCGCATTATGGACGCATCCTGTGCGGCGCCGACACCGCTACGTTCAACTTCACCACCACCAACATCCCACTGGGCAATACCTACGGAGACCCCTGGTTGCAGGACGCTGCGCATCCCGGTGAGCAGCCTTGGCCCGAATCCGTTGGCGGCCTCGCGCCCGAATCCTTCGTCGATCCGCTCACCGGCGTGCTCCTGCGCCGTCTGGGTCTGCGCAGCAATGATTACAGACTGTGGAACAGCGCCAATGGGCCGCTGCCCGTCTTCGGATCGGCTTACAACCAGGGCCAAAACAATCCCTGCGATACCGCCGGTCCCTGGACGAACCCGTGCGGGACGATCGTCTCGGGCGGTTCCCGCAGCACCACGGTCGGCAACAGTCGGGCGCCGCTGGTGCTGCGGCCGCCGCTGAATACTCCCGGGAGCCCATGGCCCTGGAACTCCGGTTACGCAGGCAATTCATACAACCAGTTTTGGACTCTCGACCAGCTATCCGTCACCCTCACCGGCTCCGTGAATTCGCCCGTCAAATCCAACCGCGTGTTGGATGTGTGCCTCTCCCTGAACGGCGGCGCGTCCTGCGCCAGCGCCACGCAGCAGTTGACCCTCGACCAGTCCACCGGTTCGCAAACCGTCGGCCAGATGAATGCCGACAACTTCGGCGTGCTGCCTTGGTTGCTCGACACCAACCCGCGCTTCAACGCCCAGGAATCGTCCCCCAATGCCAGTCCTGGCGGCAGCCCCGGAGCCACCGCCAGCGGCAATACGCTCACCTGGACCGCCGGCAGCAATTACTGGAGCTTGTACTGGACCGCCGGAGGCAATGGCCGTATCCGCCTGTCCACTGTCTCCACGGCCGACGCCTGCGCCACGCCTCCGGCCGCCACCAGTTCTGCGGAATACATCATCACCGGTTTCATCGATGGCCTCCACATTACCGTCTCCCCACCCCCGCCCGGCGGCAATCTCTACTGGTGCGAGAACAATTTCGCGGTGATGGTCTGGCGCGACCAGGCGCCTTCCGATGGCAGCACCGTCACGCTCACCGCCGCCAATATGGCGATGCTGGAGAGTTTCCAGGACGCGTATCCGGATAACGGAGCCGGCACCGCCTGTTTCAACAAGCTGGTGCAGGACGGCTTCTTCTGTATCTACGGTGGCCTGTACTGGATCAACCCGGCCACCGGAGCGTCGGTTGATTACGGCTTCATGTCCCTGCCGGGCCCCGGCATCGCCAACTCCTGGTATCCCATCGGAATCCTGGGTGCCGGCGAAACGGCCAATATCGACCAGACGCAGAGCGTTTTCACTTTCTACAGCATTTCCTTCAGCCTCTCGACCGACCCCTCGGGCATTAGCCCCCTGGTCATTCAAGGCGTCTTTGATCCGGCCTCGATCACGCAGCCGCCGCCTTATGCAAACGGCAACCAGATCGGGAATGCTTCCATAACCGGCAAAACTGCCTATTCCGTCACTTATAACAACGGCCTCACGTTCACCAACCTCACTCCCCAAAGTCTCAACCAGACCATCGTGCAGCAGATGGCCGCCTTCGACCCGTCGTTCAACGCGGTCAAGTTCAGTACCGGGCCGAACAGCTGGAATTGCCTTCCGTACGGTGACTCGATCGGCATCTTCTACTTCACGTGTTTCTCTCTCGGGGGGGACAGCCCGGCCTGGATCTTTGCATTCTCTCCCGGCGATGGAAATCCTGCCCACGCCGGATCCGCCAGTGGGCCGCATATCGCCGGAGCCATCAACACTTTCAACACACCGCCAGGGCCCGTGGCCCCCAATCAGACCGCCCTCACGGGCCGGGCCCTGCACGCCATCGGCGAAACCGGCGAGACCGGTTGGATCAATCTCAATTTGCACCTCTGGCCGTCCATAAACACATCCGCCAACAGCGTGCCCGCCACCAGCGCCGATTGCGCGACGTTCGGCCATGACCTCCCATCCGGCAATCAGTGCGTCCTGCTGAATATCGACAGCCATACCAGCGGTGGAGTCACCGGCTACGAGCCCTACTTCTCGCCGCCGAGGTTTCAATTCACCGGAGCTCCCGGCGAGATGCGTACCACCCAAACCGGCGACACCGCTTGCGTCTCCCCCGGCCAGGCCGGCAGCTGCAATTGGTGGGATGGAACGAATGAGCTCCTGACGTTGGTGTATAAGGGCCCGAACGGCGCGTGGATCTTCGAGCGCAATCGCTATGGCGCCCAAAAAGCGATCCCCTCGGGGCCTGTGATTCTCTGGTGGCAAAGCTATCAATCCAGCCTGCCCCCTGGAGCCACCGTGGCTGTCAATGTGCCCAGCGCCATGACCGTCTACTGGAACCCCACCGCCGGATGTGGCGGCTTGCCCGACCCGCACGGCAACTGCCTCATGCAGGATACCAACGAAACCATCGGCCACGGCGAATGGCGCGACGGCGGCGAGGCCGTCTCCACTAACGTGCCGGTGTGGATCCAGCCGTTCTGGGGCTGGCCCACCGACTATCAGACCATCGTCGGCGGCGTGCCCGGAATCCTGAGCAAGCCCTTCGCCAACGAGACCCCCGCGCAGGCCCCCGGAGTGAACTACACGAGTACCGACCCGCCCTTCGCCGGAGTGTACGGGCATCCCTGGGGCTTCGATCTGGGGACCCATCCCAACCCGGCCGGCGCCAACGCCTCGGCCAATGAATCCATCCGCGCGTTCGACAACATCCCCGTGCAGGGAAGCGCCTACGATCCGCAGTTCACCTCCGTTGCCGGACAGCTCTACTCCGCGACACCCGCCGCCGTAACCGACCCCGACAACATCTTCGGCGCCGGCAATACGCCCGCCATCAATCGCAAGTTGATGGCGCAGGGAAACAGTTGCGGCGCGCACCCGCTCGTCGATCTCAGCGGCCCGGGTTCCCACATCCCCTCGGACACGGCCGCTTCCTACACGGTGTGCTACGCGCGCGCCGGCGGCGAATGCTATCCCGGCAGTGCCGCCGGCCAGGTCTATGTCAATTGTCCCGGCGTCGTCTGGAATTATTGCTCCGGTACCAGCATTCATGGCGGTACGCCGTTGGGCGTCGGCAACGATATCTGTGTCGGCAATCAAGGTGCCGCGTCGGATGCCGTCCGCCAGTTCACCCTCGACCGCACCGATCAGGCGGGAGCCTATACGCGCACGCTGGTGACCGCCACGTCCCGCCTGCGCATGGTGACCGGTTTTGAAAACAACCGCCTGCTGCCCGACAATTCCTGGCTCCTGTTCCGCATGGAATTCCCTGAATACCAGTCGCAACAAATGTGGATGGCCAAGATGCCGCCTTATCCCCCCACCGATTCCATCGGCCGCGGCGCCTTCGTGCCCATGGTTCTCAACCTGCAGCCGCCGGCGGGTGTCAGCGTGGATAATGCAGTCGTCGAATTCGGCTATACGGAGTATTCCGGCAACTGCACCAGCCGCAAAGATCCCTGCCTCGCGAACGCCTCCACGGTCGGCGCGCCGCCCTTCTTATTCGCCAGTGAGAATCCCCGCGGAGTGCCCTGCTCTTCCAGCTGCACCATCGCCGTACCCGCAATTTCACAGCGTGTGCTCTACTACCAGGTGATCTACCGCGACAAATCCGACCACACCGTCGCCGCCAGCCCTTATCAGGCCGCGGCCGTCCCGTAACACAGGCGAAGCTGAACGCTTATTCCGGATGTTTCGCGTCCCCGGTCGTCCACTCCGATACGAACCTGCGGTCGAGAGCGCAAGGCGATCCTGATCGTGGCCTTCGCAGAAACAGGATCGATTTCACCAAAGCGGGCTCGTTAGACCGCATATCCTACATGCCATACTGGTGTCGTGCCCGCCCCAAACGTCGCCGTACTCGGCCTGGGATACGTCGGCTCAGTCACTGCCGCCTGCCTTGCCCATCTCGGTCACCACGTCATCGGCGTGGACCCGGATGAGCACAAAGTAAACAGTATCCAGACTGCGCGCGCCCCTTTCTATGAGCCCGGATTGGCCGGGCTGATTCAGGAAGGAAGCGCCAACGGCCGCCTGTCCGCCACCACCATGCTGGAGCCCGCGCTCGCCCGCGCCGATATCGCCCTGGTCGCCGTGGGCACTCCGTCCGAGCGCAACGGCAACCTCGGCCTCGAGCAGTTGCGCCGCGTACTCCGCCAGATCGCGGCCGCCCGCCCCGAAAAATCCGGCCGCCTGATCGTCGCCGTTCGCAGCACGGTTTTTCCCGGCACTTGTGAAGACCTGGCCGCCGAATGCTTCGCCGGTGCCCATCGCTTTACCGTGGTCTCCAACCCCGAGTTCCTGCGCGAAGGCAACGCCGTGAGTGACTTCCTCGAACCGTCCCTGGTGGTCGTGGGAGGCGATGACCGGTGCGCCGTGGAAACCGTGGCGGAGCTCTATCGTCCGCTCGGCCCGGAACCGTGCCTGGTGTCGCTGCGCGCCGCCGAGATGATCAAGTACGCCTGCAACACCTTTCATGCCCTCAAAGTAACTTTCGCCAATGAAATGGGCACGCTCAGCGCTGCCCTGGACATTCCTCCGGGCGAGGTCATGGACACCCTGTGCCGCGACACCCGGCTGAATATCTCACGCGCCTATCTGTCCCCCGGTTTCGCCTTCGGCGGCTCGTGCCTGCCCAAGGATCTGCGCGCCCTGGTCTACCGCGCCGGCCGGCTGGATCTCAAGGTGCCGTTACTCGAAACGGTCCTGCCCAGCAATGACGAGCACCTCCGTCGCGCGATCCGCCGCGTGATGGATCTGCCCGCCGAAAGGCTCGCCGTCTTCGGCCTGGCGTTCAAGGAAAACACGGACGACTTGCGCGAAAGCCCGGTGGTCGCCCTGCTCGAGCACCTCATCGGCAAAGGCCGCCAGGTGCGGGTCCACGATCCGCACATTCGCCTCGACGAGATCTACGGCAGCAATCAGCGCTTCGTGCTGTCCGCCATCCCGCACATCGCCAGCCTGTTCGAACCTGGCCTGGAGAAGATGCTCGCCTGGGCCGGCCACGTCATCATCACCCAGCGGCCGGCGCCCGAAGCTCTCGATCTCATCCACCGCAGCGGCCTCCCCGTTCTGGACCTGGCGCACTGAATCAGGGGGCCGTCTCGAGCAAATGCCCGATCCCCAGCCGATCGGCCACTTCATCCAGCGAATAATTCATATCCAGCTCCGACGATAAATCCCGCGTAGCCTCCCGATGATTCGCCGCCGTGCGGTAATCGCGCATTCCGATCTCGCTGCAATGCCCCTCTTTCACCAGCCGCGCATCGATCGGCTGCACCGCGCCATGGTAGCGGTCTCTCCAATACAGAATGCCCACGCCGCTGTCCCACGAATAGCGCTGCCGCCGCGCCCGCTCCTCTTCCGATCCGCATTTAGGGTGCATCGCGAAATTGCGCCACCAGCCGGCGCCGTTGTCGAATTGGCTCCGGCTCGCGCCCCTGGTCGTGCACCCGCACAGCTCCCAAAAGCGGTGCGATTTGAAGTTCAGGCTGTTGCGTAATCCGCCCTTGTCCAGCACCGCCGACATCTGGCCGTCCGCCAGCGCCGCGAACCGGGCCGCAAGCTCCTCCATCACGGGCAACCGGCAAAGCAGATCCGCGTGCCAAAAAGCCAGCCGCTCCGTGAACAGAAATGCAAATTCCAGAGGAAACAGCGGCCACATTACCGGAAAGCCAAACGCCGCGTTGAAATCGATCGCCACGGCTTGCGGGATCAGCGGCGGCAGCCCTGCCCTGGGATCGCAGCCCACTACCGGAGTCCAGCCCGCATGCCTCACCAGCTTTTGCTGCAGGGTTGACCACCGCTGGCTCACGTTCCAGCACAGCCACGGCTTTTCAACCCCAGCCAGCTTCTGCTTCCAGTCCTCCGCGGCTTCGAACACGCGCTCCAGCGGGATGCCAAACCCGTTCCAATCGCCTGTGCCGGATTTAGGGTCGGCCATACTATCCATTCGGCAACAGAACCGCAATCTTCCGCCGGACCAGGTCCTTCTCCTCGGGCGTTACGGCTCCCCCCACCAGAACGCCGCCCAAATAAACCATCGCAAACACCATGCCGCAACCGATCAGCACGACGATAGGCCGCTGACCCCGCAGTGGCAGCCGCACCGCCGCCGTCACCAGGGCGGCCGCCGCGGCCGCCAGCGCCACCTTGCCCACATCTTTCAGCAGCACGATGTCGGCCCGGCGCACGCCCAGGATGCGCCCGAACCGCACCGCCGTCACAATTCGCTCCGTCAGTGTGACGCTTACAACTACCGTGATCGCACCCGCTGGACCAAACCGCGTGGTCGCAAACCACAGCCCCGACACCAGCAGCACCAGCAGCGCCACCCGCAGCCGGATCAGAAAGAAGCGCTGCTCCCTGTAAGCGCGGAATAACGGATCCTGCAGCAGGATGCCCGCCAACAGCAAAGTGAGATTGATCAAAAAGATGGGCACGCTGGCCAGGTACCGGCGGGTAAACGCAAAGCTGATCAGCTCCGGCGCCACCACCACTAGCAGTCCGTAAACGGGAAAATACGCCGCGGCCAGCTTGCGCGTGGCGCGCGCCAGCAGCAGCACGATCTCGCGCCCCTGGTTGAGATGCTCCAATTCGCTCACGCGCGGGATCAGCACGCCATTGGTGGCTTCCTGCAGCAGACCCATGAGCGGCAGGTCCACCGTTCCCACGGCGTAAATGGCAAACGCCGCCGCCCCCAGCCGGTTCGAAACGAAGTAAGAGTGCAAATCCGTCTGCGCGATATACAAGATGCCCGCCAGCCCCAGCGGCGCCGCGTAAGATAACTGGCCGCGCATCAGGCCCCAGTCGAGGCGCGTCCGGAATCTCCCGAATCGCGACCGCGTGTACCAGCACAGCACCGCGGTCTGCAAAATACCCTGGGCCACTGCCGCGTACAGCAGCGCGCGCACTGTCCCGAATACCATCACGGCGCCCAGGTAAAGCATCGTGCGGGTCAGTTGCACGCTCAGGATCATCAGGCTGGCGATCTTCGTTTCGCCGTTGGCGATCGGAATCGTCTCCACCGCCGAAGCCATAATCCAGAGCATGATCACGACGCCCACCAGGCCCGAATAGCTTGCCAGCGCGGGCTGCCGGAAGACCATCCCCAAAATCCCCGGCCACACCGCCAGGCACCCGCAAGCCAGGCCGCCCACCGCCAGGTTGAATACGAAGATGTTCCAGACCGTCTCGGCCCGCCGGTCTTTCTCCCGCGGCAGGAAGTAGTAGGAACTCATGGCGAAGCCCAACGGCAGCACCATCACGGCGGTCCCGATAACCAGAAAGAGCTGCTGGTAGACTCCGAACTGCGTCAGGTTCAGTCGCCGCACGAGCACCAGCGGCAGAGCCACGTTGAAAAAGAACGCCAGCGTCTTTCCCAACATCAGCCAGGAGACATGCGCGGTGAGTGACCCGCCTCGCTCAGTGACTCTTGGCATGCCGAAGTTTGTAGATATGCCGGTCGCGCCAATGATATAAGGTGTGCAGGAAGTGCGGTGCTACGCGCAACATCAGCAGCACCGCCGCCAGCCGCGGCGATCGGTAATGCGCGTTGGCCTGCCTCAGATGCTGGATGGCCGCGGCCGAGTCGCCCGCCAGAAATGCCTGTCTGCCTTTCTCGAGCGCCAGGTTGCTGCGCTGCACCTGGCACTGCCGCGCGATGGCATCCTGCTCGGCGGCGGTGGTAAGCGGATCACTCGCGGCTTTCGCCAGCACGGCCAAAAAACCTTCGATCATCCGCACGCGGTCCGAAGACAGGCTGCCCTGCTGCCGCCGATAGCTCCCCAAAACTCGCCGCTGGTAAGCGATCCGGCCGCCCTGCTTGACGATCCGCAGCCACATGTCGATGTCTTCGGTTCCGCGAAACGCCGGATCGAATAATCCCGCTTCGAGCAGCGTCTTCCGGCGTGCCATGCTCACGCAGATGTGCACCGTGCACTGCCGCATGACCAGGCGCTCGAACGTCACCTCGCCCTCGGACGGACACAACTCCATGACGGTGCGGCCTTGCCCCGGCACATCCCCGATAATGCGCGCGTCCGCGTACACCACGTCGATCGATGGGTCCGCCTCCAGCACCGCCAGCTGCGCGGCCAGGTGCTCGGGCTCCCAAAGATCGTCCGCGTCCAATAGCGCCACGTGCTCACCGCGCGCCGCCCGGATCCCGGTATTGCGCGCCCCCGCCGGACCTTGATTTTCCTGGCTCAGGTAAATGATCCGGCCGCGGTACGGCTGCAGAGCTTCCTCCAGTTCCGCGCCGTCCGGTGAGCCGTCGTTTACTACGATGATCTCGAAATCCTGGAGCGTCTGTGCCAGCACGGAATCGAGCGTTGCGCCAATTGTATGCGCCGAACGATAAGCCGGAATGACCACGCTGACCCGCACAACCCGCAGAATAGCATGAACGGTCGCGAACCCCGTGCGATAATGGCGTTCACGCCGAATGAGCTCTATCAGGCTGGCCTACCTGCTGAGTCAGTATCCCGCCGTCAATCACGTTTTCATGCTGCGCGAGGTGCGCCTCCTGCGCGAGCTTGGGTTCGAAATCCACGTAGCATCTATTCGCGGGCCGGATAGAGATGCCGCCGCCATGACTGCCGCGGAGCGCGAAGAAGCCCGATCCACCTTCTATGTGAAAGGGTCCAGCCTGTTCCGCGTGGCATTGGCCCATCTGAACACGCTCCTGTCGCGGCCGCTAAGTTATTTCGCGGCCTTGTTCAATTCAGTCCGATATGGCGCCGGCGGTTTTCTGTATTTTGCCGAAGCCGTTGTGGTCGGTTACTGGATGAAACAGAACCGCCTGTCCCACTTACATACTCACTATGCGTCAACGGTTGCTGTAATAGTCGCGCGCATCTTTCCGATAGCCTGGTCGCTTACCGTGCACGGCCCCGCGGAATTTCAGAACCCGCGCTTTCGGCTCGCGGAGAAGATCCAATCCTCGCTATTCGCGTGCGCCATCAGCCAATACGGCCTGGACCAACTCGTGAACGGATCCGCCGGAGACCAAAGGGCGAAACTGGAACTGACCCTGCTCGGCGTGGACCCGGAGATGTTTCCGCCGCGCCGGTTCCGTCCAGTCCCCGTGCCGTTTCAAATCATCTGCGTCAGCCGGCTGGCCCCCGTCAAAGGTCAGCACGTGCTGATTGAAGCCGTAGCGTTGCTCGCCAAAGAGGGACGCCCGGTCCGCCTGCGCCTTGTGGGTGACGGCCCGGACCGGCACGCATTGGAGCAGCAGGTCGAGAAGCATGGATTGGCCGGCCACGTTGTATTTAACGCCAACGTCAATCAGGACGGGCTCCAGGAACTCTACCGCGGATCGGATGCCCTGGCCCTCTCGAGCTTTGCCGAAGGGCTGCCCGTGGTCCTGATGGAAGCCATGTCCTTGGAAATCCCCTGTGTGGCCTCCGGCGTGAACGGCGTTCCCGAAATCATCACGCACGAAGTGGACGGCCTGCTGGTGCCCCCAGGCGACGCGCCCGCCCTGGCCGCCGCCATTGCCAGGCTGATGGATGATGAGGCCCTCCGCCGCCGTCTTGGCGAGAATGCGCGCCGCAAGATCCTCGAGAAATTCAATCTGCAGCGCAATACCGAACGCCTGGCCGATGTTTTCCGCCGCCGCTTGTCGAACTAACCAGCCAGCGCGTGCTTCACCAGCGCCTCCTCGCCGCGAATCCAGTTGAAGATATCCTCCAGCGTGTTACGGGCATCGCGCCGCGGACGCCAGCCCTTCACCGCCGCCAGGCGCCGGTAATCGGTCACATAAATCCGTACATCGGCGGGACGCGTTTCCGCCAGCGGCGCGATCTCGAGCCGGTTGCCCGTAATCTCTTCGCACAGCCGTGTGGCCTCGCATAGCGACAGGCTGAACTCCAGTCCGCCGCCCACATTGAACAGGCCGCTTTGATAAGTCTCAAAACTGCTGATCTGCTCCAGCACCAGCTCGCAAAAATCGTCGATATGCAGAAAGTCGCGCACCTGCCGGCCGCTGCCGTCGAAGCCGATATACGAAAGCTTACGGCGGAAATAATGCGCCGCCATCCACAGCGCGATCACCCCCTGGTCCGATTTGGCCATCTGCCATGGACCCGTCAGCAGGCCGCAGCGATCGATCACATAGCGGATCCCGTACGCATCGCCATATTCGGCCACCATCAGTTCGCCCGCCAGCTTCGTCATCCCGTAAAGCGATCGCGCGCCGTCCAGCGGAAATTCCTCGCTGACCCCCAGGCCCGATGCGCCCCCGATCGTCTGCTCCGCCGACAGATGGAAGCGCTCCGGCCCTTCCTCGTAGGCCAGTTCGTTCAAGCGCCGGTACGGATACACGCGGCTCGTCGAGACAAAAACAAAATCGGCATGCGCGCGCCGCGCCAGTTCCAGACAGTGATAGCATCCGGTCAGGTTGGTGTCGATCAGGTATTCCGGCGATCCGCCGTAGCCTGCCTGCGCCGACGGCTCCGCCGAGCACTCCACGATCAGCTCGGGCGCGTCCAGGTTCATCAGATCGCCCGGCGAGCGGATGTCGCCATGCACGAAAGCCACGCCCGCTTCCCGCAGCCGTCCCAGGTTCAGCTCCGACCCGCGGCGGTGTAAGTTGTCGAAGGCGGTCACGCGCATCTCCGGATGCGTTCTCTTCAGGGCCAGCGCCACGCTCGATCCCACGAAACCGGCGCCGCCCGTAACCAAAATGCGCTGATGGATGGACATATACAATGAACCAATGTATTCCAGGGCGGCCAAGTCTGTCTTTCACCATGTAGGCGGCCCCGCATTTGCGCGTTGGCTCCATCGCGCCCAA
The DNA here is from genome assembly GCA_035308525.1 of Bryobacteraceae bacterium. Taxonomy (GTDB): domain Bacteria; phylum Acidobacteriota; class Terriglobia; order Bryobacterales; family Bryobacteraceae; genus Bog-159. The sequence goes on from DATGGM010000144.1 coordinate 106,820, forward strand.
CTGCGCATTTTGATGTATCACCGTTTTTCGGATCGCGCCGCGCTGGCCTCGCAATGCGCGCACATTCGCAGGCATTACCAACCGGTCTCCATGGCGGAAGTCTCCGAGTGGCTGCACGCACGGCGCAGCCTGCCGCCCTACGCTCTCGCCGTCACCGTCGATGACGGCTATCGGGACTTCCAGGAAGCCGGTTATCCCCTCTTTGCCGAGTATGGAATTCCCGTCACCGTGTTCCTGGTAACCGACTTTCTGGACGGCAAGACCTGGCTTTGGTTTGATCGCATCGTGCATGCTTTCCGTCAAACCAGGCTATCCAACGCTTCTATTGAGCCGCCCCGCGGCCAAGCATTGCATTTCACGCTGGATTGCGACGCGGTGCGCCGGATGCAAGGGCAGATGATGGCCAATCGCGCGGTGAACTGGAGCCCGGCCGACCGCGCGAAACTGCTCCGCGATTTGCCGTCCATCCTGCAGACGGAAATACCGGAGCAGCCGCCCGCCGATTACCAGCCGCTTTCATGGGATGCCGTCCGCGCGCTGGCTGCGTCCGGTGTCGAGTTCGGCGCGCATACCCGGACCCACGCGATTCTGTCCGCAATCTCCGATTCGCAAGAGTTGCACGACGAAATCTCCGGTTCCAAGGCCCGCATCGAAGCCGAGCTGAACCAGCCGGTGCTCCACTTCTGTTACCCCAACGGCAACATGCGTGACATCGGCCCGGCGGCCGTTAAAGCCGTCCGCGAGGCCGGCATGCTGACCGCCGTCACCGCCCAGCCCGGATTAAACCAGCCCCGGCAGGATCCATTCCTTCTGCGCCGTATCGGCGTAGACCCCGGGCACGAAACGATGTACTTCGAAAGGTCGTTGGCGGGGCTGAGGCTTCCATAAGAGGCAGCGTGAATCGGGACCTGGTCTTCGACATCGGCCTGCACAACGGCGACGATGCCGCCTATTACCTTCACCTCGGATACCGCGTCATCGGAGTCGATGCCAATCCGCTGCTTACAGCCCAATGCACCCACCGGTTCCAGTCCGAGATTCTGCAAGGACGCATCACCGTGATCAATGCCGGAGTATTGCGCGCGCCGGGAGAGTTCGCCTTCTATCGCAATCTGACCGATGACACCTGGTCTTCCTTCGATCCGGAGAAAGGCAAAAAGGCAGGCGCATGGAAAGAGCTGACCGTCCCCTGCGTCACCACCGGGCAACTCATCGGGCAGTACGGTCAGCCGTTCTTCATGAAGGTTGATATCGAAGGCGCGGATCCCCAGGCCCTCGACCCGCTGACATCGGCCACCACTCCCGCCTACGTCAGCCTGGAACTGAATGAAACGGATCCCATCCTGGAGAGATTGATCGAGCTCGAATACACCGCCTTCAAGCTTGTGGATGGCGCCACTCACCGCTCCACGACCCCCATATTCGATCACCAGGCCGGTTGGCGCCTGCTGCGGAAGGCCGGGCGCATGGCGCCCATCCTGCGACATGCCATCGCCTCGCTGCCGCGGCCGCTGCGCCCCAAGTCCGAGTATGATCCGCCTGGCGTGTACAGTCCGGATGGCTACCGGTTCACCGCGCAAAGCGCCGGCCCGTTCGGCGAATTAGCCGACGGTCCGTGGCTGTCGCCCGCGGCCGCCCTTCGCCGCGTCAAAGCTTTGAGGAACGATTATCGCCGGGCAGGTGAAACGCTTTGGTGGGATGTGCACGCGCGTCATGCGGATGCGGTCAGGGAACCGCCACGGCTACCGGCGCGCTGGTAGCCAGTGCCGCATTGTTCGCCGCCCGATACACCACTCGGTAGTACACAATCCTCTGCGAAATGGCGGGTATCGTGATCGTGCACCCGGCGCTGCACGAAAGCCCTGTGGGATTCTCGGAAGCGAAAGCGAAAGGCGCATTGCCCACGGGTATCGTGCTCCCCGTCGCCAGGCATGCATCGTTTCGCGAAGTGCAGTTCAGCGATCCCGGCGCTCCGTACTCCTGGTAGCCGAACTGCGCCACTGCGTTGTTTACAGCCAGGCCCGCCGGCGGCTTCACCACGATCTGCATCGGCACGAACGTCCCGCGCGCCACCGAATCCACCGCCGGCCACGGCAGCATCTTCGCCATCCACATCTGCTGCGATTGATACTCGGGGAACTCCATGCGGAACAGCAGCCAGGAATTGTCCGGCAGCAGGCGATTGTTCTCGAATCCCGTAACCATCCGCGGCCGCGACGAAGCCGTCACCAGCGTGCGTGTGTATGCGCCATACAAATCGGTCCGGTCCAGCGAGAACTGCCGGATCGCATCCACCGCCGTACCCTGGTTGCCCGCGCAAATATCGTTCCCCACCCCCAGCGGCGTGCCGCCATGAATGGATGTGCCGGAGCAATACTTCCATACCACCCCGGGACAGTTCGCGTAAACCTGACCCACTGTGCTGCCGGCGTAGCATTCGTTCGCATTCCGCGCGTAGCAGGCCGTATAGGATCCCGCGGTTCCCGTGCTGATGCTGGAACCCGGCCCGCTGATATCGATCAGCGGGTGCGGGCCGCAGCTATTCCCTTGAGCCATCAGCTTTCTGTTGATGGTGATCACCGGCGCTGTCCCGAACGGATCGTCGGCGTCCGCCACCGAACCGGGCGTCGCCACGTAAAGCTGCCCCGCCACGTTGCTGAACGGCGGAGAGTACCCGTTGCCCTGCACCGGTATGTTGTCAAACGCTCGAATGGCCTCCGTCGCTGGAGCATTCGCGCCGGCGGCGTTCGGATGCGTGCCCGCCTCGTTGGACCAAGGATGCCCCCACGCCCCCGCGAACGGCGGACTGTAACTCACATAGTTGACGCCCGCCGCCTGGAACGGAGTGATGTTGGCAAACGGAGACTCCAGAATAGCCGGCACGCTGCCCACGATCGTCTGGTAGTCGGTAGGCCAGCTATCGAACTGCGTCACATTCCAGAGCGCCACATTGCAGGCCACCGCCTCGCCCCCGTCGCGCCACTCGCCGTGCTCGATCAGTTCGTTCGCGTCCTGCTGCAGGCAATCCCCATGCGGGTCGGGCGATCCGCTACATCCCGCGGCGGGGTTCCAGTAAATGCTCATGGCGCTCGTGGCGGTATAACTCCCCGGCGGGATAATCCATTGATTGCTCTCCCACCAGAGCGAACAAGGCGTGGTCGGCGAACACGTAACCGCCTTTTCCGCGCCATAGCCGTTCCGCTGAAACACCCAGGCGCCCGCGGCGTTCTTCTGCACCAGCGTCAGAAGCTCGTTGGACTGGTTCGACCAATTGCAATTTCCCGCGCTGCTCAATGCCGCGCAGGCTGTATCCCCGATCTGCGTGGTGCGCATCTCCCCCGGCGCCCCCGTAAATTGAAACTGCGGAGCCGCGATGTAGGGCTCGTACCCCGTGCAGCCCGACGTGCACGGCGCGCCGCTGGTGTGATTCACAATCTGCAACTGGATGCACTGGCTGTTGTTCCCCGTCACCCCCAAGGAAGCGCACGTCGTCGCGCTCGTCGAGGGTATCGAAGTCTGCGTTGTGTTGATCGGCGCCACCGCGTGCGTGTTGATGTTGATCCACCCCGTGTCGCCGGTCTCCACCACCGCGTGCAGCCCCCTGCCGGTCAGCGCCGTCTGGCCCGCCGCCACCGGACCGTTGGGCGTATTGAATGTATTGATTGCGCCGATGATGCGTGGCCCGCCCGGCTGGCCCGCCATTGCCGGATTCCCATAATTCGCCCCGCTCCCCGGCGAGAACGCGAAGATCCATGCCGGACTGTCCTCGTTATTGGCGTAGCAGGTGAAGAAGAACACGCCCGCGGATTCCCCGTAAGGGATGCAATTCCACCCGTTGATGCCCGTGCTGAACTTCACCGCGTTGTTGCCCGGCGTCCACGTCGTATCGAAGCCGGCCATCTGGCATACCACGGTCTCGCAGTTCGCCCCCACCATCTGCGGCGTAAGATTCGTGAAGGTCAGGCCGTTGGTATACGTAACTGAATAGCCGGTCTTGCTGGCGACGCCCGCATTCCCGATCTGGTTGCCGTTCGGGTAAGGCGCCGGCTGCGTGATCGCCGGTGGATTGAACACGCCCTGAATAACCAGCGGACCGGCGCTCGAAGGCCCCGTTGAGGTGAAATAAAACGTCAGCGCGCTCTGGCTCTCGTCGATATTCGCCGTCTCTCCCACGGGCAGCATCCCGATGTTGTTCCATGTGTTGGTAATGCCCGGGTTCAGCGCCTCCATGTACCCGTAATACACGGCCGATCCGGTGGCCGGATTGATCCAATACAACCCGCCGAACAAACAAAAAAAGCCGCCCTGCACGGGCGTATTCAGGCAGGCTGTGCCCCCGCCGTTATCCGGATATGAATCCTGAAAACTCTCCAGCACTGCCATGCTGGCGCCCGTCAGCGTCACCGTGCTGCTGTCCGGCGCGCCATCCCGCCATACCATCACGGTGAAGTTCAACGCGCACCACCAGTTGGCCCCTGCGGGCGGCGCCGGGCTAACAGTAATATGCGTGCCGTCGATGAATCCCGTGATCGTATACTCCGCGGAGTTGCTTCCCGGCACGGAGCACGCATCCGCCGCCGACGAAGTCGACAGCCGAATATGGCCGTTGCCGCCGTTCACCCAATACAAGCTCCAGTAATTGCTCCCCGACTGCCACGTGACCGTGCTGCCGCTAACCGTATCGGCGCCCGAGGTGAACGAGCTCTCCTGCGCGTTCAACCGCGGCTGCGTATCCAGCACCCAGGGCAGCACGCCGAACTGTGTTCCATCCACCTGCCCTACAGTCTGTGAGCTGCTGGTCTGCCCCAGCGTCATCTGCTGCGTCGAGCTGGCGCACGATGCGCCGCCGTTCAGCGACAGGCACACATCCAGCACGCGGTTCGCTGTGTTGGCGGAGTTAACAAATCCGGTCAGCGTGACGGATAACTGATCGAGCGCCCAAAACTGGTTGTAAGAGCTCCCCGCATAGCCGGCATTCCACGGCCACGGATTGCCCGACGCCGTATTCATCGGCGGCCGCAGCACCAGTGGACCCTGGCTGTTCCCCACCGTGGTGCTGCCCGATCCTCCCTTTATGATGCTGCCGCACGGGTTCGTCCACGGGCCGGCGCTATCGCACGGATTCGTCTGCCCCTGGTTGTAAGCCGATCCGAAGATGGGCAGCGGTCCATAAGTGCTGGTCCAAAGCCTGTAATTATTGCTGCGCAAGCCAAGCTGCTGCAGCAGCACGCCCGTCAGTGGGTCGATGAACGACGTCGTCGTGGAAGCGCCCGTGGATTCCGGCCACGGCATATCTCCCGGATGCGCCGCGTCCGCCAGCCACGGATCCCCGTACGTGCCGCCCAGCGGGATGTTCGTCGTCGCAAATGTGAATGCCTGTGTATCGCCCGTGGAGGGACACGTCAGCAGCCCGTAATAGAAGCTGTACGCCTGGAGCGCCCGCGAAAAATGCCGCACGCCGGCATATGCGCCCCCTGTCGCGTACTGTGCCGTGCGCTGCCCCAGCACCAGGATGCGCGAGCGCCCCGTGGCCAGCGTGCTCCCCCTGCTCAAGTCCGAATTGGATCCGGCAAACGTGCCCGGGTCGACGTCCAAAGCCGGCGGCGTGAGGCTGGAATTCTGGCTCGCTTGGATCGTGCAGGCGTTGGCGTCCGGCGCCGTATAGGCCACCAGCGCTTGCGTCGCGGTGGTGCCCAGCACGCGGAAATTGGTGATCGCCCCCAGGATAGGTCCGGCCGCCAACCCAAAAATCAGCAGCGTCTTCATCGCGTCAGCCCCTGTATCCTCATCGCCCACCAGTCGATCCACATGCTATTGGACCCGCTGCTGGCCGTCGACTGCGCAATGAACTCCGGGCTCACGTTCACCGTCGGCGCCGCCGTGATGCTCCCTGAGTTGGCCCCGTTGATCTGAAACTGAATGGTGCCCTGCGTCGCGGAATAGATCCGCATGTGGTACCACGTGCTGGCCGCCACCGCCAGCCCGCTGTCGGCGCAAGTCTTCGTTCCGGCCACGATCACCTCGTAGACCCAGTGCGTGGTGCTCTCGTTCGACGGGCATCCGCCTCCCGCCGGATCGTACCGCACCGCGATCTCGTTTCCGTTCGCGGCGTGATACCCGGCGTTGTTGTCGCTGAAGCCCACCAGGTACCGGACATTCGCGACCCCGTTCACATCCGTCTGGATGATCGCCTGCGCCTCCCAATACGACCATGCGCCGCCCGATCCCAGGCCCAGCTGATATTCCGCTCCCTCGGCCACATCCGATAGCGACAGCGCGCAGCCCGCCCCGGAAGTAGCGCCGCCCCCGATATAGAAAATGCCGGGATGGTTGGCCGTGCCCGGCAGATCGCTGTCATTGCAGCTTCCGCCCATGGCGCCCACGCCCCAGCCAAGTTGGCCGATATAGTTTCCCGTGCTCTTGCTCGGCAGAAAGTCATCCACCGCGTTCATCACCGATGCATCGAGCGGTGTGTAGCTCCCCCCGGCGGACGCGCCCCCGCACGACCACGCCCCGCCAACATACATGGCCATGGCCCCCGATCCGCCGGCCGCGCACGCCGCCGTCTGCGTGCAGTTGGAGCAATACACAATGCTTCCGTTGGCCCCCGTGCCCAGGCTCGCGAACGTCGAGTTGCCCACCTGCGCCGAGCTGCTCAACTGCAGGTTGCCGGCCGACAGCGTGCCCGTCTGCGTCGGATCGTTGATCACCGCCATCACCCCGTTGCTCTGCGGAAACTGCGGCGACCAACCGCCGACGTGCACCGTCGCCGACGGCCACGAAACGTAACGGTTCGGCGAGCCGCCGCCGAAATCCACGAACACCAGATCGGCCTGGTTGGGTGTGCCGTTGAACATCGCGCCCGGCGCCGCGTTCGCCGAGTCGGCAAAGATTACGCTGGGCCCCACCTCGTTCGTGAAGTCGATCTGATAGCCCGTGTTGTTGAACATCTGCAGCGTAAAGTTCCCCGACCCGCCGTTGAGCCGTAAGCCCGCCGTAGTCGTGTTCACCACGTTGCCGGAAATGATCTGGCTGGGAGCCCGCACCTCCAGCCCCGTCGGCCCCGAGAACTCCGCCGACGACAGATTGTGGCTGCCCGCTCCGCTGTCGATCAGCATTCCCCAGCCGCTCACCGACGTCGCGTCGATCTGGCTTCCATCGAGCGAGCTGTTGCTGTAAATCCCGCCCAGCGTATTGAGAAATGTATTCACGTTCGACAGGTGGCCATTGCCGTTGTAAGTGGCCGACACCTGTATCTGCATCCCCCAGCCGCCGTTTTGATAAAGAATTACCTCCACGAAGTCCGAATCGTGAGGACCGCGAAACGTCCAGCCGTTCCCCTGGTTGAAAGCCGACCGGATGCCTGTAAACATCCCCTCCAGATCGTCGTTGGGAGTCGCGAAGCTCGAATCCAGGCCCCATTCCGTGTAAATCCCATCCGAGTACGCGTTCCGCACCGATACATCCGTGATCTCCAACCCGTGCCCATACAGCCGGATGCCGTAGCTCGCCGCCGTCTGATTGCTCTTGTTCCCGTCGATTGTGCAGCCGCGTACTTCCGCTCGAAAAAGTCCGTACCGGCTGTTCTTTCCCGTCAGCCCCGCGAAGTTCGTCTGTGAAATCACGTCCGAATTTGCGCCGTTCTTCAGCATCAGCGTGCTCTGCCCCGGACCCGCGCATTCGATCTTGCCCGTTCCCGTCTGGTCCGTGAGCGAGTCCGAGAACCGGATACCCCCTACCGTGTGGATCCCCACTCCGAAATAGATCTTCTGCCCCTTGGCCAGCGTGATCGCGCTGTTCACCACGTACGTCCCGTCATCCGCCCGCACCTCGCCCGCGCCCGATCCGAGCGCCGCCGCAAAGGCCGCGGAATCGTCCGTCGCGCCGTCGCCCTTGGCCCCGAAGTCCTTCACGTGAACCACATCCTGCAGCTTCGACGTCACGCTGCGCACTACCGCGCCCGTGCCCAGTTGTTGGAAAGTGCTCGCGCCCGATATCGCCTGCTGCGTCCAGGTATTCGTCGCCGTGCACAGATATTTGTTCTGCCCGGGAGTGGCGTCCGTGGCGAAGTATTCCGCGCCCTGTGTGCAGGTGGCCGGTAACTGCCCGATCGTCCCCCGCTTGGCGGGCAGCGTCGAAACCGCGCCCGAGGCGTCCCATGGCCCGATCTGCGTCCGGCCGCCGTTCACCACCGTCTGCGCGTTCACCAGCGCATGCGCCCCCAGCAGTACAGCCGGAATCAAAAAGGCGCGCGTCGATCGCATCATATTCAGTAATTCCTCACAATGGTTGCCCGATAAGTGGTGTTGGGCGGAGTCACGCCCAGTCCCGACATGTTGCATAACCGTACGGTCACCGTGTTCGCGCTGCTCACCTGCATAATGCCGAACACCCCCGCCGGCAGCACCGGCCATCCGGGCGCCACCGCGTCCCCTGGATTCGCCCCGCTCACCGTGATGCTCTGGTCTGTGCCGCAGGCGCCGTTCGCGATCGTCGGAAAGCTCAGCGTGGAGCTGCTCATCAGGTACGTCGGAATCACGCCGTTATCCACCGCCACCGTGCTCTGCCCCGGAGCCTCCGTAATCACCACCCCGGGCCCGCTCCCAAGCGTCTTCGCGCTCAAAAAAGCTCTCTCGTCGTGGCCCCCGGTGGGGTCCCATGTGCCGTTAGTGGCCGTCCAGCTATAGATCGGCAGAACGTTGGGTTGAAATGAAGTGACCCCGCTCTGCTGCGTGCATCCGGCCGAGCAGGCCACCGACAGATTGTGCCCCACCGTCAAAACACCGGACCCGTTGACGTACACATACGCCGTCCCGCT
>DATGGM010000145.1:0-35893 GCA_035308525.1 Bryobacteraceae bacterium
AGCCCACCAGCGGCCTCGATCCCAACCAGACCCGCGAAGTCCGCCAAACCATCCGCGAGCTCGGCCGCCACAAAACCATCCTGCTTTCCACCCATATCCTGCAGGAGGTCGAGGCCATGGCCGACCGCGTCATCTTCGTCAATCGCGGACGCGTGGTCTTCGACGGCGCCCCCGCTGCCATGCAGGCCGGATACGCCACTCTCGACGACGCCTTTCAAGCCCTCACCAGCGATCGTCCGCCCGTGCCCACCGGGGAAGGAGGCGCATGCACCGCAAGCGTATAATCAGCGCCATCCTCCAGCGCGAGCTGGCCTCCTACTTCGCTACTCCCACCGGATACGTCTTCATCACCCTGTTCGTTTTCTTGAGCGCCATGGCGGCCTTCTGGCAGGAGCGCTTCTTCGCCACCAACCTCGCCAACCTCGATCAGCTCAACCGCTTCTTCCCCTATCTGCTCATCTTCCTGGTGCCCGCCATCAGCATGAGTCTGTGGTCCGAGGAAAAGAAACAAGGCACCGACGAGTTACTCTTCACTCTGCCCGCCACTGACTTACAAATCGTGCTCGGCAAATACCTCGCCGCGCTGGCCATTTACTCGGTCGCATTACTCTTCTCGGTAAGTCACATCATCGTGCTGTGCTGGCTCGGCAGCCCGGACCCTGGCCTGATGTTCTCCACTTACTTAGGTTACTGGCTCATGGGTGCGGCGCTGCTTACAGTCGGTATGTTGGCCTCCGCGCTTACAGATAACTTGACGGTCGCTTTCATCCTGGGCGCGGTCTTCTGTTCCGTGCCGGTCTTTCTCAGTTCCGCCGGCGCCATCGTTACCGGCGGCCCGCAGCACCTCGCTGAAAAGCTGTCCGTCGTCGAGCAATTCCGTGATCTCTCGACCGGCGTCATCACCCTCGCGCCGCTCGTCTATTTCGCGTCCTTCGCCGCCGCTACGCTCTATCTGAATGTCATCCTGCTGGGCCGCCGCCGCTGGGTCACTGGGCCGAAAGCGCCCTTCATGCGCGGCCACCTGGTCGCGCGCGCGGCAGCCCTGGCGGTGATCGTCGCCAGCCTCACCCTCTTGGCTTCCGGCGCCCGCTCCCGCCTCGACGTCACCTCCGAGCAGATACACTCCCTGTCCCCCGAGACCCAGACCCTGCTCCGTTCCATCGACCGCCGCCAGCCCGTCCTCATTCAGGCCTACTTCAGCCCCGATGTGCCGCGCAGCTTCGTGGAGGCCCGCAGCGGCCTGGTCGCCATGCTGGGCGAGTTCCAGGCGGTTTCCGGCGGCGGCGTCAACGCCAAAATCATCGAGACCGTCAAGTACTCGCCGCAGGCCCGCGAAGCCCAGGAGCGCTTCGGCATCAAGCCGTTTCGCGTTCCGGCCACCGAAGAGAGTGCCCGCTCCATGAATGAGATCTTCCTGGGCCTGGCCTTCACCCGTGGCTCCCAGGAGTTTGTCATCCCGTTCTTCGATCGCGGCCTCCCCGCCGAATACGAGCTCATGCGCTCCATCCGCGTCGTATCGCGCGCCCGGCGCAAGAAGATCGGCATTCTGAATACCCCCGCCAAGCTCTTCGGCGGCGTCGATTTCCAAAGCCGCGCCCAGGCTCAGGAATGGTCCATCGTGGCCGAGTTGCGCAAGCAGTACGAAGTGGCGCAGGTCACGCCCGACGTCGATTATCCCGATGATCTCGACGCCCTGATCGCGGCAACCCCCTCGGCCCTGACCCAGCCGCAGGCCGACCGCCTCGCCGCTTATGTCCGCCGCGGCAGGCCCACCCTGCTGCTGGTCGATCCGATGCCGGCCTTCAACCTCGATCTCTCCCCGCAGGAACCCGCTGCCTCCGGCCCCTTTGCCCAGGCCGCGCCCGCCGCGCCAAAGACCAACCTGCGTCCGCTCATGGACCTGCTGGGCGTCTCCTGGCAGACCAACCGCATCGCCTGGGACAACTACAATCCGCATCCGCAGCTCAAGACTTTGCCAAAGGAAGTGGTTTTCGTTGCCAAGGGTTTTAACCAGAAAGATCCCATCACCGCCGGCTTACAGGAGGTCGTGCTGCTGTACCCCGGCGTCCTCAAGAGCCAGGGCGGAGCGCCGTTTGTGCCGCTGCTTTCCACCAGCCCCGATTCCGGAACCGACCGCTGGGACCAGCTCGTCGAGCGCTCCCTGTTCGGCGTCGCCATCAATCAGGACCTGCCGCATACTCCCGACGAAGGCAATCACGTGCTGGCCGCCCGTATCCAGGGGAAGGGAAGCGCCGGTCCCCTCAACGCCGTCGTCATCGCCGACGCCGACCTCATGAGCGAACAGTTCTTCGAGCTCCGCCGCCGCGGCATCGAAAACCTGAATTTCGATAACGTCACCTTTCTGCTGAATTGCGTCGACCAGCTTGCCGGCGATCCTTCGTTCATCGCGTTGCGCAAGCGCCGCCCCCGCCAGCGCACCCTCGAAGCTGTGGAGGCCCGCACCCGCACCTACGAGGCCCAGCGCCTGCGCGAATCGCAGACCGCCGAAGTGCTCGCCGACGAGCGGTTGAAGGAAGCCCAGGCGCGCCTGGATTTCTCCGTGCGTCAGGTCCAGCAGCGCGCCGACCTCGACGATCAGACTAAAGAGGTCATGATCGCCAACCTCCGCACTGCCGAAAACCGGCGCCTGGACGTGGCCCGCGCCAACATCGACGACGAGAAGCAGCGCCAGATCGAAGACAGCCGCGCCGAGATGGAGAACTCCATCCGCGGCATTCAAAACACTATCAAGCTCATGGCCGTGGCCCTGCCGCCCATCCCGGCTTTCATCGTTTTTGTGATCGTCTCCGTGCGCCGCCTGCGCCGCGAGCGCATTGGCGTGCCGGTCGACCGGCTGGTTTCAAAGGAGGCCGCATGACCGAACTCCTCAAGACCGCCTCCCTCGCCGGCGCCGCCCTGGTGCTGGCCATCTCCGCCGCCGTCGTCGAGCCCGAGGCCCGCGTTCCCGCCATCATGAGCGATCAGGGCCAGGCTTTCTATCCCAAGTTCACCGATCCCCAGGCTCCTCGCACCATCGAAGTGGTCGACTACGATGAAGCCACCGCCACCGGCCAGTTGCTGAAGGTCCAGTTCCAGCAGGGCAAGTGGCTTATCACCTCGCACTACAATTACCGCGTGGATATCGGCGACCGCCTCGCCAAGACCGCCGCCGCCCTGATGGATCTGAAAAAGGATATGGTGCGCTCCGATTCATCGCTCGATCATGCCAAGTACGGCGTGGTCGACCCGCTCGATGAGAAGGCCGGCGGCCTCACCGGACGCGGTAAACGCGTCACCCTGCGCGACCTGCGCGGTGATATTCTGGCCGACTACATCCTGGGCAAGCCCGTCGAAGGCAAGCCCGGCTATCGCTATGTGCGCGTGCCCGGCCAGAAGCGCACCTACGCCGTCAAGACCGATGCCGATCCGTCCGCCCGCTTTGCCGACTGGGTCAACGCCGGCCTGCTGCGCATCGCCAGTTCCTCCATCCGCAAGGTGACCATCAACCGCTACAATCTCGACGCGGCAGCCGGCCGCCTCAGCAATACCGAGACCACCGTGCTCACCCAAACTGGTAGCGAATGGAAGGTGACCAGCGGCGAGAAACTGAACATGCCCGCGGTCCACGCCATGGCCGCCGCTCTCGATGGCTTGAAGATCGTCGACGTGCGCCCCAAGCCGCCCGGCCTGGCCGCCAGCCTGCGCAAGGAAGAGGTGGACCTGAACATCGAAACCGCTCTGTCACTGCGCCAGAAAGGCTACTTCATCACGCCCGAAGGGCGCGTCTTCTCGAGCGAAGGCGATATGACCGTGGAGACCAGCAATGGCCTGATGTATTCCCTGCGCTTCGGCGAAGTGGCCTCCGGCGATACCAGGTCCGGCGCGCCCAGCGACAATCGCCACCTGTTCGTGATGGTGCACTTCGATCCCGCCAGAGCCGCGGCCTACGGAGGCGATGCCGCCGCCGGCGAGCGCGGCGCGCGCGAGCTGAACGACCGCTTCGCCGACTGGTATTACGTGATCAGTGGCCGGGATTTCCAGAATCTCCGGTTGGGCCGCGCCGCCTCGCAAAAGACTCAACCGCCGCCCGCTGCGCCGGATCAGTAGCGGTATTCGGCCTTCACCACTTCGTCTTCCAACGAGTGGTGCAACCTGAAGCCCAGCTTCTCGCAGATGCGCATCACGTCGCGGTTGTCGGGCAGGATGTCAGCCCTCAGCGCGCTCAGCTTCTCGTCCGCGCCCACCACGACCAGCCGGGCCAATAGCTCCTTGCCCAGCCCTTTGCCGTGAGAATGATCGCTCACCAGCACCGCTACTTCGGCGTCGTTACTGCCGACCACGCGGGTTAGCCGCGCTACGCCCAGAATCTCGTGTTCGCCGGTGGTGGGGTTATGCCGCGTGACCACCAGCGCCATCTCACGGTCGTAGTCGATGAAGCAGATGCGAGTCAGGCGCTCGTGCGCCACGCGCTGCGACAGGTTCATCAGGTGAAAGTAGCGCAGATAGACGGTGCGCTCGGAGAGCGTTGCGTGGAACTTCACCATCTGCGGCTCGTCCTCGGGCCGGATCGGCCGTATGACCACTTCGGTCCCGTCCTTCATCACCCACGACGATACGTAGCGGTTGGGGTATGGCCGGATCGCAGGCTTGGGCAATTGCTCCTGGCTCACCTCCGGCCCGTGCACCACGATGCGCGCGTCCAGTGCCACCAGCCGTTCGGGAGTCGCCAGCAGCGGGTTGATATCGATCTCCTTGATCCACCGCTGTTCGATCACCAGGCGGCTGAACCGCACCATCACCTGCTCGAGTTCCGCCAGATTCACCGGCTGCCGTCCCCGCACGCCCAGCAAAGCCTTGTAGATCTTGGTCTGCTCCATCATCCGGCGCGCCAGCGTGGTGTTTAGCGGAGGCAGGGCCAGGGCGCGGTCTTTGAAAACCTCTACCAGTTGCCCGCCCGTGCCGAACAGCAGCACCGGTCCGAACTGGGCATCCAGGCTGCTGCCGATGATCAGTTCGTATCCGTCGCCGCTCTTGATCATGGGTTGCACCGTGACGCCCTGGAAATGCGCGATGCCCGCCTTTTCCGTCACGGATGTCTGTATGCGGCGCCAGGCGCGCGCCACCGCCTCCCGGTCGGCCAGGTTCAACTGTACGCCACCTACATCGGTCTTGTGCGTGATGGTTTCGGAGTAAAGCTTGAGCACCACCGGGTAACCGATGCGCTCGGCTTGCGCCACGGCCTCTTCTTCAGTGGCCGCCACCAGTGTGCGCACGGTGGGGATGCAGTAAGCATCCAGCACCTGCTTCGATTCGGCTTCCGTGAGAATGGTTCGCCCGGCACTGCGCGCCTTCCCGATGATCTCGTCGGTGAGCGCCTTGTTCGGCGCGTACTCCGCCGAGTCTTCGGGCAGCGACGGAGTTTCGTACAGGCCCTTCAGGTTATAGGCCCAGCGCCACATATATGTGAACGCGCGCACCGCCGTGTCAGGGAACTGGAACGTGGGTATCCGGGCCTGGTTCAGGATGCCGATGCCCGCCGCTACTTCCGAGCCGCCCATCCAGCTTGCCAGGATCGGCTTGCGGTCCAGCTTGGCGTGCGGCTTCAGGTGCTCCGCGATCTGCGTCGGGTCCGTCATCGACTGGGGCGTCAGCACCACCAGCAGCCCGTCGCTGTTGGGATCGTTGGCCGCGATCTCCACGGCTTTGGCGTACCGCTCGGGGCTGGCATCGCCCAGCACGTCGATCGGGTTGTTATGGCTCCAGGCGGCCGGCAGGATCTGGTTCAGCGACTCCATCACTTCCGGCGATAGCTCGGTCAGCTCGCCGCCATTGGCGATCAGAGCATCGGTGGCCAGCACGCCGGGTCCGCCCGCATTGGTCAGGATGGTCAGGCGTGGGCCCTTGGGGCTGGGCTGCTTGGACAGCACCTCCGCCATGTAGAACAGGTCCGCGATACTGTTCACGCGCAGCACACCGCTGCGCCGGAAGGCGGCTTCCAGCACCTCGTCGCTGCCTGCCAGCGAACCCGTGTGCGACGCGGCGGCCTTGGCGGCGGCCTCGCTACGCCCGGCTTTGATCACGATGATAGGTTTGTTGAGTGCCACCTCGCGCGCCGCCGAGAGGAAGCCGCGGGCATCCCCGATGCTTTCCATGTAGATGACGATGGCGCGCGTGCGCGGGTCGTTCCCCAGGTAATAGATCAGGTCGCCCCATCCCACGTCCAGCATCGAGCCGATGGACAGGAATGCGCTGAAGCCCACCATTTCACGCAGGCTCCAGTCCAGCACGGCGGTGCACAGCGCGCCGCTCTGGCTGATGAACCCTACGTTGCCGGGCCGCGCGATGGCCGCCGCGAACGTGGCGTTGAGCCCGGTCAGCGGACTCATCACCCCCAGACAATTGGGACCGATGACGCGCATGTTGCCGCGGCGGGCTTCCACCAGCACCTGGCGCTCCAGCTCCTGGCCCGCCGGTCCGATCTCCTTGAATCCGGCCGAAATCACGATGGCGGCTTTGACGCCCTCCTCCACGCAATCGTGGATGATGCCCGGCACCACCGCCGCGGGCGTGACGATCACCGCCAGGTCCACTTGCTCCGGTACTTCGGCGATGTGTTTGTAGGCTTTGACGCCCAGCACGCTGGGCCGCTTGGGATGGATGGGAAAGACCGTGCCGCCGAAGGGGCTGCTGACAAGGTTCCAGAGAATCGTGCGCCCAACGCTGCCGGCGGTCTCCGTCGCGCCGATGACCGCTACAGTCTTGGGGGCGAAGAATGCATCTAGCGGTTGGGTTCCTTCTTTGACGACTTTACGAGCTGGTTTGGCGACTAGCATAAATTTTCACGGGCAAGCTTATTGGGCGGCTTTGGAACCGAAGATGGCCCGGTTGAGGGCCTCCACCACATCGCGGCTCGCCAATCCGTTCTTGCGCGCAACCGTCTCGATGTCGCAGTCGTCGCAACTGGCGCGGAACCCGAATTCCTCGAAGACCGCAGTGGCTTCCGGATGTGACTGCTTGATGTCCCTGATAATCATGTTGCGGCGGATTAGTTCATCAAATCGAAACATGGGTGGCTCCCTCTTAATACAGATTATACCAGGAGTATAAGGTCGGAAACATACGAAATTTCGGCCCAGGCTGGAGAGATTCCGCTGCAACCGGGGCTGATCGCGCGGAAGCCGGACTTTGTCTATTACCCAATATCCAGCAGAAATGCGCGGCGCCGCGGCCGGAATTTCGCATCACTTCCGTAACGGAACGGAATGCCAGTGGCTGAGGATCAGCGTGAGCAATCCAAACGCGCCGATGGCCAGACCGGCGATGCGGTTCATCCGCAGCATGGCGCGATCGTCGAACCGGTCGCGAAAACGATCCGTTACGGTGGCCAGCGCCGTCCACCACAGCATGGCCCCCGAAAATATGCCGGCTATCAGGATCAGCGTGGACCAGTACGTTTTATGCATGCCCAGGCCCAGCGCCGCCAGAATGGCCAGAAAAGACAACACTACGGTGGGATTTGTCAGGGTCAGGATGAACACCGAGATATACTCCGACCGCGTGGACTCCCGACGGTCCGTAGCCAGCGCCGGCGGCCGTTTGAAGTAGTAGAGAATGCCGATGGCAATCAGGAGGAAGCCGCCGACCAGCCTGATCCAGAACTCCTGACGAATGAGAAACTGGATGACCAGGCTGATGCTGAAACCGGCGATGGTTCCGTAGATGGTATCGGCGGTGGCCGCGCCCAGGCCAGAAACCAATCCCGCGCGCCGGCCTGCCGAGAGCGTTCGCGAGAGGATCAGAACGTTAACAGGGCCAACCGGCGCCGAAATGACGAGCCCTGCGACCACTCCCCGGAGGAACAACTCAAGATATACCAATTTGTCATTTTAGACCGATAGCGGACCTTAGAGCGCCGCGCAGGCGCGCCGCTGCCGTCCTGCGGACGGTTCCGCGCCCCCGAATCTCAATGTGCGAACCATACCCCTGGTAGTCCGAATGCAGAATATCGGATGGGAGATGAACCAGGTTTTAACCCAAATCTCATAGGAGAATGATTATGTTTCGTAAAGGATTGCTTGGGCTCGTTTTTGCAACTGCCCTGACTTTCGGCGCAGCCGGTGCGGAAGTAGTCGTCAAGGTAGCGCCCCCGGCTCCCATTGTCGAGACGCGGCCCGCGTCGCCGGGACCAGGGTATGTCTGGATCGATGGGTATCAGAACTGGAACGGATCGGCCTACGTGTGGGTCCCCGGCAGGTGGGAAATGCCTCCGCGGCCGCGCGCCCGTTGGGTGGCCCACCATTGGGTCCGGCGGAACGGTGGATGGGTCATCGTCGAAGGACGCTGGCGGTAGGTTGAATGCTTCAGCGTGCCGGCTGTACGGCGAACTGAAGTTCGCCGCGGCACGCTGAAGCGTGCGGCGGTTTGGTCAGACGCGAAGAGTGTCGCCGTCGCGCGCGGTCAGCGTGTAGAGCACCGGCGCCAGGAAGATGGAAAGCAGCAGCCGGGATGCCAGCCCCGCCACGATCACGATGGCGAATGGCTTCTGGGAGTCGCTCCCGATGCCCGTCGACACAGCCGCGGGCAACAGACCGAAACATGCCACTAGCGCCGTCATCATGATAGGCCGCAGCCGCAGCAGGGCCGCCTCATGCGTGGCGGTGACGATGTCTCTGCCTTCCAGGCGCAGCTTGTTGATGAACGAATAAAGAATCACGCTGGTCTGCACCGCTACTCCCATCAGGGCCACGAAGCCTAGCATCGAGGACACGCTGAAAGTGGTTCCCGTCAGCCGCAGCGCCAGCAGGCCGCCTACCGGCTCGGTCACCAGCACGCTGAAAAAGATGATGAACGGAAATTTCAGGTTTCCGTAAAGCGCAAAAAGGATCATCAGGATCAACAGTACGGTCAGCGGCAGAATGACCTTCATTTGCGCCTGGGATGCCAGGTAGTCTTTGTACTCGCCACCCCAGTCGAAGGTGTAGCCGATAGGCAGCTTCACGCCCCGGTCCACCTTCTGGCGCGCCTCGCCCACCGCGCTGGCCAGGTCGCGCCCGTCCACGCTGAACTGGATGCCGATGTAGCGCTGGTTCGACTCGCGATAGATAAACGACGCGCCGCTCTCCACCCGGATGTTGGCGAACTCGCCGAGCGGCAGATGCTGGCCGTCCGGCGTAGTGATCAGCAGGCTCTTGATGGCGTTCATGTCCTTGCGAAAGGGCTCCTGCATGCGCACGACGAGATCGAACTGGCGCTCGCCCTGCACCACCTGGGTAGCCGCTGTCCCTCCCAGCGCGGCTTGAATCAGCGTGTTGACGTCGCCTACGTTCAGGCCGTAACGGGCGATCTTCTCCCGGTCGGGTTCGATCAGCAGGCTGGGCTGGCCCAACTCCCGCACCAGGACAACGTGTGTAATGCCGGGCACGCGCGAAATGATCTCTTTGACGTCCCTGGCCTTCTGCTCGAGGGTATTCAGGTCAGTGCCGAAGATCTTCACCGCCAGGGAGCTCTTCAATCCGGTTTCAGCTTCGTCCACGGCGTCTTCGGCGGGCTGCGTGTAATTGAAGATGATCCCCGGGAACGCCGAGAGCTTGCGCTGAATGGCGTCGATCAACTGCGGCTTCTTCCGGATCGCGCCGCTCCACGCCGGGTCGCTGTACGATTTCAGTCCCACGTAGAATTCATTATTGAAAAAACCCGTGGGATCGGTGCCGTCATCCGGCCGCCCCAGCTCGTTGGCCACCGTGGTCACTTGCGGGAAGCTGCGCAGGATGTCGCGAATCTGCGGAGACAGTTTGGACGATTCGTCGAAAGAGATGGTGTAAGGGGTAGTCGCGCGCACCCACAGGGCGCCCTCATCCAGGTGCGGCATGAACTCGCCGCCGATCGAAGGGATTAACAGAAGCGAGGCTCCGAAGATGCTGAGGCAGACGATCACAGTGACCCAGCGGAATCGCAGGCACCAACCCAGCATGCGGCCGTAGCCCGCCCGGATCCACTCGTAGGCGCCGAAGGTGGGCTCGTGTACGTGCTTACGCAGGAAGTACGCGCACAGCACCGGCAGCAGCGTCAGCGCGCATAGTAGCGAGCCCAGCAGCGCGAACGACATGGTGTCCGCCATCGGCTGGAACAACCGCCCCGAGGGACCCGTCAGCACGTAAATCGGCAGGTATCCCGCGATGATCACCGCCACCGCGAAGAATATGGGCCGCTCCACATCGTGCGCGGCTGCCCTGATTACGTCCAGCCGCACGGCTTCCAGCAGGCTGTCGCCCTGTGCGCGCCGCGCGGCCAGTTCGCGGAAAATGTTCTCCACCATCACCACCGCGCCGTCCACGATGATGCCGAAGTCGATGGCGCCGATCGAAAGAAGGTTCGCCGGAATATGCCGCCAGTCCAGGCAGATGAACGAAAACAGCAGCGCGAACGGAATGGTCACCGCCACGATCAGCGCCGTGCGCACGCTGAACAGGAAGATACCCAGAATCACCAGCACCAGCAGCATGCCGCGCAGTAGATTGCGCTCCACGGTTTGGGTGGTCTCTTCGATCAGGTAATAGCGGTCGTAATAGGGAACGATCTTCACGTCCGGCGGCAGCACGTGCCGGTTCAGATCGTCCGTCATCCGCTCGACCTTCTTTAAAATGACCTGGGCCTGCTCGCCCACCCGCATCAGGATCACGCCTTCCACCGCGTCCTCCTGATTCATGTATCCGAACTGGCCCAGGCGCGGCGCGTGGCCGATTTCCACTTGCGCCACGTCCCGCACGAAAACCGGGGTGCCGTTATGCTCCTGCAGCACGATGTTGCCGATGTCTTGCGTGTTGCGCACCAGTCCCAGGCCGCGGATGTAGTAGAACTGGCCGCCTTGCGAATAGAAGCCGCCACCGGCATTGGCGTTGTTGTTCCCGACCTGCTGCACCACATCCGCCGCCGAGACGCCGTAGGCGAACAGTTTGTTGGGATCCAGCAGTACCTGGTATTGCATGGTGGTGCCGCCGAAGCCCGAATCGTCGGCTACGCCCTGGATCGAGCGGAAGCGCCGCTCCAGCACCCAATCCTCGATGGTCTTCAGATCCTGCGGGCTGCGGTCGGGGCTCTGTAGCACGTAGCGGTAGATCAATCCGCTGGGACTGTATAGCGGCGAAAGCGTGGGGCTGACGCCCTGCGGCATGCTGGCGTTGGCCACCCGCTCGAACGCCTGTTCGCGCGTGAAATAGGGATCGGCGCCGTAATCGAAATTCATCTGCACCGAAGACAGGCCGTACAGCGAAATCGAGCGCAGCGAATCCAGTTGCGGGATGCCGTTCATCTCGATCTCGATGGGAATGGTGACCAGGCGTTCCAGCTCTTCGGCGGCGTGGCCCGGCCATTGCGTGATGATCTCCACGTGCGGCGGAGAAAGATCCGGGTATGCGTCGATGGGCAGCTTCTGGAAGCTGACTACGCCCCACGCCATGATGAACAGCGACGCGATGAATACCAGGAAACGCTGCGAGAGAGCGAAGGATACGATGCGCGCAATCATTCGGTGGAGGCTCTACTGGTAACTGTTCGCGAACTGGAGGAAGATGCTCCCGTCCGCCACGACCCTTTCTCCCGCTTGCAGCCCGCTCAGAATCTCCACGGCGCCCTCCTGCTGTGCGCCCACCTTCACAGACCGCTGCGCGAACTTCTCCGCCCCCTGCTCCACGTAGACGAACGGCTCGTTCTGCGCGTCGTGCAGCACCGCCGCCACCGGCACGGCGATCAGGTTCTTGCGCGTTTGGGTATGGATGATGGCATCCAGGAACATGTCCTTCTTCAGCAGTTCCTGCGGATTCTGGGTGACGATGCGCACCGGAGTCGTGCGGGTGGTGGGGTCCACCATCGAGCCGATGTAGGAAACCGTGCCGTGAAAGACGCGGCCCAACTGTGGATTGCTCTCTTCCACGGAGTCCCCCAGGTGCACGGAAGGCAAATCGTGGTCGAAAATATGCCCTTGCACCCAGATCTTGGTCACATCGCTGATGGCGAAGCACACGGTGGTTCCCGCCTGGATGAACTGGCCCGGTGAGACCAGCTTCTGCACCACAACGCCGGCGATGGGCGCGCGCACCGCCAGTTCCGGGCTGATGGGTACGCCCTGCTGCTGCGCCTGTTCGATCTCCGCTTGCGTGATGCCGAAGATCTTGAGCGCTTGCAGGCTATTTTGCACGTCCGTCGCGGCGTCGTTGAAATCTGCCTGCGTGCTTTCGAAGTCCTTGGTGGCAATGGCGCCCCGGTCGAGCAGTTCCTGCGAGCGGCGCATGATACGGCGCGCCAGTTCCTCGCGGTTGCGGGCCTTCTTGTAAGTCGAAATGGCGTTGGCGACGTCGGGGCTGGACACGTACAGCAGCGCATCGTTGGCGGCCACTTTCGAGCCGGTGTCCACCAGGATGCGCGAGATAGGACCGTTCACCTGGGTGATGGCCTGCGTGGTGTGATCGGCGTCCCAATCGACGGTACCCGTCGTGTGGACCGCGATCGACCAGCTGGTGGGCTGGATGGCGATGACCCGCAGGTGCGCAAACTGGGCATGCGAAACGGTGAATAAGGAAGGCTGTCCGGCCCCGGCTTCCGCGGGCGCTTGGCCTTCCACTTTCTTGGCCGGATTGCACGCTGCCATCAGGGCCGCCAAAAGGGCCGCCGCCATGGGCGCCCGGGCGCGAATCATGCGATGCGGTCCCCGGCGAGGCAGCAGGCGTCCGGATTGTCCATATTTTTCAATATACCCCCGATTGGCGAGCGGACCAATCCATATTGATCTGGTCCTGCTACGGTGAGACGAGGATGCCGCTATGACCGTTACTCTGGAACTCTCACCGGACCGGGAAGCTGCCTTGAGGGCATAGGCGCAGGCTTTAGGGCTGCGCGTCGAGCAATTGCTCCTGCAGCTTGCCGGGCAGGCCGGACAACCGGCCGCCCAAAACCAGCAGAATGATCGGCATTCGCTGCCCCATTTGGGGTAGTGTCACGGGGTGCGTTGCCGAGTAAACAGCAAGCCATTCCCCAGCAGAATGTACGGGAGCGGTTAAGGTCGTAATCAGCGGGAACCCGGATGAAGCCAAGATCTGCACAAGCCATGTGGAGCGCCAGAACCTCACCATGCGGATGCAGATGCGCCGGTTGACGCGGCTCACGAACGCCTTTAGCAAGAAGTTGGAGAATCACCGGGCCGTTGTTGCACTTCGCTTGGTACACCTTCTGCCAGATTCACGGCTCCCTGCGAGTGACGCCTGCAATGGAGGCCGGGATCACCGATCATGTGTGGAGCGTTAAAGAGTTGCTGGCATAGACACCGGTGGTATACCGGCGCTACATTAGAGGGGCGATTCGGAACTCCAATCGGCTGGCACCATTTCGGACAGCGTTTAACGCGGCCTAGTTGGAGTGTACCACAGGAATGGAACCATCGCAGGCCGGAACGCTCTACGGGATCGAAGAGATGGCGCTTAAAGCCGACGAGTGGAAGGCGATCAACGCGCGGATTGACAGGGTCATCGGTGAATCCATAGAAAAGGCGCTTGACCCGATCCGCCAGCAATTTAAGCCATCCCGTCGATGGAAAAGAGTTTTTCAGTTCCTGCGAGACTGGTCCCTACTAGGAACAAATATAGCTGCGATCATTGCGCTTCTTGCTATGGCGGCGGCGGCTTGGTATTTTGCTTTGTCCCGCCTCGAAAAGGAAACTAGGTTCCAAACGCATACCGAGGATCGGCTCACAGCAATCGAAGCACTTCTCGCGCCACAGAAAATCAAACAGGCCGCTGATACACCATCCAGGCCGGACAGCAAAACGGCTATCATTCAAGCCTTGGAGAAATCCAAGAAAACGGAAATCACAATTCCAGTGCAGGTAATCGCGGACGCCAGTCTGAAGTTTATACTCGCCTCTAAGACAGACCAGACCGACTGGCCCATCGCTCTAGATCTGGTCAATTACCGCTCATACCTAAATACTTTTTCTACGCCGATTCCATCTGGGATGCCGACTCCTAATTGGCAGACACATTATCACCTTCAGGTTATTCCGCCTGATCGCAAAGATCCCGAATTTGAGATCCTGATGGGGGTTGCGGTTCAAAAAGAGAGTGGAGCAATACTGGAGCCGCTGGGACCCCAGCCACCAAATGCAGAAAACCCAATAGGGAATCCTGTCCTGATAGGCAAGGGTGGATATATGAACCTAGACGGAATGCACTTAAGGCACGTGATTCTCAACGGCGTAGAAATTCATTACTCTGGCACGGCGCTCTTGATGGAAGATGTTATTTTTATCAACTGTACATTCGCCATGGACAACACCGAGTCGTCTCGTGCGCTGGCCCGAGTTATCGCAACCGAATCTAACGTCAAGTTCAGTTCCGCCTAAAAACATCCTCTTGACAAACCCGTTCAACCCGTGAACATCTGCCGTATCTGATTGATTACAAAAAATGTATAAACAATCATCGAAGGCAGCAACGCACCCCGTGACACTGCCTCATTTGGGAAGTAATTGCGGAGAATATGAAGGACGTGCCTGCCGAGGATTTAGCGGCCCTTCCCAAAGACGGGGCGAGTCAGATTGATCATTACGTCCATGGTCTTCCCGAGAGAGTGGGATGAGATCCGTTTTTGCCGATACGTTGTATTGGGTGCTCTCGCCGGTACGGAAGACGCCGCCCATGAACGCGCCGTAAGTCTCAGCCGCTCCATCGAACCTTGCAGAATCATAACGACCGATGAAGTGCTTGCGGAGTATCTCGCGTTATTCGCTGCCGGCCTGGAGCTGTACCAAGCCCGGCCCGACACGCAGTACAGCCTGACAGACTGGGTTTCCATGCGGACAATGCGGCGGGAGGGCATCACCGAGGCATTGACTAATGACCGCCACTTTGAACCAGAGGGCTTCCCGGCGTTGTTTCGGGATGCCCTTTAGCTCACTTCCACAATCGCTCCGCCCACCGGCCGCGCCCCCACGGGTACCATTGTGAACAGCGGCGGCGGGTCCGTCCGGTGCCGTCTTTCCCGAAACGCTGCGATCCGGACCACCGCCATGTTCCCGGACTTCACATTCAGCACCAGCGCATACCGGTTATCCGGCGTGATCAGGATGTGCCGCGGCTCCTGCCCCACGGATACCACCGCCACCAGCTTGCGAGTGTCGATGTCCAACACTGTGACACTTCCCGAATCCGGGTTGGCCACGAAGAGATAAGGCGGCGTGGCCGAAACCGCCAGGCCGTCGGGCGCGCGCCCCGCCAGGATCGTCTCCCCTACCTCGGTCTGGTAAGGATATACGATCACCACCACGTCCATCCCCGGACCCGTGACGAACATCTGGCCGCCCGCCGGATCGAAGCAGCAATTGGCTGGTTCCACCGGCAGCGGCAGCTTCACCACGGTTCGCCCGGCGGTATCGAAGATGGTCAGGCTGCGGTCGGCGCGGCTGCCGATCACCACCTGCTTGCCGTCGGATTGAAAGCGCACCAGCGAGGGCTCGCATCCGGCGTCGATCAGATGCTCGATCGCGCCGTTCTGCAGCCTCACCAGGGCCAGGCGCCGCTCGCTCTGGAAGGTGACCCCGGCCCGGCCGTCGGTGGTCAGATCGAAATCGCCCGCCACGCCCGGCAACGGGATGGATTCGACCGCGCGCAGGCGGGCGCCCTCCAGCCGCACCAGGGCCTGCGGCTGCAACACCCACAGCGACTTGCCGTCGGCTGCCGGCCGCATGGAAATCGCCGGACCGCCCAGGCGCGTTTTGCGGACCATGGCCAGCTTCACCGCGTCGATTTCGCATACGCTGCCGCTTTCCGGCAGCAGAACGAACGCGGCGGGTCGCAGCGTGCTGCTCAGCACGCTCGCCGGAGCGCTGTCCATGCCGATTTGCCTCGCCAGCGCGAACGTACTCAGATCCACTGCCGAGATGGTGTGCGCGCCCGCGTTGGCGATGAACGCATACCCTGGAAATCCCCGTCCCCGGCGGCGGGCACAGCCGATGGCCGCCACCGATCCCAACAGCAGTGCGCGGCGGGTCAAAGAGGGCTGGAAAGGTGCGGAATATGCTAGCATTGAGGTGGATCGCCGTCTCATCATTGAGCTTGCGTCCTTTTCTACCTAAGCACCGAACATCCTTTAATGAGTCTACGCTCTCTCTTCAGTTTATTTTCGTCGGATCTCGCCATCGATCTGGGCACTGCCAATACACTGGTGTACGCCAAGGGAAAGGTGGTGGTTAACGAGCCCTCCATTGTGGCCCTCAATAAGAACACGGGCGACGTGGAGGCGGTCGGCAAGGAAGCCAAGGAGATGCTGGGCCGCACGCCCGGCAATATCGTGGCCATCAAGCCCATGAAGGACGGCGTGATTGCCGACTTCAAGGTCACCGAGCGTATGCTGAATTATTTCATTCAGAAGGCGCACGGCCGCAAAGTGCTGGTGCATCCGCGCATCGTCATCGGCGTGCCCAGCGAGATCACCCAGGTGGAGAAACGCGCCGTCATGGATTCGGCCTATCGCGCCAAGGCCAGCGAAGTGCATCTGGTGGAACAGGCCATGATGGCCGCCATCGGCGCGGGCCTGCCGATTACCGAGCCCTCCGGCAACATGATCGTGGATATCGGCGGCGGCACCACCGATGTGGCCGTCATCTCTCTGTCCGGAATCGTTTATTCCCGCTCGGTGCGCGTGGCCGGCAACGAGATGGACGATGCCATCATGCAGTACCTCAAGCGCAAATACAACCTGCTGATCGGCGAGCGTACGGCCGAGTCCATCAAAATGGAAATCGGCTCGGCCTATCCGCTGGATAAGCCGCTGACCATGGAGATCAAGGGCCGCGATCTGATCGCGGGCGTGCCCAAGACGCTGACGGTCGACGACGGCGAAATCCGCGAGTCGCTGGGGGAGTGCGTCGCCACCATCGTCAACGCCATCCGGGTCTGCCTGGAACGTACGCCGCCGGAATTGAGCGCCGACATCAGCGACCGCGGCATCGTGCTGACGGGCGGCGGCGCGCTGTTGAAGAACCTGGACAAGCGCATTCGGGAGGAAACCGGGCTGCCGGTATCCATCGCCGACGACCCGCTGGCTTCTGTGGTCCTGGGCACCGGCAGAATGCTCAGTGACTTCAGGCTGCTGAGAAAGATATCGATCGATTGAAGGAAGCTGCCGGCCGGGCAGCAGCTCAGCCATGGAAACGCTGCTCAACCGTTATCGCAACATCACGGTGCTGCTGCTGGTCATTTTCGGGCAGCTCGTGCTGATCGCGGTTCAGGTGCGCAACGATCAGGACGTGCGCATGGTGCGGGTGTGGTCCATCACCGCCATCACCCCCCTGGCCCGCATTCTCGAGACCGGCCGCGACGTCACTTCCGGCTTCTTCCGCAATTACATCCTGATGCACGATGCGCGCGAAGATAATCGCCGCCTGCAGGCCGAAGTGGACCGGTTGAAGATGGAGAACCAGTTCCTCAAGTCGGAGATCTCCACCGCCGACCGCGCCAAGGCGCTGGTGGCCTTCAAAGCCCGCACCCCATCCAAAACCATCGCCGCCCGCGTGATCGCCGCCGGCGCCGGCGTCAACTCGAAAGTGGTCTTCCTCGATCGTGGATCCGGTTCTGGTGTGGAGAAAGGCATGCCGGTGGTAACCCCGGACGGAATCGTCGGCAAGGTTATCGCGGCTTACCTCACCGCGTCGGAAGTGATGTTGATTACCGATCCCGAGTTCGCCGCCGGAGTGGTTTCCCAGAAACATCGGGTCAGCGGGACGCTGAAAGGCCAGGGGCAAGCCAACTGCAAGGTGGATTATGTGGCCAGCGAGGAAAAAGTGGAGGTCGGTGAGCAGTTCTTCACCTCGGGCGACGATCGCGTATTTCCAAAAGGTTTTCCGGTGGGCGTGGTGCGGGTGGTGCGCGCCAGTTCGCCTTACCAGGAGATTCTGCTCGAGCCTTCCGGGTTGGAGCACGGACTCGAAGCGGTGCTGATCGTCCTCGAGGGCGTCCACCAGGCCATCCCCGAAATGCCGCCCGCCAATGCCCCCGTGTATCTCGGCACGGCCCCGCCTCCCGCTCCCGGAGAACAGGCGTTGCGGCGATCCGGTCCGGCCGGCACGGATGCCGACAAGCTGGTGCAGAAATACCGTCAGATTGGCGAAGCCGAAAACGTTAAATTCGGCGAAGGTGGACCCGGGTCGAAGATAGCCGACTTCAATGCCAGGCTGCCCCCGCCCGGCGAACAGCCTCCTAAGGCCGGTGAGAAATCGCCAGCGGGCGCCGTGAATCCGGGAGCGGCCCAGAAGCCCCCGCCTCCCCGAACTCCCGCGCCGCAGCCGCCCCAATGACCGAGTCCGGCGATCGCTTCCTGGTGGGCAACCAGCGCGAACAGATCTCGCGTTTCCGGGCGCGCGTGCTGCTGTTCGTGCCCCTGGCGGCCATTCTTTTCCAGGTCTACGTTCCCCGTTTCTTCGCTTTTCTCGGCTACCTGGAACTGCCGCTGCTCGTCACGATTTACTTTGCGTTGATGCGCCGCAGCCAGATTGGCGGGCTGTTCATCGGCGCCTGCATCGGCCTGGCCCAGGATTCTCTCTCCATCAAACAGCCGCTCGGCATGTTCGGCATCGTCAAGACCCTGGTGGGCTACTTCGCGGCCTCTGTGGGCATGCGCATCGACGTGGAGCATTCCGTGATCCGCCTGCTGCTGGCGTTCTTCTTCTACTTCTTCCACGAGTTTCTGTACTGGGTGCTGCAGCGCGGGCTGCTGGGCAAGCCGGTGGGTTTTGGAGTCCAGCGCACGCTCGTATTGGGCCTGCTCAACGCGGTAGTGGGCGTGACTCTCTTTCATTTTCTGGACCGGCTGCGGGAGCGGGCGTAACCATGCCGGATTGGCTGAGCATCCACGAGCCCGTTCTGGTCAACACCATCGGCCACTCCGCCGGCGCCGTCATCTTCGGCATGCTGCTCTACTATCTGCTTGTCAGCCGCCGCCGGGCCGGGGAAGGCCGCAGCATTTTACCTTTAGTCGCCGCGGCGCTGGCCATGCTCTGGAACGTCGGATCGCTGGTGGCGCTGGCTGCCGGCCCTAACCGCGGCTGGATTCCGGGAGCTATCGTGGCCGCCAGCTTTTCGGTGTTGAGCCTGCTTCCCGCGGTGCTATTGCATATTTCCCTGCAATCCCGCCGCCGGGCGGTGTGGATGGCCGGCTATTTCCTGAGTGGCCTCGCCGTGGCGATGCACATCGCGGACCTCGTCGTGGATTCGCCGCCCTTGCACTATGCCGCGCTTTTACTGGTGACCATTGGATTCTCCGCGCTCACCATCCTCTCCGTAATCCTGGAATGGCGCCAGGAGAACCGCGCCGCCGGATCGCGCCTGGCGGGCGCCATGGGACTCTTTCTGTTCGCCATTTCGTTTGCGCACTTCGGCGCCGCGCACGCGCCGCTGGTTTGGTCCAGGGAAGTGGCGCTGCATCACGCGGGTTTGCCCCTGGCCCTGCTGGTGCTGCTGCAGGATTATCGTTTCCTGCTCATGGATGCGTTCCTGCGCTTCGTGGTCAACGCTACCCTGGCGGCCGCGGCCCTGCTGGCCTCCATCCGCGTCCTCGAATCGCCCGCCTTAACCGCGCATCTCGCGAACCCCTTCGAAGCCGGATTGCTGTTTGTATCCGCCGGCCTCCTGCTGACGTTGTTTGTCTGGGTGCACAACCGCGTACAACGCTTGCTCACAAGCGCCCTTTTTCTGCGCGCCAACGTGGATGAGGCGCTCCGCCACTTGCAGGACCTGTCCATGGCCGCCGCCGGCGAACCGGAATACCTGCGCTGCGCGGCGGAAGAGATCGCCCGCTTTCTGCATGCGGCGCGTTTTGAGCTGACTGACCGGAATCCAGCCTCACGGCCCTTGACAGCTCCCATCGCGGCCCCCGACCCGGCCCAGTGGACCGTTCCATCGTGGGTGCAGGCCATCGTGCCCCTCTGTTTCGCGCGCGGCGACGCGGCCTACCTGATGCTTGGTCCGCGCGATGGCGGCCGCCGCTACCTCAGTGAAGATCTCGGCGTGCTCGCCTGCCTGGGAGCCGCGGTGGCCCAACACGTCGAGCGCCTGCGCAGCGTACAGTTGCAGAATCTGGTCTCGCAGGCGGAGTTGCGCGCCCTCCAGGCGCAGATCAATCCGCACTTCCTGTTCAATTCGCTGAACACTCTTTACGGGACCATCGATCGCGGCAACGCGGAGGCCCGCCGCATGGTGTCGAATCTGGCGGATGTCTATCGCTACCTGCTCCGCTCCGAGCGCACCCTGGTCGAGGTGGAGGAGGAGCTGCGCATCGTACGGGCCTACCTGGAAATCGAAAAACTCCGGCTCGGCGCCCGCCTCGAAACCAACGTGGATGCCACCGAATCATCGCTCCACGCGACCATTCCGCTGCTCTCCATTCAGCCGCTGGTCGAGAATGCCGTGCGGCATGGCGTCGCTCCGCGCACGGGGTCTGGATTCGTCCGCCTCAAGGTCAGCGCCAACGGCCCGACGGTTTCCGTGGAAGTCTCCAATTCCGGCGAGTGCGATCCCCAGGCCTTGGCCAGGCCTGCGTCGGGCATCGGCCTGACCAACGTCCGCCGCCGGCTGGCGCTGTGCTACGGCGCGGACGCTCACTTCGATATTCGCGCCGCGAACGGCGTCACTACCGTCGGCTTCGTGCTGCCGGCCGCCGTGGCTGCGCAGGCAGGTTAGGCGGCGCCACGCATGCACGTCAAGACTCTCATCGTCGACGACGAGCCCATCGCCCGCAAAGTGCTCCGCGAAGAACTGGAATCCGTCGGCGGCGTCGACATCGTCGGCGAGGCCGACAGCGGTGCGGCAGCGCTCGAGCAGATCGCCGGCCGCCAGCCCGATCTGGTGCTCCTGGATCTCCAGATGCCCGAAATGGGCGGCTTCGAGGTCATCCGCCGGATGCGTGGCGGCGCGCACGTTCCCGCCATTGTTATCGTTACCGCTTACGATCAGCACGCCCTCGAAGCCTTCGAAGCCGGCGCGGTAGATTATCTGCTCAAGCCCGTCACTCACGACCGGCTGGCGCACGCCGTCGAGAAAGCCCGGCGCCTCAGCGGTCTGGAAGCCATCGAGCGCCTGGCGCAGCTTCAGGAAATCGCCGATCCGATCCAGGCCGGACGGCGCCAGCGCCGAATCGTGGGCAAGGCCGGCGCGGAGTACTTCCTTCTGAACGCCGACGAGATCCGCGCCTTCCACGCCGACGGCGACATCGTGTGGATCACCACCGGCCGCAAGAAATATCAGGCTACGCAAAACCTCAAAGGACTGGAAGGCCGTCTGCGCGACTCCAGCTTCCAGCGCATTCACCGCAATGCCCTGGTCAACGCGGATCACGTCCGCAAAATGACCGCGTTGAGCAGCCAGCGCTGGCTGATCACGCTGGACAATGGCCAGGAGTTCATTGCCAGCAAACGCCAGGCCGGCGGCATCCGGAGGCTTTTGCACGGGTAGCCCGCTGGTCGACGAAACCAGTCCGCTCATTGGAACAACCAGCCCGCGTGCCGGATTTGCCTAGGTTCGCGCCGTGCCACACCCGAAAATCGAAGCATGGCGAAGCTCGCTGCGGCCTTCTACGTGTCTCTGCTCCTCCTGCTGCCAGCGGCGCCCGTTTCCGCGCAATCCATCAACAGCGGTACGGTGACCGGCACGGTGACCGACCCATCCGGCAGCGTCGTGCGCGGCGCCGCGGTTGCGCTGCACAACCGCATTACAGGCTACGAGCGGACGGTGGTTACGGACGAAGCCGGCGCATTTCGCTTCAACAGCGTCCCCCAGAATAGCTACGAATTGACGGCGTCGGCTTCCGGTTTCAGCCCCGCCAGCCGGCAGATCGACGTGCGCAACTCCATCCCCTTCTCCGTCAATCTCTCTCTGTCGATTGCATCGGGATCAACCACTGTAACGGTGCAGGCCACCGGAGGAATTGTCGAGGATGATCCCAGCGCGCACGTGGATGTAGACCGCGGCTCCCTCTTGAAGATTCCCGCCGTGGATCCGGCCGCCGGTCTCAGCCAGGCCATCACCTACAGCACGGGAGGCGTGGCGGCGGATGCCAACGGCTTGTACCATCCGCTGGGCGATCACGCGCAGTCCAGCTTTGTGATCGACGGTCAGCCCATCAGCGATCAGCAGAGCAAGGTTTATTCCACCCAGATCCCCCTCAGCGCGGTGCAGAGCATGGAAGTCATCACGGGCACGCCGGCCGCGGAATTCGGCGACAAGTCCAGCCTGATCGCGCAGGTCACTACGCGTTCGGGTCTGGGGGCCGGGCGGGTTTTCGGAAATGTGGATGCCTCCTATGGCTCTTTCGGTGACGCCGGCGGCAGCATCGGATTAGGCTACGGCGACGACAAGTTCGGGAACTTTCTGGCCGTCGACGGCGTGCGCACCGGCCGATTTCTGGATTCGCCGGAACTGACGCCTTTCCACGATATTGGAAACAACCAAACCATCTTCGACCATTTCGACTACCAGCCCGGTGGCAAGGATATCTTCCATCTCAATCTCTTCACCGCGCGCAACTGGCTGCAGATTCCCAACTCCTACGACCAGCTTCCCCAGGACCAGCGCCAGCGCGTGCTTACCTGGAGCATCGCGGGCGGCTACCAGCACACCTTCAACGCGCGTACCCTGCTGACCATCAATCCGTATATCCGCAAGGACCAGTTCAATTACTATCCCAGCCGCGACCCGTTCGACGATACCCCTGCCACGCAAAGCCAGAACCGGCAGTTGCTGAATTGGGGCGTGAAGGCGGATGTCTCCACCGCCGTTGGCCATCACACCTTGAAATATGGCGTCGACCTGAAACAGACCCGTCTGCTCGAGAATTTCTCCTTCGGCATCACCGATCCGGCTTTCAATTCTCCTTGTATCGATGTCGCCGGAGTTTCCGTCGGCGATCCGGCGCTAACCAATCCTTCCCAGTGCGTGGCGGCCGGATTCGAGGCCAACACCGCTTTTTCGCCCAGCCTGCTGCTCTACGATCTCACGCGCAACGGCAGCCCCTTCTCGTTCCACGGCACGCACAACATCGATCAGTACGCGGCCTACATGCAGGATGATATTACCGCCGGTAACTTTCTGTTCAAGGTGGGCTTGCGATTCGACCGCTATGACGGCATCACCTCGAATTCCCAGCCCGAGCCGCGCCTGGGCATCGCCTACAACGTCAAGAAGACCGGCACGGTGTTGCGGGTATCCTACGCCCGGACCTTCGAAACCCCGTACAACGAGAACCTCCTGCTGGCCAGCGCCACCGGAACCGGCGGCCTGGCGCAGAACGTCTTCGGCTCGAACTCGGTGGCCATCCAGCCGGGTTTTCGCAATCAGTTCAATACCGGCTTGCAGCAGGCCGTCGGCAAGCTCTTTATCGTCGACGCGGACTACTTCTGGAAGTACACCCATAATGCGTACGACTTCAGCACTCTGTTGAACACCACCATCGCATTCCCCATCGCCTGGCACAACTCCAAGCTGGACGGAGTCACCGGCCGCGTCAGCACCACCAACCTGCACGGGTTCCAGGCATACTACACCTTCGGCCACAACCGCGCACGGTACTTCTTCCCGGAGGTCGGCGGCCTCATTCCGCAGGGCACGCCCCTGAATG
Source organism: Bryobacteraceae bacterium (assembly GCA_035308525.1). Taxonomy (GTDB): domain Bacteria; phylum Acidobacteriota; class Terriglobia; order Bryobacterales; family Bryobacteraceae; genus Bog-159. Next base: position 23,653 of record DATGGM010000145.1, read on the forward strand.
GGAGCGTCTTCCGGATCGACCACGATCAGGCGTTCCAGTCCACTCTGAACCTGCGCTACCAGCGCCCCCACAATGCCGAGTGGATCGTCCTGACGTACCGCTTCGATAGCGGCCTGGTGGTGAGCGGCGTGCCCGATGCCGGCGCGGCCCTGGCGCTCACGCCCAATCAGCAGGTCACCCTCGGTTTGGCCTGCAACGGCGTGTATGCCACGGTGAGCAATCCGCTGACGAACTGCGTCAACCCGAACGGCGCCGAAGGTATAGTTACATCCAAGCTGATCACGCTGCCGCAGGGCGGCTACGGGATCTTTCCGAGCCAGGAGAACGACGATCACAATCCCGATCGCGTGAAGCCGCGCAATGTGTTCAACCTGGGAATCGGAAGCGATAATCTGTTCCACAGCGAAGGCCGCCGCCGCGTGACGGCGTCCATCGAAGTGGCCAACCTCACAAATAAGGTCGCCCTCTACAATTTTCTGTCGACGTTCAGCGGCACCCACTTCCTCGAGCCCCGAACTCTGGTGGCGCGGGTCGGGTACACCTTCTAAACCATAGGCGAGGTCCGCTCTAGCTTGTCAGGTTATAGATCAATCCGAACGGGTCTTTCACATAGCATCGCGGAAAATCAGGCTCGTCCTTGACGATTTCGCAACCGCTCGCTACTAAGCGCAACTTCGCATCCGCGACGTTGTCGACGGTCACTTCCAGAACCGGGCCCAAGGCCGGACCAGGCTCGATAAACAAGTTGATGTGCTTGCCATGCAGCCCGATCATGTTGGGGTTGTCGTCGGTGATCTTGAATCCCAGTTGTTCGACGTAGAAGGCTGCCGCACTCTTCGGGTCTTGCGCTTGAATCAGAATATCTGCGCCAAAGCTGTTTGCCATATAGACCAGGATCTCCATTTTCGCTCCCGGTTACCGTAAGCTATCACGGCGCAGGTTTATGATAGGCACTTGGGGCAGCCACCGCTCGACCACTCCCACCCGAAGAATGCGCCACGCCCGCCCGAGCCTTCCCGGTTAGCCCGCCTGTGGTCCGCGCGCCGCAAAGTGCCGCGCTGGGTCCCGCAGGTGCTCAGCTATGCGCTATCGGCCGGCTGCCTGATATGGGTACTGCACAACTACAACATCCGTGATCGGCTCCCGGAGCTCCGGCAGTTGGAATGGAAATGGATGGCGCTGGGAATGGCCCTGGACCTGGCAGTATACTTCTGTCACGGCTGGCGATGGGTGCTGCTCTTCCGTCCTGTCAGCCGCCTGCCTTACTGGCGCACCGTGCAGGCCATCTACATCGGCTTGTTTGCCAACGAAGTGCTGCCGCTGCGCGTGGGCGAGCTGATCCGCTGCTACCTGGTGGCGCACTGGAACGACGAGTTGATCTCCGTGGTGTTCGCTTCGGCCGCCATCGAGCGCCTCATCGATGGCTTCTGGCTGATTCTGTCGTTCATCATTGCGGCGCAACACCTGAAAGGCATCCCCCCATGGCTCACCGATACGGTCAACTTGCTCGAACTGCTGGTAGTTGTGGGCATCGCCCTGTTGGCGTACGTGATGATACACAAGAGTCACGCGCACGCCATGGTGAAAGAGAGCCGCTGGGCGGCTACTTTGCGCCATGTGGTGGAGGGCCTGCACACCATGGGGAACCTGCGGACGCTGGCGCGGGTCATGCCGGTAAGTTTTCTGTATCTTGTGTTGCAGGTGCTCTCCTACTGGGCTCTGATTAAGGGGTTCGAGCTGGACCTTTCAGTTTGGGAAACCACGGCGGTGCTGGCCATCGTCCGCCTGGGCACCGTAGTGCCCAACGCGCCCGGCAATATAGGCCTGATCAACATAGCTTGCCTGATTGCTCTGCACGATGTTTTTGGCGTGGAACCAAACTACGCCAAGGATTTCTCCTTTGTGCTATGGGGCGCCCTCACTCTGCCGCTGCTGGCCGGCGGGGCGATTGCCACGGCGCTCACCGGCTTGAACATCGGCGAGATCCACCACCACGCCCGCCACCGCATGCGCGGCGATGCCTGACATGCGCTATCGTATCCGCTGAGGAGATCTTTATCGCCATGTCCGAATCCGGCTCCGGCTTCTCCCGGAGGCAGCTGTTAGAAAAGACCGGCGCCGCGGTGGCTGCCGGCTTCACCATCGTTCGCCCGGAGGCTGTCCGGGGATCGCAGGCCAACTCCAAAATCACCGTCGGGCTGATCGGCGTTGGCGGCCGCGGCCAGTACGACGCCGGCATCTTCAATACCGATCCTCGCGCGCGCGTCACCGCGCTCTGCGATCTGTTCGACGATCGCATCGAGGTCGGCACGCAGAAGATCAAAATTGAAAAGCCCGCCGTCTACAAGGATTACGAAAAACTGCTGTCGGCCGCCGATCTGGACGCCGTCATCATCGCCACGCCGCCGTTCGAGCACCCGCGCATGCTGGCGGCCGCCATCGAAGCGCGCAAGCATGTCTATTGCGAAAAGCCCATGGGCGTGGACCTCGCGGGCGTCAAGACCATCATCGCCGCTGCCCGCAAAGCCGACCCCAAGAAGAACGTCTCCGTCGGTTTCCAGCAGCGCTACGGCCCGGTTTACCTGGAGGCGTACAAGCGCCTGAAGGAAGGCCGCATCGGCGACCTGGTGAACGCCCGCGGCTTCTGGATCGGCAGCGATCCCTTCACGCGCAAGCCCTACGACGATCCCAAAATCGAGCACCTGCGCAACTGGTTCTGTTACCGGGACTACTCCGGCGATTTCATCGTCGAGCAGGATTGCCACAATTTCGATGTGCTGCACTGGTTCCTGGACGCCCGGCCCATCCGCGCCGTCGGTATGGCCGGCACCAAGGTGCGTACCTCCATGGAAATCCTCGATCACCTGACGTTGTCGTTTGAATTCCCCAACGGCATTCACGTAAACTACGAGGCCAACCAGATCAGCCCTCCGGGCTTCGCGCGCGTGGGAGAGGAGTTCACCGGCACCAAAGGCGTGCTGGAAACCTCGCGCGCCCGCATGGTCCACCATAAGGGCCGCAACGATTCCGAGACCATCCCGTCGCCCCGCGACATCACCAACGATGCCGTGGAGGCTTTCCTGACCCGCATCCAGAACGGCGAGGTGGAAAATGTCGCCGAGCGATCCGCCATCAGCACCCTGTTCGCGATCCTGGGCCGCACCGCGCTCTATAACAAGCGCGAAGCCGTCTGGAAAGACGAGTTCGGAGACGTGTGATGACGCGGCGACTCTTCCTATTACTCGCTTTCTGCGCGGGCGCGCTCCTGGCGCAGGATGGCCAGTTGCATGTGATCGCCTTCGGCGCGCACCCCGATGATTGCGATATCCGCGCCGCGGGTGTAGCCGCTAAGTTCCGTGCCATGGGCGCCGCCGTGAAGTTCGTGGCGGTTACCAACGGCGACGCAGGCCACCAGACCATGGGAGGTGGGGCCCTCGCCAAGCGCCGCCGCGCCGAAGCGGAGGAATCCGGCCGGCGGCTCGGCATCACCTACGAGGTGCTCGACAATCATGATGGCGAGCTGCTGCCCACGCTGCCCGTCCGCGAGCAGATCATCCGTCGCATACGCCAGTGGAACGCGGATATCGTGCTCGCCCCGCGGCCTAACGATTATCACCCCGATCACCGCTACACCGGAGTGCTGGTGCAGGATGCCGCGTATATGGTAGTGGTGCCGAACGTCTGCCCGGATACGCCGCCATTGCGCAAGAATCCGGTTTTCCTCTATTACCAGGACCATTTCCAGAAGCCGGCCCCGTTCCGTCCGGACGTGGCCATCAGCATCGACGACGTCTTCGATCTGAAAGTGGCCGCCCTGGATGCGCACGTTTCGCAGGTTTACGAGTGGCTCCCATGGGTGGATGGCAAGCTCGAAACGGTTCCCCATGACCCCGTGGCGCGCAAACGCTGGCTGGCCGACAGCCGCTCCGGCGAGATCACGCCGGATATCCGCCGCGCGCTGGAGAAGTGGTACGGTCCGGAGCGCGCCGCCAAGGTCCAGCACGCGGAAGCCTTCGAAGTCTGCGAGTACGGCAGACAACCCTCCGAAGAGGATCTCCGGCGCCTGTTCCCCATGCTGGGCCGATGAAGTTATCTTATCCGCGTTCATCCGCGTTCATCTGCGGCCAAGTAAGGTTTTAAGAACTCTCGGACCATAGGATAAAAACAATTCCTGTATAATCATATACAGATGCGGATATCTCAAATAGTCGACGTGCCGGAAATCGACCGCGAACATCAGGCGCTGCTCCAGTTGTGCGACGACCTAAGCCGCGCCAACCGTGGGCACGCCCCGCTCTCCCGGGTAAAGTGGATAGCGCACGAAATCGCCGATCGCACAGCCGCGCATTTCGCCCACGAGGAACGCGAAATGCGCCGCGCGCCATACCCGCATTTTGCATGGCACCGGCGACAGCATCATACCGCCCGCACGGCTCTCGCAGCCCTGACAGGCCGCATCCACCAGGGCGATCGCCATGCCGCGCGCGAGCTGCTGTCATTCCTGCCCGCCTGGCTGAACGATCATATCGCCATCGCCGACCGCATGTTGGGCGCGCATATCCGCAATCGCCGCCGCGCCTCCGTAGCACGCGGCTAGGTTCCCGCTAAACTGTTAATAATGGAAACGTACACTCCCACGGAGCGCACGCAGGTGAAGCGCCTGCCCAAGCGCGGCGTCTACGATCGCGGCCAGGTTCACGCCATACTCGATGAAGGCTTCATTTGCCACGTCGGGTTCGTGGCTGATGGCCAGCCCTACGTGATCCCGACCGGTTACGCGCGCTCGGGCGATCTGCTTTACCTCCACGGCTCCGCCGCCAGCCGCATGTTGCGCGCGCTCGGGGAAGGCGCTCCCTTGTGTGTCACGGTTACCCTGGTCGACGGCCTTGTCCTGGCGCGCTCGGCCTTCCACCACTCCATGAACTATCGCTCGGTCGTGGTGCTGGGACAGGCCCGCGTAGTGACCGATCCGAAAGAGAAGATGGCCGCGCTCGCCCACTTCACCAACCACATCGTGCCGGACCGCTGGGACGACGTGCGGCAGCCCTACGACCAGGAGCTGAAAAGCACCACGGTGCTGGCCTTGCAGCTCGACGAGGTTTCCGCCAAAGTACGCACCGGCGGGCCCATCGACGACGAAGAGGATTATGCTTTGCCTATCTGGGCGGGCGTGATTCCGCTCCACCAACAATTCGGCGAGCCGCAGCCCGATAGCCGCCTCAATCCGGCCGCCCCAGCCTTGCGGAGCATGCAAAAGAGATGAGACTCGCGATTACTGCCCTGCTGCTGGCATCGGCGGGCTTGGCCTACGCCGAAGACACCCACCCAACGCTCGCCATCGGAGCCGCCGCGCCGGATTTCAGCCTCCCCGCCGTGGACGGCAAGACGTATCGCCTGCAAGACTTTGCCGCCGGCAAGGTGCTGGTGATCGTGTTCACGTGCGTCCACTGCCCCACCGCGCAGCTTTACGAAGGCCGCATCAAGAAACTGGCCGCGGATTACAAAGATCGCGGCGTAGCGCTAGTCGCCATTCAGCCCAACGATCCGAAAGCCGTGCGCCTGGATGAATTGGGCTACACGGATCTGGCCGACTCGCTGCCGGAGATGAAGATCCGCGCTGAGTACCGCCAGTTCAATTTCCCCTTCCTGTACGACGGCGAAACGCAGGCCGTGGCGCGCGCCTACGGTCCCACCGCGACCCCGCACGTGTTCGTCTTCGATCGGGAGCGCAAACTTCGCTATCAGGGACGCGTGGATTCCAGCCAGCGCGAGGCCCTGGCCAAACGGCAGGACGCGCGGCTGGCCATCGACGCCGTGCTGGAAGGTAAGCCGGTGGCGATGGAGAAAACTCCCACCGTGGGCTGCTCCATCAAGTGGGCCTACAAGGAGGCGAGCGGCGCGTCCGAGATGGCACAGATCGGCCGCGAGCCGGTGATGCTCAATCCCGCCGGTTTGGATCTGTTGAAAGCGCTGCGCCAGAACGGCACCGGCAAGGTGCTGCTGGTCGATTTCTGGGCCACCTGGTGCGGCCCGTGTACAGCCGAGTTTCCCGAGTTTCAGAAGATGTACCGCATGTACCGCAAGCGCGCCTTTGACCTGGTGACCGTGAGCGTGAATTTCCCGGACGAGCGCAAGGGCGTCATCAAGTTCCTGAACGAGCAGCATGCCTCCAGCCGCAACCTGATCTTCGCTACCAACGAAACTTACGATCAGATGGCGGCCTTCGATCCACAATGGAATGCGGCCGTGCCCTACACCGTCCTGATCGGGATCGACGGCAAGATCATCTATCAGAAGCAAGGTGAAATCGACCCGCTGGAGGTCCGCCGCCTGATTCTGGCCAACCTGCCGGACGACGACTACATCGGCCAGCAGGCGTATTGGAGCTCGAAATAGCGGGCTCCCTAATCTTCCACCCGCGCGACACTGGCCAGCTCGGCCGCCCGCACTCCGTAGACTTTCAGAAGCATCCGGCAGATCTGCTCGCCCAGCCGTTCCGGCCGCTCCTCCTCATCGTGCTCGATCTCCACTTTGAAGAAGAGGTTGGTTCGTTTCATAGGTGTCTCCTTCTATACTAGGGGAATGGCTTGCGCGATATGCGGTATACGGAAACCCCGCCGCTTCTGCCCCGGCGTGCACGGTGACATCTGTACGCTGTGCTGCGGCAACGAGCGCGAGGTCACTGTGGACTGCCCCTTCGACTGCACTTACTTGCAGGAAGCGCGCAAACACGAGCATACCCAGCCGGTGAATCCCGACACGTTTCCCAACCAGGACATCCGCATCAAGGAAGAGTTCCTGGAAGAGCACGAAGCGCTGCTGGCCGCCATGGCGCGCATCCTGCTGGACGCCGCCCTGGATACTTCCGGAACCGTGGACATCGATATGCGCGACGCCTTGGACGCGCTCGTTCGCACGTACCGCACCATGCAGAGCGGCGTGCTCTACGAATCGCGCCCGGTAAACGCGCTGGCCGGCCAGATTTTTGACTTCACCCAAAAGAAGCTGGAGGAGTATCGCGAGGCCGAGCGGGAAAAACTGATGTCCTCGCGCACGCGCGATTCCGACGTGCTGCTGTTGCTCGTCTTTCTGCAGCGTCTCGAGCTCGACCGCAACAACGGCCGTCCCCGCGGCCGCGCCTTCATGGATTTTCTGCGCGGCTTCTTCAGCGATGAGGAAAGCGCCATTGCCGGACCGCACGCCTCGTCTCTGATCGTGCCATGAAGGGGTTGATCGTGCCATGAAAGGGGTTGATCGTGCCGTGAACGCCCGGCCCAGTTTCGCAGTGCTCGCCGTAGCGGTGCTGCTGATCGCTGCCGTCGCCGGATGGATCTTCACCCGGGACGTCAACCCCCTGCGGCCCGCAAAGAAGACTACCGCTCCAGCCGCGCGCGTCTCGAAAGTGGACCAGCGGCTGCTCCAGACCGCCCGCCAGCTTGCCGCCCTGGGGGACACGCACGCGGAGCAGGAGCTGGCCACCGAGGCGCTGCGCCTGTCCAATCAGGAAGTCGACCAGGATTTCGCCACGTCCATCCGCGAAGCTGCCGCTATCCCGCCGCCCAAAACCGGTCCATTGCACGATTTGGCGGTGCAGATTAAGGCTCTGCAGGCGCGGGTTACCGCCGGGCAGCAGCTCGTCGCGCAGCTCACTAAGGACGCCGCGTCCAACAGCAGTGCCGCCGGCCGTCTCCAATTGGCCAGCGCGCAGTTGACGCTCGATCAGGATGAGCTGGCCGATGCGCAGCAGGACCTGGAGCGCGCGGGCGGTGATGAGCACGCCAACCTGGAGCATGCCCAACAAGCCTTGCAGGCCGCCCGCCAAAGTGCCGCGCCCATGGGCAAGCTCGCCCCTGCCGGCGTTCCGGGAGCGCTGCGGGAGCAGATTCAACTGTGGCTTGCGCTGGACTCCAGGGAGGATCAGATACAGGCCGCGCGCCAGGAGGCCGAGAAGAAGGCCGCCACGCTTTCCGATGAGCACAAGCAACTGGAGGGCAAACTCACCGCCGCGCCCGCCGCGTCTCCCGATGATCAGGATCAGAGCGACTCGGACGACACCGCTACCGTGGTCGCGCAGCTGCGCGGCTTGTCCGACGTGCGGAAGACCCTCGCCGATCTGGATAAACGCACGCAGATCTGTCAGCAATTGGGGAATGTCTACCAGCAGTGGCTGCCGCTGGTGGCCGACCGCCGCCGCGGCGTGCTGCACGGCTTGATCGGTTCGTTCAGTCTGATGCTGGCGATCATGCTGGCCGCCACGGTGGTGAAAGATATTCTGGAGCGAATACTGGGACGCCAGGCCGACAAGCGGCGGGTCCATCAGTTGAGCGTAGTCTCACGCATAGCTGTACACGCGGTCGCCGCGATCCTGATCCTGCTGGTGATCTTCGGAGCGCCCACCCAAACGCCCACGATTATTGGCCTCGCCGGCGCCGGGCTGACCGTTGTGCTGAAAGATTTCATTGTGGCCTTCTTCGGATGGTTCGTGCTGATGGGAAAGAACGGCATCGGCCTGGGCGATTGGGTTGAAATCAATGGCGTGGGCGGCGAGGTGATCGAGGTGGGCATCCTGCGCACGACTTTGCTCGAAATGGGCAACTGGACCAGCACCGGCCATCCCACCGGCCGGCGCGTCAGTTTCATGAACGGATTCGCCATCGAAGGCCACTACTTCAATTTCTCGACCGCGGGCCAGTGGCTGTGGGACGAGTTGCAGGTAACTTTGCCTTCGGGCGGCGATCCCTACCGCATGGCCGAACAGATCCGGCAGATCGTCGAGCGGGAGACCGAAGAGGACGCCAAGTTGGCGGAGCAGGACTGGGAGCGCGTCACGCGCCAATATGGAACGCGCGCGTTTTCGGCCAGGCCGGCGGCGGACCTGCGGCCCAGCCCTGGGGGCCTGGTGGTCAATATGCGATATATCACGCGTGGACCGCTGCGATATGAGGCGAAATCGCGCCTGTTCAAGGCCATCGTGGAATTGATGCACGGCGCGGAAAAGGGGGCTAGCGTATGACCGTTCGGCTGCATGGCTTGGTTGGCGCGGCGATGCTTTGTTGCGCTGCTTTCGCCCAGGACGATGCGCTCTTCACCAAGACCGACGCCATGATTCCCACGCGCGACGGCGCCAAAATGCACACCGTCATTTTCACTCCGCACGACGCGTCCGAGCGCTTGCCCATCCTGCTGGTTCGCACCCCCTACGGCGCCATTTCGGACGAAAAAGCCCTGCGCACCCGGTACTCGCACCTGGTAGCCGGTGGATACATATTCGCCTTTCAGGACATCCGCGGACGTTTCAAATCCGAGGGCCAGTTCGTGATGCAGCGTCAGGTGCGCGACCGGCGCGATGCGAAGGCCATCGACGAAAGCACCGACACCTACGATACAGTCCAATGGTTGCTCGACAACGTCAAGGGACACAACGGACGCGTCGGCATGCTTGGCGTGTCCTACGGCGGCTGGCTTACCACCATGGCGCTGCTCGATCCGCACCCCGCGCTGAAGGCCGCTTCCGAGCAGGCATCGCCCGCCGACATGTTCCTGGGTGACGATTTCCATCACAACGGCGCGTTCCGGCTGAGCTACGGATTTGAGTACGCCGCGCTGCTCGAGACATCCAAGGAGACCAACACCAACTTTGCGTTCGACCGCGCCGACACCTACCAGTGGTATCTGAAGCTGGGCGCGCTCTCCAATGCCGACGAGTTGTACTTTCACGGCAAGATTCCCACCTGGAACGATTTCGTCGATCATCCCAGCTACGACCGGTTCTGGCAGCAGCAGGCGTTCGCCCCGCACATCGGCGCGCCCAAAGTTCCCAATCTGAACGTCGCCGGCTGGTGGGACCAGGAAGACTTCTACGGGCCCGTGAAGATCTACGAGCTCTTTGAAAAGCACGATCCGGATCGTTTGAATTACCTGGTGGCCGGGCCTTGGAATCATGGCGGCTGGGAGGGCAAGGACTGCACCAAGCTCGGCGAAATTCCGTTCGACAGCAATACCTGCAAGTATTTCCGCACCGAAATCGAAGCGCCCTGGTTCGCGTACTGGCTCAAGGACCACGGCGCGCGCGACTTTCCCGAAGCCCTCGTTTTTCAGACCGGGTCGAATCGTTGGGAGCATTATGACTCGTGGCCGCCCCGCACCAGCCAGGCCCGCGGTCTCTACATGCGCGAAGGCGGCGCTCTGTCGTTCGATCCGCCGGTCGCTGAGGATAACCAGTTCGACAGCTATATCTCCGATCCCGCGCATCCGGTGCCCTATCGCCGTCGCCCCATCAGTCCCACCTACCCCGGCGGCGCCTGGCCCACCTGGCTGGTGGAGGATCAGCGCTTTGTCGACAACCGGCCTGACGTGCTGACGTGGCAGACCGAGCCGCTGCCCAACGAAGTAAAGATCGCCGGCGACATCGTGGCCGAATTGCACGCATCGACCACCGGTAGCGACAGCGATTGGGTGGTGAAATTGATCGACGTGTATCCGGAGTTCAACCCGGAGGATCCCGCGCTGAATGGATACGAGCTCATGATCGCAGACGAGATCCTGCGCGGGCGTTTCCGCGAAAGCTTCGAGCACCCCAAGGCGATCGTTCCCAATGAAGTCACGCCGTACCGTATCGACCTGCACACCAACGATCATGCGTTCCTGAAGGGACATCGCATCATGGTGCAAGTGCAGAGCACCTGGTTTCCGCTGTACGACCGCAACCCGCAGACATTTGTCGAGAATATCTTCAAGGCGCATGCCTCCGATTACCAGGCGGCCACCCAGAAGGTGTTTCGCTCTAAATCTCACCCGTCGCACTTAGTTCTGCCGGTGGCTCCGTGATGGCGCGTGTTCGCCTGGTCCACTGGAAGGCGAATGAAGCCGCGGCTTTGTTGGCCGGCCTGCGCGCTGCCGGCCACACCGTAGACTACGACGAAAAGCTATCCTCGGCCGGATTCGGCGCCATCCGCCAATCGCCGCCCGATGCGTTCGTCATCGACCTTTCGCGGCTCCCGTCGCACGGCCGCGAAGTCGCTACGTTTGTGCGCGGCCTGAAGGCTACTCGCCACATCCTTATCGTGTTTGTGGGTGGGTTGCCGGAAAAAATCGAGGCGATTCGCAAGGCGCTACCGGACGCAAGGTTCAGTGCGCCCGGACGGCTGCGGACCGCTGTGCGGGCAGCGCTCGCCGACCGGCCCGCCAATCCGGTAGTCCCGCCGCGGATGATGGAGCGCTACGCCTCGCGCACGGCCGCGCGGAAGCTGGGCATTCGTGAAGGCTCCCGAACCATGCTGATCGATCCGCCGCGCAATTACGCGGCGGTGATCGGCGCGCTGCCGGAGGGCGCCGTACTCGAAGAGACGCCCGGCGCGGGATGTCCCGTCACCCTGTGGTTTGTCGAAGAGGCCCCGGCCTGCGCCGGGGCTCTGCCCGGCATGCGCCGGCTCGCAACGCGCACCAAGCTTTGGATTCTCTGGCGGAAAGGCGGCGGCATTACCCAACAGTTCCTCCGCGAATCCGCCGCTGCCGTGGGCTTGGTGGATTACAAAATCTGCTCGGTTGACGCCACCTGGAGCGCGATGCTGTACGCCCGCAAGCGCGCCGTTTGATTGGCTGTGCGAAAGGTGATACTGCTGGTTTACATGCGATATTTAGCGGCTATCATCGCGCTGGCCGGGCTGCCTGCCTGCGCGCAACAACGCCCGCCGATCGTCGGAGTCGCGCACATCGGGCTCAAGACGGACGATCTGGCGGCGGCCCGCGAGTTCTACGGCCACATGCTCGGCTATCAGGAGCCTTTCACGTTGGACAAGCCCACCGGCGGGCTGATGCTCACCTACTTCAAGGTCAACGACCATCAGTACATCGAGGTCTTCCCGGAATTGAAAAGCCCAACCGAGGATCGTCTTTCGCACGTCGCCTTCGAGACCACCAACATTCAACAACTGCGCGACTATCTCGCAGCCAAAGGCGTGAAGGTTCCCGACACGCTGCACCAGGGTTTGGACGGCAATCTCAGTATGATGCTGAAAGATCCGGACGGTCACAACGTGGAGTTCGTGGAATACCGTCCCGGCTCGCTGCATACCAAAAACTTCGGCAAGTTTCTGCCGGATACTCGCGTTTCCGAGCGCATCATTCACGTGGGCGTAACGGTTGCCGACCGCGACGCCGCCGACCGCTTCTACCGCGACATCCTCGGCTTCCACGATATCTGGCACGGCGGCATGAAAGACGATCGCACCGATTGGGTGGA
>DATGGM010000146.1:0-20153 GCA_035308525.1 Bryobacteraceae bacterium
CACTTCGCTGGGCGGCACCAGCGTCACCATTGACGGAAAACCCGCCTATCTTACGTACGTTAGTCCTACCCAGATTAACTTGCAGGCGCCGGACGATACGGCTCTGAGTACGGTCCCGGTGGTCGTCACGACTGCCGCCGGGAAGGCAACTACTACCGTAACTCTGAGTCAGTTTGCCCCGTCGTTCTGCCTGCTCGACCAGGTATACGTGGCTGCCATTATTTTCAGGCCGGACGGTTCGGGAGCTTACGGCAAGGGAAGTTATGATATCCTCGGTCCCACTGGGAGCTCCCTGGGCTATCCCACAGTGGCGGCGCGGGAAGGCGACATTGTTGAAATTTACGGCGTCGGGTTCGGGCCGACCACCCCCGCCGTTCCCGCCGGGAAGGCGTTCAATGGCGCTGCACCTACGACCGACGGCATTAGCCTTTACATCAATAACATCCTGGTGAAGACGCTGTTCGCGGGGCTTTCGGGCGCTGGTCTTTACCAGATCAACCTGATCGTTCCACCCGGCCTGGGTGAGGGAGAGGTTCCCATTCTGGTCAGTGTAGGCGGCATGCAAACCCAAACGGGTGTGCTGTTCTCGCTGCCGACGTCGGTTGTGGCGAGCACTGGCGGCGTAATTGTTGGCGGAACTGGCGGCGGAACCGGCGGCGGAGGATTCGTCGGCGGGACGGGTGGTGGAACTGGCGGTGGTGGAACTGGCGGTGGCGGAACTGGCGGTGGCGGGACTGGCGGAGCGCCGGGTGGCGGGAGCGGCGGCGGCACCGGCGGTGGCACTGGCGGCGGCACCGGCGGCGGGTCTGGTGGCGGCACCGGTGGCGGCGGCACTGGCGGATCCGCGGCGATCCGAAAAAAGCCATACCGGCCGAGACTGCGATTTGCGCCAGAGGTCGAGAATGTTTAGCGCATTCTGAGAATCTGTTCGGGAGGGCCATACCATGGCTTCCGGCGGTTTGTTGTGGTGGATAGCGGCAGGCGGACTGTCGATTGCGGCTTTTGGTAAGAATGCACTGTGGAAAGAGCCCATTCCGAGCGACCCTCTCGAAATGGTCACGGGGCAAATCCGGGCCGTCGACGCCCGCGACAGCCGGGCAGCCGCTCTGCAACTTCTGGACCGCGCGCGAAATCAATACGCGTTGCGAAATGCGGGCCACGGTTACGATCTTCAAGTCAGTTTCACGGTAAACTCGGGCGGTCAAACGGAATTCGACGGCGCCTGGAAAATGGAGGATGTGTTCGATCCCAAGCAAGGATTGCGGTGGACGGCACAATCCCCGGCCTCATACGCGATTACCCGGATCTCCTCGAACGGGATGCTCTACAGCGAAGATACGGCGGGCTACATCCCGCTTCGCCTGCAGGAGGCGCGGGCGGCCTTGTTCGATCCGATCCCCTCCGCCGAACGCGCCGCCCGGGCATCCATCCGAACCTCGACCGCCAACTTTAACGGCGCGCAGCTCACTTGCATTTTGCTCTCCGAACCGGGACGCTCCGCCCGCTCCACCACCGGGAGGCGCTGGGACGAAACCGAGGAGTGCGTCGATCCGCAATCCGGTTTGCTCCGGACACATTCGCAAGTACCCGGGCGCTACTCCGCCTACGAGTACTCGGACGCTCCAGGGATAGCTGGTCGCATGCTGCCGCGAAAGGTGACCGTGACCGAGGCCGGCAAGGTGGTGACCGAGATTTCGGTGGACAGCCTGACAGAGCTTCCGGCCGCCGATAAAAGCCTGTTTGAGCCTACCGGGGAGATGAAGGAGAGGGGGCGAGCCATCGCGTTGGCCGAAGCGCAAAAGATCTGGCGCGTGTTAGGACGAGGTCCGTACGCCGCGGGCGCGCCGCCTCAAATCGTCTGTGTGTTCGGCGTCGTTACGCCATCGGGCGAGCTCGCCGAAGCGCACTCGTTGCAGCCATCCAATCCCTACAGCCGGGCGGCGGTCGAAGCCGCGAAACACATGAGTTTTCCCAAGCCGCCGCCATCAGGAGTTAGACCTCAGCAGCACTTTGTCTTCGTTATTGAGAAGTTTGTCGCTTCCCGGTAGCCCCATGGGTTCCCGCAAGGTTCTGCTGGTCGGGTGGGATGCCGCCGACTGGAAGGTAATCCGTCCTCTCATGGACGCCGGCAAAATGCCCAACGTCCAGCGGCTGGTGGCCAACGGCGCCACGGGACAGATCGCCACGCTGCACCCGCCGCTTTCGCCGATGCTGTGGACCTCCATCGCCACCGGAAAGCGCCCGTTCAAGCACGGCATCCACGGCTTCACCGAGCCGGCCCCGGACGGAATCGGCGTGCGGCCGGTGACGAATCTTTCGCGTAAATCGAAAGCGCTGTGGAACATTCTCAACCAGAACGATCTGCGCAGCGTAGTGATCGGCTGGTGGCCCAGCCATCCAGCCGAACCCATCAACGGCGTGATGGTCTCCGACCAATACCACCGCGCCGACGGACCTCTTCACGAAGGCTGGCCTCTGCCGCCTGACGTGGTTCATCCTGCCGGGTTGTCCGGGACGCTGGCGGATCTGCGCATGCATCCCGACCTTTTAACGCCCGAGATGGTGCGACCGTTTATTCCGCTGGCTAAGGATATCGACCAGGATAAAGACCAGCGTCTGGCAGCGTTCCTGCGGACGCTCGCGGAATGCATGAGCATCCATGCCGCCGCCAGTTGGTTAATGGACAACCATCCATGGGATTTCTTCGCGGTCTACTACGAAGCCATCGATCACTTCTGCCACGCTTTCATGCGATACCATCCGCCGCGGCAATCGCGGATCGGAGAACGCGACTTCGAGCTGTACCATAACGTGGTCTCGATGGCATACCAGTTCCACGATGAAATGTTGGGGACTCTACAGCAAAAAGCCGGCGGCGACGCCACTGTCATTCTGATGTCGGATCACGGCTTCCATCCGGATCACCTGCGTCCCACGTCCATTCCCGACATCCCCGCGGGGCCGGCGATCGAGCACCGCGACTTGGGCGTCTTGGCCATCAGCGGGCCGGAGATAACGACAGGCGAATCGTTGCACGGTCCGTCGGTGCTGGATGTGGCGCCGACGGTCCTGACGCTTTACGGGCTGCCGGTGGGCGAAGATATGGACGGCAAGGTGCTTTCCCAGGCCTTTGTGAAAATGCCGCAGGTGGCGTTCGTTCCCAGCTGGGAAGATATTCCTGGCGCGGACGGACGCCATCCTCCCCATACGCGGCTCGATCCGGTGGCGGCGCACGAAGCGCTGGAACAGATGATCGCGCTGGGCTATATCGAACGGCCGGGTGAGAATCGCGAGGTCGCGGCAGGCCAGGCCATCCGCGAACTGCGCTATAACCTCGGCGAGGCATACCAGGACGGCGGCCGGCACGCGGAAGCTTACGAGACCTTCGCCGAGCTCTGTAAAGCGGATGCCGATGAGCAGCGATTTGCGGTTCGCCTGTTCGTTTCCTCGCAGGCGCTGGCGATGCATGCGGAGATGCGGCGCATTGTGGACGACCTGGATGGCCGCCGCCGGGCGCTATATGAAGAGGCGAAGACGAAGGTCGATGCGCTTTCCCGGATGGCCGTCGCACGGGCCCGCGAGAAGAAGGAAGCCGATACCGAGTCGCTTCTTAGCCCGGATGAGCGGCGGGAACTCGCCCGGTGGCGCAATCTGGCGCGGTACCAGCCGCCGGTGACCGATTATCTGAAGGCGCAGGTGCTGATCGCGGAGAAGCGCTACACCGAAGCGCTGTCCGTGCTTGAGCGGGTGAGCCAAGGCCACCTGGTTCGGCCGGGCTTGTTCCTGCAGACCGCGGATCTGTATCTGCGGCTGGGCCGCGAGCGCGACGCGCGGCAGGTCTACGAAAAGGCGCTGGCCATCGATCCGGATAACGCGCAAGCCTACATTGGCTTGTGCCGGATGGCTCTGCGGCGGCGGAGATTCCGCGCGGCCGCGCAATCCGCTCTAGAGGCGCTGCAAAGGGTTTATCACGACCCGCAAGCGCATTTCCTGCTGGGCCGCGCCCTAACGGGTATGCGGGAATACGCGCGGGCGGCGGATGCGTTCCGCGCAGCCATTTCCTTCAACCCGAATTTCCCGGAGGCGCACGCCCGGCTCGCCGACGTGCTCGAGAAGCACTCGGGCGACATCGAATCCGCGCGGGAGCATCGGCGCCTTGCAAAAAGCATGCGGGGTCGCGCGACTTCGCATCCAGTGCGCCCGGTAGAGGGCTCTGCCTTATTTTTGGCGGCGTCCGACACAGCGAGCGCAACCCCCAGCGCGGAGATGCCGCCGCTCGCGGAAACCCTCATCGTGGTGACCGGCCTGCCGCGCTCGGGAACCTCCCTGATGATGCAAATGCTGGCCGCGGGTGGCATGCGCGTCCTTTCCGACGAACTGCGGGCGGCGGATGAAGACAATCCGCGCGGCTATCTCGAATATGAGCCGGTGAAGAATCTGCTGAAAGACTCGCAGTGGCTGTTCGAGGCGCGCGGAAAAGCCGTCAAGATCGTTGCTCCGCTGCTGGCCGCGTTGCCGGCGCGCCTCGCCTGCCGGGTGATCCTCTGCGAGCGCGATCTTGACGAAGTGCTCGATTCGCAGGAGCGCATGCTGCTGCGCCGCAATCAAACGCCGGCCGCCACGGCGGAGCGCCGGCGAATGCTGAAGGGCGAATACCTGCGCACGCTTGCTGGCGTGAAAGCCATGCTGACACGGCGCCCGGCCACACAACTCCTCGTCGTAAATTACGGCAACGCTGTTTCCGATCCGGTCACTACCGCCGGAAGAATCGATAGCTTTCTAGGCGGCGGCCTTGACGTATCCAGGATGGCGGCGGCGGCCGAGCCCGCTCTCCATAGGAACCGCGCCGACTCTTCGGGTTAGGCTACTTGGCGGATGAACCTTTCTTTTGTAGCCATCTTGATATTCGTTTTACCGCTCCCGTTCGGTCCAATGAGAACGGACAGGGCCCAGCTTAAACGTGTGCAAACGCCCTGTCGACGTTCCGTCAGTCTACTACCACCGTTCGCTCTCAGGGCTCCGCTGGGTGCCCCCTTTCGGTCATCTAGCCGTATGCCCCTATCGCCCCTCCCCGCCAATCTCCCGAATCGCCGCGCGCGCCGCCCACCGCACGCGCGGGATGGCCTCCAGCTTCCGCAGCACCGGCAGAGCGGCGGCTGCCTCCGGACCAATGGCGCCCAGCGCGCCGGCCGCGCTGCGCTGCACGTGCACATGCTCGCCCGGGACTTCGCACGCCGCGATCAGCGCCGGCACCGCGCGCGCCGCGCGCTTACCCTGGCGCGCGATGGCCTCGGCCGACATCAGGCGCACGTTCTCGTCAGGATCCTTGAGCCGGGCGATCAGCAGATCCAGCGCCGCATAGGCCGCCGCGCCCGCATCGCGTAGAGTCAATGCCGCCACGCCGCGGATCACCGGATCCGGATCGGCCAGCGCGCGCATGGCCGCGTGCGGAGTCAGCTCCGGCGGCGGCGCCACGGGTTCAACCTGCCCCACCCGCGCCAGGATCAGCGTGTCGATGCCCAGGTTGTAGCCGGTCGATCTGGCGTCCTTGCCGGTGCAGACGAACGTGACCGTGTGTGTACCCTTGGCGAGCTTCCTCCAGGCGAGCATATGATCCACCGCCACATACACTTCGGTGTGCCATGCATTCACCGGTCCGCCGCCGCCCGTATTGGCCCCCGGCTCGCGTTCCAGCGCCGCCGCGTCCGTGGTGGACTTACCGTCCAGCAGCGTCTCGTAAATGCCGTAGTCGGGCGCGTGCGCGATCTGCGCGGTCAACTCGTAGTGCCCGTCCTGCTCGACGTTGAAGGGAATCGTCATGCGGGCGCCCGGCGCGGCGGCATTGAGGAACAGGAGATCGCGCGACCAGAATACGTCTTTCTGCACCTCGGCCTTGCCGTTCTCGGTGCGCACCTGCGCGATGGAATCTTCCACCTCGATCTGCCGCGCATTGCCGTGAGGCAGCCGGGCAGGGCCATAGGGGGGCTCAGGTAAGCCCTTGGCGATGCCCTCCTGGTACCAGAAAGCCACGCTCGAAAACAGATCGGGACGTTCTTCGAAAGCCGATCGCACCGTGCCATCGGGATTGTAGGTCCATCCCGCATGCTCGAAATCGAAGCGGAACGAGCGCGTGAAGGGAATCGGGTCGGGCAGATGCCAGCGATACGCCGTCATGCGCGCGCCCACGTCTGTTCCTTCGGCTACCGGAACGCCGAAATAGGGGCCGGCGGCTTCGCGCAGCGACCAGGCGTCGTTGAAGTAGTCCTCCGTGCCCGTGCCCTGTATGCCGGCCGTTTTCTCGCCGTCGACGTAAATCCGGTCGTCACCCTCGCCGAACCATCCCGCGGCCGTCTGAATCACGCTCATCACCGTGCCCACATAATGGCCGCGGCCCTCCACGGCGAGCACCTCGTACGGTTGGCCTGCCGCCGCCGGAAGGGCCTGCCGGTAAAGCGCGTGGAAGTACGTAGTGTCGGCGGGCAGCGACGGTACCTTGCGCCAGTCCACGTGGTAATAGAGGTTGGAGACCCGCCGGCGGCCTTCGTTGGTAATGGTGATGCGGCACGCGCGGCGGAACGGCATCGGCCAGTAGCAGTTGCGCGACCGGCCGCTGGAACTGTCGCGCACCACCAGAGAGTTAATGTCGCGCTCGAAGCCGTGACCGACACCGAAGAAGTCCCCGACGGGGGCGTCCACACTGGGGGTGGCGCTGCCATCGTAGTAAATGCGCAGACGCAGCAGGCGCGGCCAACCGTATTCGTTGGCGGCCACTGTCAGCCAGATGTGGGTGACCATGCCGGGGCCTTGGAGGTCGCCCAGCACGATGGTCTCACCCGGGATGGGGCGCTTGGAATCATCGTTGCTCTCCGGATCGGGATTGTTGCTCGACGAGCGCAACGCCCGGTAATCCTGGAGGTGCGTGAGCGATAACAAGTCCACCTGCTGGGCGCGTGCCGCCGGCAGGAAGGCCATCGACACGAGTAAGCAAAGCCACTGGGAATTCATCAGTGGCCAGTATAACTAGGCGCAACCGCCTTGCTATGTGCGTCTCACGGCGTGACGGTCAGCGTAGTGGTGGCGCTAGGCACTCCGCCGATCGACATGACCACCGGCTGGGCGCCCAGCGGCGCGGTTGCTGGAATCGTGTAGTTCACCTGCACCACGCCCACCGACCACGTGGGAATGCCAATGAAATCGATGGCGGCCGTCACTCCGCCGACGGTCAGTTTCGCCGCGCCCACCGGCGCCGGCAGATCCGAAACCGGCGTGCTCGCAGCCGGCGTGGCTCCGGTGGCCACCGAAGGCGACACCGCGCCCACCCCAGTCAAGTACAAGGTGACCACCTCGCCGCGCGCCGCAGTCGTGAACGGCACCGGCGCGCCATTAGCAAACGTAAAGATGGCCGGCGCGTCGGCGCTCACGCTAACATTGGCGAAAACGCTCTCGCCATTGTTGCCGACCCTTACGATGGCCGAAGTACTTGGAGTAGATGGTGGCACCTCGTAGGGCATCTGGACATTCAACTGCGTCGGCGAGATGTAATAGAGCGGCGCGGCGATGCCGTTGATGGTGACAACGGTGCCCGCCAGCATGGTGGGCAGCGGAGTTCCCAGGGCACCACCGGTGGCGGATGCCAGTTGCTGCCCGAAGATCGTCAGTATCCCACCCGGCGCTACTGCCGCGGTGAACGAGGCTCCATTGGTCATGTTCTTGACCGACGGAGCCCCGCTGGCGGGTGTAGTCTCCGTGACACTCGCGGTAGCCGTAGCACCGTTATAGGAAGCGTCGCCGTCGTACAGCGCCGAGATGGTGTTCGCGCCCACGGCCAGCTGAATCCCGCTCAGTTTCAGGGAAGCCACCGCCGTCCCTTTGGATGATGCCGCGAGCGTCGCGCCGCCGAGCGAATAATTTCCCAACGAGAAGGCCACGGTGCCCGTAGGGGTTCCCCCGTCGGCGCTGGTTACGGCAGCTGTCAGTGTGGTCGTGCCGCTGAACGTCACGCTGGCGGCGCTGGCCGAAAGCGTCATGGTGACGGCGCCCTTGCCCAGCACGCTGCTGTTGTGCCACGAAGTAACCAGGTTATAGACATCCACGGTGCCGAGTCCGGTAACTAAGTCGTAGCCCACGCCTGCGTGGTACCCTATCGGCACGCAAGTGGTTGGGGCATTGCAAGGAGTCACGATGTTAGTTCCCGTGGTAATGTCGTGAAAAACGCCGGTCACCGAAGCCAACGCGTACAATCCCGGATTCATGTTACCCAGGCCGGCGCTGGACTGAATCCCGTTGCTGACCAGGTATTGGTTGAGCAATGTCGCAATACCGGCAAATTGGGGGGGGCCAACCGAAGTGCCGCCGATAACCGAAGTGACCCCGCCGCTCACGGTCTGATAACCATCGTGATCGGGGGAGGCGGCCAGTGACACGTCGGGCACGTCTCGCGCGCCGTCGTTGGGCACTCCTGTGCCGGTTTGCCACGATGGCTTTGTGAAGTAAACGCTGGCGCCGCCGCCGCTGGCCGCCGGGGTGCCATCCGCCAGGCTGTCGTTCCAGGAGGTCTCCGGTATGTACGACAAAGCCGAAGAATTGGTGGCGCTATTCCGGGCATTCCAATAACTCCCGCTGCCCTCGTTGAATTCCGTGCCGCCGATGCCGGTTACTTGCGGCACGGCCGCCGGCAGATCCACCGACTGAGTGCCGTCCGGCACCTTGAGTGTCGGGTCGAAGCAATCCGCCGCGCCATCATCGCCTGACGCGGCGAACCACGTGATGCCTTGCGCGCTGGCCTGCGCGGCCCAACTTTCAAAGGTGTTGGCGTCCGCCCGCGGCGTCTCGTGCTCGCACGATCCATAACTGAGGCTGATGACCGGGGCCAGGTTCTGCTCAATCGCGTATTGCACCGCATTCATCACATCGCCGGTATATACGAAGAGAATCGTGGCATTGCGCGCCACGGCGCCCGATAGTTCCAGATCGAGGTCGGCCTCGTCCAGATCGCAAGAAGCATCATTCACGTTACAAGTCCCTGGATTCGTAGTTCCGGGGACTAACATTAGTTGCGGATTGTTGGCGGGCAGGCCGAAGAAACTGCGGTACTGTTGGATGTCGGCAAGCTGAATCTCCACATCGCCGGCGACTACCAGCTTCTGGCCCGATCCATTGATGTTCTTGTTGTAAAGGGGCGTGATGTCGTAAATAGTGGCGATATCGCCCGGGCCAAGCTGATGCTCGCCATCAAACGCGTTGTAGTGCGGGTGCGCGGACCGCTTGCGCATGGACCTCATGCGAAAGTCGTGCAGTCCGTGAATCGTGCCGACCACTCCCTGCAGAGCCGCGGGGATCGAGGGATTAGTGGCATTGGCGACGTGCAATTCGCCGCCTGAAAGATACTGGTGCATCTCGGTGGCGAAGGCCGCCTCGATCCGGCGCGCCGCGCCGCCGAAGTGAATCGCGTTGCGCCCCCGCGCGACGGACTTGACCGTGAGCTGTTGCTGGCCGAGCCACGCCACGATCTTGTCGATGTCCGCCTGGCTCGCGCCGAACCGGTCCGCGAATTGTTCGGGTGTCAGCCAGCTATGGTAGTTCGGCGACGCCGGGTCCTGCTGTTGCGCCAGTAACTGATCGAGATCAGCCTGCTGGGCCGGGGAGGGTTGCAGCACCAGCGTGACGTACGCCAGGACCGTGGACGGATCCAACCGGCCTTGATCGATGCTGGATTGAATCCGCGGATTCACGTGATCGGACAGTTCCGCGCGCCGGTTATTGTCGATCGGACGAGTGATCCGGTCGGCGGCCGGCAAAGCCTGCCCGGCGCATAAAATCAGGAGCGCGACAGGAATCGCTGTTTTGCGTATGAGAGTCACTTTGGTCACACTACCACCTTAAGTTTTGATGGCGCGTTTGATGATCCTACAGACGAGCGCGCCCAAGCATCGGTTTCCGTTTTTCGGCCCAATCAGTACCCCTCCCAGTCTCCAGCGCCGTAACTACCAGCGCCACCCAGAGTATGTCCGCCAGCAACAGGTGTACGATCTGCATCCACACGGGCGCGAGCAGCACGATATTTACAATTCCTGATAGAATTTGCATCAGTACGAGCAGCGCGACGGCGCCGGCCGCCCGCCCTGCCGCGGGCCGCCCGGACCGCCAGGCCGCCAAAGCCGCAGCCAGCAGCGCGGACCCGCCAATCACGGCCACCACCGGATGCACTGCGCGCAAGCGCAGTAAAGCCGCGGCCGTCGCCGAAAATTCCTGGCGCATCCCGGAAGCTACCGAGCTGGCCGGAAACAGCGTGTCGCCCAGCGCCGCGATCGCGCCGCTGACGGACACCACGACGGTAACCGGCAGCGCGGCCACCACCGCCCGCGGCGCGCCGCGCCACACGCGAGATACCGGGTCGGAGCCAAACCAGGCCGTCAGCGTCAACATGGCCAGCAGGATCTGAGTGTTCACCAGATGCGCCGAAAGATACGCCGCGCGCCCCGCCGAAGCGTTATGCTCAACGTACTGAAACAGCACCAGGCCCGCCCCCAGCAGCGCCTCCGCGAACAGGAAGATCACCGAGAGGGTCGCGAACAGACGCGCGCGGTGCCCGCGCGGAAACAGCCGGAACGCCCAGAGGCACAGTCCCGCCACCCCCACAATGGCCAGACCGCTGGTCGCCCTGTGCGTGAATTCGATGATGGTCTCGATGCGCGGGGCGCGCGGCGTCGCCATGCCGTCGCACAGCGGCCAGCGGTTGCCGCATCCGGCGCCGGATCCGGTGGCGCGCACGAAAGCGCCCCACAGCACCACCAGCATGTTGTAGGCGAGCACGCCCCAGGCCGCCCGGCTATAGCGCCGGCAGGCCGCCGCCACCGTGCGCTCGTCTGCCAAAGCCCGCGCCATTCCTTCCAATGTACTCCGTAGTGCGGCGCCCGCCGGCTCTCCTTGACAACTTAGGAGAGCTAGGCTACACTTCTCCTAAGGAGCTTAGAGGAGACATGGATCATCAGGCGGAGCTGCTGCCGGGCACGCTGGATCTGCTGATCCTGAAAGCCGTCTCGCTGGGCGCCCTGCACGGCTACGGCGTACTGCTGCGCATCGGGCAGATCTCCGGCGGCGCGCTGGCCATCGAACAGGGCGCTCTGTATCCCGCCTTGTATCGCCTGGAGGGCCAGGGCCTGCTGGCTTCCGAGTGGGGCACTTCGGAGAACAACCGCCGCGCGAAATTCTACCGTCTCACACCCGCCGGACGACGCCGCCTGCGCGCTGAGACCGAAAGCTGGAACCGCCTGGTCTCGGCCATCGCGTCGGCCCTCGGCGCCACCCAGCAGGCCTGATCATGCTGAAACGCCTGCAATTGCTCTGGCGCGCGCTCACCGGCCGATCCACGCTCGAGCGCGACATGGATGACGAGCTGCGCTTCCACCTGGAGACCCGCGCCGCCGATCTGGTTCGCGCCGGGGTATCCGCCGCCGAAGCCGCCCGCCGCGCCCGCATCGAATTCGGCGCCCTGGAAGGTTACAAGGAACGGTGCCGTGAAGCCCGCGGCCTGCGGCCCTTCGACGAGATGCGCGGCGATCTCCGGTATGCCCTGCGCGTCCTGCGCAAGAGTCCGGTCTTCGCGATCGCTTCCATCGTGACGCTGGCCCTCGGCATAGGCGCAGGCACAGCCATCTTCAGCGCCGTGAAAGCGGTGCTGCTCAATCAACTGCCGTACCGCGAGCCGGTCCGCCTGGTGGCGCTCGGCGAGTCCGATGCGGGCGAGAAGCGCCCGGAAACGGTCGGTTACACCACGGCCTACGATTGGCGCCGGCTCAGCCACTCGTTTGCGGGCATGTCGCTCTACCGCGATGCAGGCGGCGCCCTGGTCGAGCGGGGTGAAGCGGAGCTGCTCACCGGCTTGCGCGTGAACCACGACTTCTTCGACACGCTGGGAATCCGCATGCAGATCGGGCGGAGCTTCTTGCCCGAGGAAGACCGCAATGACCACCGCTACGAAGTCATCCTGGCGCATGGGCTGTGGCTGCGGCGATTCGGCGGCGACCCCGGCATCATTGGCCGCGTCATCCGGTTAAGCGATTCTTCGTTCACGGTGGTGGGAGTGTTGCCGGAGAGCTTCCGCTCGCTCAACATTCCCGGCGCGCCTGGGACACACGAGATCTTCGAGCCCCTAGGCTACGCCCTGGCGGACCCGTGGGCCTGCCGCGATTGCCAGCACTTGCATCTGATCGCCCGCCTCAAGCCGGGTGTGGCGCCGGAGCGGGCGCATGCCGAATTGAACACCATCATGGCGGACCTGGTGCGGCAGTATCCCCGGTATTACCCGCCGCAGGCCGCCGTGGCATTCGAACCTTTGCACGAATACATCGTGGGCCGCGTGAGCACGGCGCTGTGGGTGCTGCTGGGGGCGGTCGGATTCGTGTGGTTGATCGCCTGCGTGAACGTGGCGAACCTGTTGCTCGCGCGCGCAGCGAGCCGCGCCAAGGAGATGGCGTTGCGCGCCGCATTGGGGGCCGCGCGCTGGCGCCTGATTCGCCAGCTCCTCGCGGAGAGCCTGCTGCTGGCCATCGCGGGCGGCGTCGCGGGCGTGCTGCTGGCCTGGTGGTCGACGGCCGCGCTGACCTCGCTGGCGCCCCGCGAGGTGCCGCGCATCCACGAGATCCGCATGGATGTTCCCGTACTGTTATTCGCCCTGGCGGTCAGCCTGGCGACGGCGCTCCTTTTTGGTTTGTTGCCCGCGTGGCGCGCATCGCATTCCGATCCGGCCGGAGCGCTGCAGGATCTGGGGAAAGCCACCGCCGGCCGCGCGCGCCGCGGTCTGCGCGACGTGCTGGTGATGGGTGAGCTGGCATTGGCCTTCGTGCTGGCGGTGGGCGCCGGCCTGCTCGGCAAGAGCTTCCTGCGCCTGATGAACGTCGATCCCGGCTTCGATCCGCGGAACGTCCTCACGCTCAAGGCCTACGTTTATGGCGCACGCTACCAAAAACCCGAGGCCGAGCTCCAGTACGACGCGCAGGCATTCGCGCGGCTGCGCGCCACCCCCGGTATCGAGAGCGTGGCGATGACCAGTGCGCTTCCCCTGAGGGACTTCGACCGCTACGGCTTCCACATCCGCGACCATCGCCTGGCGCACGACTCCGAAGCGCCCAGCGTCGACAATTACTCGGTGTCGCCGGATTATTTCCGGGTCATGCGCATCCCCTTGAAGCGCGGCCGCCAGTTCACCGACGCGGACGGGCCTGCTGCTCCCAGGGTCGCCATCATCGGCGAAACCTGCGCGCGCCAGGAGTTCCCCAATCAGGATCCCATCGGCAAACAGATCCAATTGGGCGGCCGCGACGAAACCAAGCCATGGATCACGATCGTGGGTGTGGCGGGCGATGTCCGCCAGTACGGTATGGATATCGCGCCGCGCATCGCCGCTTACATCCCGCAGGCCCAGAATATGGGATTCAGCTTCTCGCTGGTGGCGCGCACCACCACCGATCCCCGTGCCCTGGAGCGGGCTGCGCGCGCCGCGTTTCTGGCCGCGGATCCCACGCTGCCGGTCTACCAGGTGCAGCCCCTGGAAAGCTATCTGGCATCCTCGCTGGCCGAGCGGCGCTTTACACTCGCGCTGCTGGGGCTTTTCGGTGGCCTCGCGCTGGCGCTGGCGGCCGTGGGGATCTACGGCGTAGTTTCCTGCGCGGTGACCTCCCGCACGCGCGAAATGGGAATCCGCATGGCGCTGGGCGCCGCGCGCCGCGACGTGCTGGCCATGGTGCTGCGGCAGGCCGCCACGCTGGCGTTTGTAGGACTCGCGGCGGGACTGGCGGCCTCCCTGGCGTTGACGCGCTTCCTGGAGACTCTCCTTTTTGAAGTCCGCGCCACGGATCTGGCCACCCTGGCGGGCATCGCCGCGCTGCTGAGCGCCGTCGCGCTGGCCGCCAGCTACATTCCCGCGCGCCGCGCCGCCGGCGTCGACCCCACCACAGCGCTGCGATATGAGTGACCGGCGGAGACTCGTCCCAATAGCGTAAGCTGGTCGTTTGGGGACTCTGTTCCGCACGCCACCGCCCGGTTTTTGGTCCCGCGCCGTCGCCGGTTGGCGCCCCACGCTGCTTTATTGCATGCAAACCGAGGTGCACGTGTACGCCCTGGCGGTGGCCGCCTCCGTGCTTCTCTCGGTCTACCCATTCCTGATCGTGATGCTGTCCTTCTGCCACCATGTTCTCCGCTGGCCGGCCGCTGTCGACACCATCTACCTGGCGTTGAACGATTACCTGCCCGGCGACCTGGGCGCGTTTCTCAAGCACAATCTCCCTCTCGGCGGAGCGTTCCAGCCCCTCGCCATGGTGCTGCTCCTCATCACCGCCAACGGCGTCTTTGAGCCGCTCGAAGTGGCCCTCAACCGCGCCTGGGGCGTGCCGGAAAACCGCTCCTACCTCCGCAACCAGCTGGTCAGCCTGGGCATGATCTTCCTGTGCGGCGGGCTGGCGCTGCTGTCGCTGGTGCTCACCGGGATGAATGCCCAATGGGTGCGCGGCATGAGCGGCTCGCATGCCAGGCTGGAACTGTGGGTCAACCTGCTGATATTCAAAGTGGCTGCCGTGCCCATCGGCATCCTGGGGTTGTTCCTGATCTACTGGCTGCTGCCCAATCGCCGCATCCCGCCGGGACGCGTGGCGCCCGTCGCCATCCTGGTGGGACTGGTGCTGGAGGCCATGAAGTACGTCTTCCTCCTGATTTGGCCGCTGCTGGGCGCGAAGCTCGACCGCGAGTACGGCGTCTTCCACAATTCCGTTACCATACTGATCTGGGCGTTCGTCTCCGCCATGATCGTCCTGGCCGCGGCGCAGTGGGCCGCGCGCATGGAGAACCACCATGACGAAGGATTGGAAGAAAATCGCGCGGGCTAGCGGATTGCCTATCCCGGACGAGGCGCTGGAGCGCATCACCCCGACCCTGGATGCGCTCGAGGCGGACTTCCGCCGCCTGGCGCGCGATCTGCCGCCGGAAGCCGAGCCCGCGCCTGTTTTTTGCGCGGACCGGGACGGTGACGCGTGACGTTGCTCGAGGCCGCGGCCGCCCTGCGCCGCCGCGAAGCCTCTTCCGCGGAGCTGACCGCCGCGGCCCTCGACCGCATCGCGCGCCTCAATCCCGGCTGCAATGCCATGCAATGCGTCATGGCGGATGCCGCCCGCGAGCGCGCCCGGCAGGCGGATGTGGAGCTGGCCAGCGGCCACGGGCGCGGCCCGCTGCACGGCATTCCCATCGCGGTCAAGGATCTGTTCGCCACCAAGGGCGTGCGCACCACAGGCGGCTCCAAGCTGTTCGAGAACTATGTGCCGGATCACGATGCCGCCGTCATCGAACTCCTGCAGGCGGGCGGCGCCGTGCTGGTGGGCAAGACCGGAATGCACGAGCTGGCCTACGGCATCACCTCCAGCAATCCGCACTTCGGCGCGGTTCGCAACCCGTGGGATCGCGACCGCATTCCGGGCGGCTCCAGCGGCGGATCCGGCGCGGCGGTGGCCGGTGGCATGGTCTTCATGGCGATGGGCAGCGACACCGGCGGCTCCATCCGCATACCGGCCTCCTTCTGCGGCGTGGTGGGATTGAAGCCCACCTATGGCCGGGTCAGCCGCTACGGCGCGCTGCCGCTGGGCTTCACGCTCGACCACATTGGTCCCCTGACGCGCTCCGTGCGGGATGCCGGCGCGGTCCTCAACATCATCGCCGGCCACGACCCGCGCGACCCCGCGTCTTCGCGCCGCGCTGTCGAGAATTACGTGCCCGAACTCCAGCCTTCCTTGCGCGGCTTGCGTATCGGACTGCCTGAGAACTTTTACTTCGATCGCCTCGACCCGGAGGTGGAAGCGGCCGTGCGCGACGCTTTCCGCGGGGCCGAATCGCGCGGCGCGCAAACAGTCCCGGTACCGGTACCGGATATCGCCGCCACCAACACGGTCGCGCGCGTGATTCTGCTGGCGGAGGCGGCCGCCGTGCTCGAACCGCACCTGGATAAACGCGATCAGTTCGGCCCCGACGTGCTGGCCCTGCTCGACCAGGGGCGCCTGCTTCCGGCCACTGATTACATCACCGCACAGCGTCTGCGGGGCGAGATGCAGCGCGCGTTCCATGCCCTGTGGTCGCGCGTCGATTGTCTGTTCACTCCCACCACCCCCACCACCGCGCCGCTGATCGGCGAAACCAGCACCGCCATCCGCGGCGAAAGCGAAGATGTGCGCCTGGCCGCCACCCGTCTGGTGCGCGCCGTCAACGTGCTGGGCCTGCCGGCGGTCTCGATTCCCTGCGGATACGACCGCCGCGGATTGCCGATCGGATTGCAGATTATCGGCCCGCCTTTCGCCGAGGCTCTGATCCTGCGTGTGGCGCAGGCGCTGCTCCCCGTGGAGGCCGCCGCCCCGCGGTTATAATCGGGCTGGAGACTGAAATGGATATCACCCGCCGCACTCTGTTGCAGACTGGCGCGCTGCTGGCCGCCGCGCCCGCCGGAAGGCCCGCCCCCAGCGACCGCATCACGGTCGGCGTGATCGGCACCGGCGCCCGCGGGCAGGAACTGATGGATGCTCTGCAACAGCATCCACAGGCCGAGATCGTGGGCGTCGTGGACGCCTACAGAGGCCGGATCGAACGCGCCCTCAGCCGTGTGAAGGGCCACGCCGAGGTCTACCCCACGCATCACGAACTGCTGGCCGAGAAGTCCATCGACGCCGTGGTGGTCGCCACTCCCGATCACCTGCACAAGACCATCGTGGTGGACGCCTTGCGCGCGGGCAAGGACGTGTATTGCGAAAAACCTCTCACCTACCGTGCTTCCGACGGTCTGGAAATCATCGCCGCGGCCCGTGCCGGCGAGCGCATGGTCCAGGTGGGCAGCCAGGGCGTCAGCTCCGATCTGGAGCGTAAAGCCAAAGAGATGATCCGCGCCGGAAAACTCGGCCGGGTCACCATGATCCACGCCGCCATCAACCGCAACACCGCCTCCGGCGCCTGGATTTATCCCATCCCTCCGGACGCCTCTCCCGAAACCGTGAACTGGCCGATGTTTCTCGGTCAGGCCACTAAGCGCCCGTTCAGTCCCGAGCGATTCTTCCGCTGGCGCTGCTATCAGGAGTATTCGGGCGGCATCGCCACGGACCTGTTCGTTCACCTGTGCACCGCCATCCATTTCCTGATGGACGCCAAAATGCCGTCGCGCGTGATGGCCATGGGTGAGTTGTATCGCTGGAAGGAAAGCCGCGACGTGCCCGATACGCTCAACGCCATCCTGGAGTATCCGGAAGGCTTTACCGTGAATCTCAGCTCGTCATTCAACAATGAGATGAACGCGGAGAGTCAGTTTAAAGTTCTGGGAACCGAAGGCGCCTTGACCATCGGCGGCGAGGGCCTTGCCTTCTACCCGGAGAACGTGGTCGAAGATAACCGCTGGATCGTGGACTCCTGGGCCCAGTCGCAAGAAGATGCGTATTACAAGGATCCCAAGGTGATCGCCAGCGAAGTCGAGCCGGCCAAGCGCCCTCGCAAGCCGCCGGAGCATTTCAAGGATGAAGGGCCGGAAGCGACCGTGGCCCATTTCGGCCACTTTTTTGACTCCGTCCGTTCGCGCCAGCCCTACTGGGAAAATGCCGTGGCCGGCCACCACGCGGCCGCCTGCGCGCACCTGATCAATCAGTCGGCCAGCCAGCGGCGTGCCGTCGAATGGGATTTCGCCAAAGACGATATCCGCGCCTGATCCTTAGCCTCATCGGCGGCCCGATATTGGTGTGCGATACTGAAGTAAGAGGATGCCCGCCACCAGCCAGATTTCCGACGAGTCCGCGGTCGTACTGCAGGCCCGCGAGGGCGATGCCCGCGCCTTCTCGGAATTAGTGCGCCGCTACGAAAACAAAATCTTCCGGCTGGCGCTGCATATCACTCAGAATCGCGAAGACGCCGAAGACGTGCTGCAGGAAACCTTCCTGAAGGCATACGAGCACCTCGACCAGTTTCAGGGAAATTCGAAGTTTTACACCTGGATCGTGCGCATCGCCGTCAACCAGGCCCTCATGAAGCTGCGCAAGCGCAAGACCGATAAGACCGTCTCCATCGACGAGACCATCGATACCGGCGAGGACACCGTGGCGCGGGAAATTGCGGCCTGGGACGAAAATCCCGAGGAACGCTACACCCGCGAGGAAATGGGTGAAATTCTGAATTCGGCGGTGGACGCGCTGGCCCCGCCCTATCGTGCGGTTTTCGTGCTGCGCGACATGGAGGAATTATCCACGGAAGAAACCGCCGAGGCGCTCAACCTGTCTATTCCGGCGGTGAAGAGCCGCTTGCTCCGGGCGCGGCTGCAGCTTCGCGACAAGCTGACCCGCTTTTTCAAGCACAAGGGAGACGACGCCTTTGCTTACATGTAAAGAGTTCCTCCAGGAACTGACCGATTACCTGGATGAAAACGTCGACGCGGAAATCAAGGCCAAGCTGGAGCAGCACATTACCGAGTGCCCCAACTGTTGGGTGGTCTGCGATACCACCAAGAAAACCATCCGTATCTACAAAGGGATGGAGCCGCATCCGATCTCGCCCGAGATCGAATCGCGCCTGATGGCCGCGCTCGAAAAGAAGATGGCCGCCCACTAGCCGGCGCGCTCGCCCGGCCACCCTTGCGGCATGCTTGCATCCGGGAGCGAATCCTGACATAATCGCGCCTCGGACTCCCATTTATGACTCCTGAACCCTCCACCGATAGTGCCGCTCCGCCGTTAGGGGAAGTGGGCCGCATCACGGGTGTGTTCTTCGATCCCAAAAAGGCGTTCGCCGATATCGCCGCCCGTCCCACTTGGATCGTGCCGATGATTCTCATCATCGTGGCGTACCTCGCCTTCATGTATTGCTTCACTACGCACGTGGGCTGGGAGCGCTCGATGCGCCAGGCCTTTGACGCCAGCCCGCGCGTGCAGCAAATGGACCCGCAACAGCGCGAGGCCGCCCTTCAAATGCAACTGAAGTTCGCCCCGATTGGAGCGTACGTGGCGGGTCCGATCGTGATCGTGGTGATCGCTTTGGCTACCGCAGGCGTGCTGTTGCTGGTCGTCAAGATGATGGGAGCGTCGCTGAGGTTCAAACAGATGTTCGGGATTGCCAGCTACGCCATGCTCCCCGGACTCATCTCCAGCATTCTGACGATTGTCGTCATCTTCGTGAAGAACCCAGACGACTTTAACCTCAAGAACCCCCTGTCGTTCAATCTCGGCGCATTTCTGGAACCTCCTCCCACTACCTCGGGAGCTCTTTATAGCCTCGCCTCATCCATCGATCTGTTCAGTTTCTGGACGATTCTGCTGTTGGCCACCGGCATTTCGGTAGCAGCGCGCAAGTTTCCTTTCTCGAAAGCTCTGGTGGCGGTGGTCCTGCCTTGGGTGGTGTTGGTGCTTATCAAGGCCGGCTGGGCCGGCATCTTCGGGTAGCTACATCGCCTTCGACTTGCGCTCGCGCTTCTTGGCCACGGGCTCGGCGGGAGCCTCTTCGGCCGCCTCGGCCACCGCCGCGGTGGCCACCTGGACCGGCTTCTTCTTTTCCGCCAGGCTGCGCTTCAGCGCTTCCATGATGTCAATCACCGGCGCCACGTGCGGCTCCGGCGTCTCCACCACCTTCTGCCCTTCTTTCTTGGCCTCGATCATTTGCATCAGGTTGTCGCGGTACGTATCGTGATATTTTTCCGGCTCGAATTCGGCCTTCAGCGTGTCGATCAGCATGTTGGCCATGGCCAGCTCGGCGGGCTTCACCAAGTCGGTATTAGTGCGGAATTCATCCACCTGGCGAATTTCGTCCTGGTAGTACATGGTGTGCAGCAGGATGCCCTTCTTGCCCGGACGCAGCACCACGATATGCTCGCGATTGTGCATGGCGATCTTCGCCAGCGCGAAATAGTTCGATTGCCCCATGGCCGCGAACAGCAGCGCGTAGGGCTTCTCGCCGCCTTCATCCGGCGCCATGTAATAGGAGCTCTCCAGGTAGATGGGGTCTACCGCGTCGCCCTTCACGAATTCCAGAATCTCCATCACCTTGGCGGTCTTGGGCGCGACTTTCCGGATGTCCTCGTCCTCGATCACCACGTAATGGTCTTTCTCGTATTCGTATCCCTTCACCAGTTCGCTGCGCGGTATCGCCTCATTCTCCGA
>DATGGM010000147.1:0-11775 GCA_035308525.1 Bryobacteraceae bacterium
CTCCGCGCCGGAGGTCGGCCCGCACGGCCTTTTGAAGCTCATGATGCCCGAGCGATACAAACACGAACCGGACCGGGAGTATACGAGTGTGGTGGAGAGGGCCCTGATCGACGGCATCAAGAAGGCGCGAAGCGAACTCGCACCGGCGCGCCTGGCCTTCGGCACCGGCTATGCGGCCGCCAATATCAACCGCCGCGCGCGCGACATCGATGGCCGCATTTCCCTTGGCCTGAATCCGGACGGGCCTACCGACCGGCAGATCGGACTCATGCGGTTCGAGCACACGGACGGTTCTGTCATTGCCCTGATTGCCAATTACTCGATGCACGGTACGGCCCTTGGCCCGCAAAACACGTTGATCAGTGGCGATGCGCCCGGCACAGTAGAGGCCTACGTTGAAGAGAAGCTCGGCGGCCCCATGCTGTATGTCAACGGCTCCGCTGGGAATCTGGCGCCGATCTACACGGTTCAGGAAGACTTCCGCGCGGCACACATCACGGAGTTCAACGTGCTCCTCGGAGACCGCATCCTGGCCGCCAACCGGTCGCTCGCGGCGGCCACCGCCAAAGTCAGTATCCGGGCGGGAGAAAGGTTCGTCGAGACGCCTCTCCGGAAAGCCTTCGGTTGGGACGATTCCCTGGGCAACTATCTCCAGGCCGGCAAGGGCGAGCCAGGCACCATCCGTTTCCCAATCCGGTTTGCGATCATCAACCATGACCTGGCGCTCTGGTCGGCTCCGGTCGAGTTATTCTGCGAGATCTCCATGAACGTTCGGAACCGCTCGCCGTATCCGCATACGTTCTATTTCGGCTATACGAACGGCTGGCTCGGTTATCTCCCCACCCGGCAGGCTTTTTCCGAGGGCGGCTACGAGACCCAAACAAATCCTTTCACCGACCGGGTTGAGGAGGATCTGACCAAGACGGTCCTGACCTATCTTGATGGCCACGGCGGGTAAAGTTCCCGGGGTGTAATGCGGCATGGCGCCCCCATTGTAAACGCTCTCTCGCGGGACTATCTTTTCTAATAAAGGAGTGCGCATGCTCAACCGCAGGAAGTTCCTGGGCGGAGTGGCCACCGGGATCGGGGCGGCCAAGGGCGAAGTGCCTGTCCGCAACACGCCGTTGCGGGCCAGTTTCTGGGGCCCGCTGTACTACGACGAAAAGGAGCGGCAAGAGGTAGTGGAAGTGCTGGAGACCGGGCGTCCCTTCCGGTGGTACGGCCAAGGCACACAGCCGCCCATGAAGGTGGCGACCTTCGAAAAGGAGTTCGCCGCCTGGATGCATACTCGCTATGCCCTGGCGGTAACGTCGGGAACGGCCGCCCTGCACTGCGCGCTGGCGGCGTTCGGCATCGGACCCGGCGACGAAGTAATCCTGCCAGCGTGGACCTGGCACTCCTGCTTCAACACCATCGTGCTGTCCGGGGCTTTACCAGTGTTTGCCGAGATCGACGAATCGTTCAATCTGGATCCCGGCGATTTTGAAGCGAAGATCACCCCGCAGACTAAGCTGGTGATGGCGGCGCATCTGCAGGGCTGTCCGGCGGACCTTGACCGGATCACCGTGATCGCGCGTAAGCACGGGCTGAAGGTTCTCGAAGACTGCGCGCAGAGTGTGGGCGCCAGTTACAAGGGCCAGCCGCTCGGCTCTATAGGTGACATGGGCATTTACAGCCTGCAGCTCAACAAAACGATTACCGCCGGCGAGGGCGGCGCGCTGGTTACCAGCGACCCACTGCTATTCGAGCGCGCGGCGCGGTTCCATGACCTGGGAGGGCTGCGGCCTCTGCACGAACAGCTGGTGGGAGGGGCACGTGGCGACTGGTTCATCGGCGCGCAATACCGCATGAACGAGTTCAGCGGCGGCGTGCTGTTGGCGCAGTTGCGCAAGCTGGATACGATAGTGAGCGTCGTGCGTGCCAATGCCAGGCGCGTTTACGCCGGCATTGGCGACCTGCCGGGTATTCGTTTCCGCCATCTGCCCGATCCGGACGGCGAAATCGGCGCGGCCGTGTTTCTGGGCTTTGACAGCAAGGCCAGGCGCGACCGCTTTGTGGCGCTGATGAAGGCGGAGAACGTGCCAGTAGGGCCGCCTGGGGGATCGGTGATCCTGCCCATCCAGCCGCACATCGAGAAGAAAGTGACGGCGCATCCGGCCTGGCCCACATTCAACTCCGGGCGGGGCAAGGCGATCCAATACGGCGCTGCATGCTGCCCGAGGACGATCGACATACTCAGCCGCTTCGCGGGTGTGTCGCTGGACCCAAAGTTCACCAGAGCGGATACGGAAGACATAGTGGCCGCAATCCGGAAGGTGTACCACAAGGTTTGAGATGGTCATCGCCTGGATCCAGGCACCTCAGCGGCCGGTCCGAAGGGACGCATTTTGTTATCCCGAGCCGTGAGGAGGGAGTGAAAGCGCCGAACCAATGCGGATCCGGGTGGACAGTTGGACCTCAAGATGCCTTTGTCCAGGATGCCCGACAAAAGATTCCTCAGGGCGTCGCAGGCCTTCTCGATTTCGTCGAAAAGCACGAGGCTGAGCTTGATCGATGGCCCAGGTCATCCTGGAGGCGAGCCGATCAGTTTCGCAACCTCATGGCTGTACTGATATTCGCGCAATCAATCTTGATCATTGCCATCGGATCGTTCAGCAGGGATTGAGCGGTGGCCTCTACGATGCGATTTCAATGGTGGGCGCGACAGGACTCGAACCTGTGACCTCCTGCGTGTGAAGCAGGCGCTCTAACCAACTGAGCTACGCGCCCAAACGGGGGGCTTCAACCGATTCTAAAACACTTGCGCGCCTACGCGCCACCCGGGAGCCCTGGCGGCTCCACCGGTGGCGTGGTCGCTGGAGGCGCACTGCGCTCCCGCCACGCCGCCTGCGCATCCTCGAAGATCCGCGCGAAAAAGTCCCGCGACGTCGGCGAGCACCCGATATGCATCGTCTGGCCGCCGCCCGGCTCCTCGATGAATCCCAAATGGCCGTACCACCCCAGATCGTCCAGCACGAACCGCAGGCACTCCCGCTCGGCGGCCGGTAGTCCAGCCATCGACAGGTCGAACACCTGGCCGCTGGAATGCTCCGCCATTCGGCCGCCCTGCCCGGCGGTCCCCAAACCGGTTTCGTCCTTCGGAAGCACCAGCGCCTTCACTTCCAACGGCACGAACTGCTCCCCCGGCAACCGCGCTTCGAAAAGCCTGCGCGTCTGGTAGGCGATATACGCCAGCGTGCCTATCGTAGATGGAAACGCCCGCAGGCGCCAATCCGAATCCTGCGCGACGCCCGGATCCGTGTCCTGTCCAGCGCTCTGCGCAATGGCTGCCGGACCTCCCTGCCCCGCCATACGATACCCGAAGTAACCCGGATCATCCGGCGCGGTGGCCAGCTTGCCGTCCTCCGCGCTCCGGATGCGATCGCTGGTCTCGTAGATCAGGTCCTGCGGCTTCAGCCACACCGACAGCCGGTCGGGCGCGCGCAGCGCCGGCGCCGCCGGATATTGGTAATCCTCCACCAGGTCCCGGAACTCCCGCGGCTCATCCCGGTACATGCTCAACAACTGCTCGGCGCGCATCACGCGAAACCAGTAAGTCGGCGAATAATCCCGATCCATCTGCGTGCGGATGGCGTCGCACAGCGCGCGATTCCACACCGGGCTGCAGCCGAAGAACACCTGTGCCACCGTGGGCTGCGGATCGTGCTCGCCGCGCCCCGCCTTGGCCAACGCCAGGAAATCGGCCACGCAGCCCTCGCCGCAATGATAAGCCCAGATCGCCCAGTCGCGGCTGCCGTAGCGCCGCTCCATTCCGGCCAGATACACAGCCGCCGCCGGAATGGCCTTATCCGGTTTCAGCCGGTCGTCCCGCACCGCCACCGTGTAAGTCTCCCGGTGCTTCACCGTGCGATAGACCAGCTTGCCGTGCTTGTCGCGCACCGCGGTCTTCGTCTTGGTCACCCGCCGCCGCGTGGCGTACTGAATGCGCAGCCCCATCCGCCTGCCGGTCGCCTCGGAAATCTGCATGATGCCGCGTGGACCAGCCGGACTCTCCGCATTCGCCACGCCCCAGCTCTCCAGGTACGCTATGGCCTGCAGCATGGACGCCGGAAAGCCGCTCTTGCGCTCCGCGTCGCGAAACAACCGCTGCAAAGCGCTGCCGTGGATGCGTTCCGCGCCCTGCGCCGCCTGCGGCTCCCGCATGATGCTGAACGTCTGCGATTGGATCATGGCATCCGTGCGGCGCGCCAGCGTCTCCTCCGTCATTCCCTGGCGGTCCATCCCCAACCCCGGCAGGCTATGCAAAGGCACGAAATACGCGGCGTCGGATGCCCCCGCGGGCAGCCCGGCCATGGCCGCCAGAGCCACCGCCAGCCCGGCTAGATTACGGTTTCGCACGTGGATCAAGAACCATTATCGCGCGCCTCACTTCGCCGACCACGGCTTCAATCCAAATTCCATGTGCAGCCGCAGACTCTCGATCCACACGGGCCCCCGGTCGTGATTGAACGCCGGATTATTGTCGTGCTGTACATCCAGCGTGGCAAAGAAGCCGGGAAACAGCCGCGCGCTGTAGTAGCTCTCCCACACATATTCCGGCGCGTAATTCAGCCGCCCATCCCCGACCAGAAAATCCAGGCCGCCACGCGCCAGGTACACCGCGTGCACGCCCGAGATGCCGCTGGCCGTGAACGAAGTACCGGCCACATCGTCCTTGCGCTTCCACCGCGTCCCTTTCATCGACACACCGCCGCTTGCCAGCCGGTCGATCGCCGTGAAAGCGAAATCCTGCGTCTTTCCGTCTGCCCATCCCAGCCGCACGAAGAAGCCTGCGTCGTGCGTAATCTCCTGCTCCAGGTTCGCTCCCGTGCCGTACTTCAGCGTGCCGAAGCGTTTCACCAGGTTCACATTGGGCACGGTTCCGGTTTGTTCGCCCAGCTTGATGGCGTCCGCGTAGCTCCCAGAATGCGTGTGATTAAAGAACTCCAGCAGCCGGATCGTCCCCGCATGCCCGCCCAGTGAATACAGCCGCTCGCCCTCGAAATTGTCCGCACGGTCGCGGAACAGCCGGCGGTCGAAGCGCCCGCCGTTGGCCACCGTGGGTTCCGCCGCGCTCGCGTAGCGCGCCGACCAGTTGCGCGTGTGAAACTCGTGTACCCAGCCCCAGGTGTAGCCGCGCGTGTCCGCCGCGTAATCCCAGGCCCCGTTGTACATCACCGCCCAAGCCATGAACTGGCTGCGCGGATCGTGCGTATAGCTGTTGTTGTCGAAGAAATCCGCCAGCGAGAATCGCCCGGCGGTCACTGTGTATCGCACCACCGGCCGGTCGCCCGCCAGTTGATTCGCATCGCTCTCCAGGTGCTCCCTCTCCGATCCGAAGCCCACGTCGTACGTCAGGTACAGCCGCGCGATATACGGCTTGGGCGTGGCGCTGGCTACTCGCGGCAGTTCCCCGTTCGATGGGTTTGCCAGCCCGTCCACGCTGCTGAATCCCCGTCCGCCCGCGATTTCAGGATCGAACACCAGTTGCAGATTGCGCGCCAGCCGCGCATCGAAGAACAGCGTGCTCGTCAGCGATACGTCGTTCTCGCGATAATCCTGCAGGCTGAGCGGCCCGGTGTAAGGCGCATTGAAGGTCCCGTGGGTCTGCCCGATGGAAGTAGCCTGGTAATAAAGGTTCCAATTCTCGGCCGGCGGAACGTCCGCCGTCTGCGCCATCGCCCCGCCCCAAGGCAAAAGCAGTATCGTGATTAGTCTGCTGTCGAACACTCATCTTCTCCCTGCGCGCCCGTGTTGATACCCACAGCTAGCCCGCAGCATCAAATGCTACTCTCTAGGAATGCGTCTGAAACCATCGAATCACACTTGCGCGGCCCTTGCCTTAGCTGTTTGCGCGACCGCATGGGCCCAATCTCCCCACGGCCAGCCCGGCGCGCCCGCCGGCAAAATCGCCGAGCAGCAGTTCAAGAACATCCAGGTGCTGCAGGGTACTCCCGCCGACCAGGTCTTTCCCGCCATGCAGTACATTTCGGCCTCGCTCGGCGTGGAATGCGAGTTCTGCCACGTGGAGGGCAAATTCGATGCCGACGACAAGCCCAACAAGAAGACCGCGCGCAAA
Source organism: Bryobacteraceae bacterium (assembly GCA_035308525.1). GTDB lineage: Bacteria > Acidobacteriota > Terriglobia > Bryobacterales > Bryobacteraceae > Bog-159. The sequence continues at coordinate 6,119 of DATGGM010000147.1, forward strand.
ATGATCACCATGACACTGGCCATCAACAAGGACAGCTTCAACGCCCGCAAAGAGGTGACCTGTTATACCTGCCACCGCGGCAATAACGACCCCGTGGGCACTCCCCCTGTGGTTACCACCGACGCCGAACCCGAGCACGCCAAAGAAGCCGCGGCTCCCGCCGCCGGCGCCACCCGCAGCGCGGATCAAATGATCGAAAGATACATGGCGGCCGTGGGCGGCGCGGAAGCTTTGCACAAAATCACCAGCCGCGTTTCCAAGGGCAACATCTCCTTCGGCGGTCACGAGACTCCCATCGAGCTCTTTGCCAAGGCCCCCGACAAGCGTATGTCCATCACGCACTCCGCGAACGGCGACAGCATTACCGCCTTCGACGGCCATGGTGGCTGGCTCGGAAACACCGGCCGGCCGGCGCGCGAAATGTCCGGCCAGGAAGCCGAAGCCGCGCGCCTGGATGCCGATTTCTACCTAGCCACCCACCTCAAGGAAATCTTCAGCGGATTTCGCGTCGGCCGCCCCGATAAAATCGGCGACCACCCGGCCTACACACTGATTTGTCTGCGTGAGGGCCAGCCGCCGGTCCGGCTGTACTTCGATGAGTCGTCCGGGCTGCTGCTCCGCCAGGTACGCTACACCGATACCCCCATCGGCCGCAGCCCCACGCAGATCGATTACGCCGACTATCGCGAAATCGACGGCGTTAAAGTCCCGTTCCGCTGGACCCTGTCGCGCGTCAACGGCCGCTTCACCATCCAGATGAACGAAGCGCAACAAAACGTGCCCATCGAAGACGCCAAATTCACCAAGCCATAATCCATCCCCAATGCGACGCCAACGGCGCCGAGAAGTTCGGCGGCCCCGTGATAATTCACCCCAATGCCAAGGGGCTGGCACCGGTTCGCATAACAGTATATAAAACCTGATTGGAGAAATTGGGAGCGGTGGCCCGTCTGGAGTTCACGCCCGAAGAAAGCCGGTGATATAGTCGAGAATGTTCGCGATTCCGAAGGAGGCCCGGAATGGCTGATTCCGACAAATATGCCGTATATGACGAGCAGGACACGACCAAGGAACCCGGTACCTTTAGCGGGACAAAGTTCCACGACATCATGCCGGCCACGGGAGGACCGGGCGCCAGGCTAGCGGCGCGGCTCTGCAACTTCCCCACGAACCATTCCGCGCTTCGCATGAGCCACAGGAGATGGCTGGACGATTACGTGCAGCCTGTGCTCCGCTCGCTGGAGGGACCCTGGGTCGATTTTATCGGCTATGCCAGCCAGCTTGGCCCCGCGGGCAACAACTACTTCCTCTCGAGTGAACGGTGCCGCAAGGTCAAGGACTGGGTCTCCAATTATTCGAGCCGCATTCATTGGAACGTGCAATGGCCGAAAGGCGCATCGGAGAGCGCTACCATCGCCAGCAATAACGACGGCTGGTGGCGGGCAGTCGAAATCTCCATATACGGGTTCAAGCCGCCTACGGCCATGCCCAGCACCATGGGCGGTTCCCGGGACTTCGAGATTCGCTACGTCGTGGGAGGTTCGGTTTCTCCGGGCGACCTCATGGATTCGCCCCTGCCGGTCCCTGGCGGCCACGGTTACGTATTTGAGATTACTGACAAGAAGAACTCAGAGAAGGCATACTTCGTCCACGGCCAGATGACCTTACCGCTCCTCACCGTTCCCGTCTTTCCATTTGTTGGGGGGTTGGGCGCCAACAGTTCGCTCCCCGGACCACCCACGCCCTTCCACACGTCAGTGCCCGTAGAGCTTCACGACTTCGAGGGGACGGCGACGGTGTTTCAAAATCCGGGAGTCTCATCGCTGGGGGGTAACCTCACCATCTCGATTGAGAGTGACGCTCTGGCGAGGTTGGGGGCAGTCCTCCGGCCCAGCAGCGTCCTCACAGTTAATACGAGCAGCGGCGTTCTGAACGCCCCATCCCTAGGTGCCGTTGGCCTGCCGGGCACACTGACGATGTGGGGCGCACCGAGGCCCTATTAGATATTTTCGACATTCCGGCGAAGCCGCGCGGCGTGCGTCATGAGGTAACTCCGTTCCGGCACACTTGCCGTCAGGCCGGCGGCGGTCAGGTAATGGGCAATGGCGTAGTTGAGCAACCATGGGATTGTCCGGCATCCGCCGCGGCAGATCATAGAGCGCCAGCAAGCAACTTCGGATCGTTCGGGAACTCCGAGACCCGCGTACGCCCATTTGCAAGGCCGACGCCGCCAATTAATATCTTAAACTCTTAATATCGAGATATACTACGTAATGTGGCGCTTCTCTACAGTCGAGGCGCCCTTCCATCTATATGTACACACGGCGAACCTTCCTAATTGGCGTGGGATCGGCCGGGCTGGCAGCCGTTCTGCCGCCCGCCCGCGGGTCGGACTGGCCGCAGTTTCGGGGGCCGGATCGGAACGGTATCTCCAAGGAAACAGGCCTTTTACGCAAATGGCCGGCGGCCGGGCCCAAGGTCCTCTGGTCCGTCCCGGTAGCTGAGGGCTATGCGGGCGCCGCGATCGTGGCCGGCCGCGTCTATCACCACGATTACGACGAAGCCAAGTCCGAATGGCTGGTCAACTGCCGCTCGCTGGCGGACGGCAAGCCGATCTGGCAGTTCCGCGAGCCGCGCGAGATTCGTCCGAATCACGCCATCACCCGCACGGTACCCGCGGTGGACGGCCGGTTCGTCTGCTCGCTCGACCCCAAAGCCGTGCTCCACTGCCTGGATGCGCGGACCGGCAAACCAGTATGGCGCAAGAGCCTGGTTACCGAATACCAGGCCACCATCCCCTCCTGGTACAACGGGCAGTGCCCGCTGCAGGATCGCGACCGCATCGTGGTGGCTACCGGCGGCGCCGCCATCCTGGTGGCGATCGACAAGGCCACCGGCAAGGAAATCTGGCGCACGCCGAACCCCAATCAGCGCGGGATGACGCACGCTTCGGTGATGCCGGCGATGTTGGGCGGAGTCCGGCAATATCTGTACGGAACCCTGCAAGGTCCGCTGGGCGTATCGGCCGCCGACGGCAAGCTGCTGTGGGAATTCGGCCGCAAGTTCAATGTGGCGGTGGCGCCGTCTCCGGTCGCGGTGGACGAGGAACGCGTCTTCATGACCGCCAGCTACGACGCAGGCAGCGTCATGATTCGGGTGCGGCGCGAAGGCGGCAGCTTCAAGCCGCAGTGCCTGTTCGACCTCAAGAACAATGAGTGGAATTCCGAGGTGCACACACCGATCGTGCATAACGGCCACCTGTTCGCCGTGGGCAAGAAAAGGCGCGGCCTGTTCACCTGCATGGATTTCGACGGCAAGGAAGTCTGGACCAGCGAGGGAAAAGCTTCCTTCGGCCTGGGCAGCTTCATGCTGGCGGACGGCATGTTTCTGGTGATGGATGGGAGCAGCGGCAAGCTGCACCTGGTCGAAGCCGGCGGCACAGGGTACAACGAGCTGGCCAGCGCGCAAGTGCTCGCCGGGCAAGAGGTTTGGGCGCCCATGGCCTTGTCGGGCGGCAAGCTGGTCTTACGGGATCTGACCAGAATGATCTGCCTGGACCTGCGAGGTTAAGGAAACTTGTCATGCAATACCGGCAGGTTGCAGTTATCGGCGGCAAGGGCTCAGGACCCAGCCAGTTCGCCACATCGTTGCGCGGCATCGCGTTGGACTTTGCCGGCAATATCTATGCCGCCAACGATTCCCACATCACCCTTTTCGACGCAGGCGGCCGCCTGAAGCGGCGGTGGTCCACTTCGCAGCCGGTGCATTCGGTAGCAGTGGCAGGCTCCGGCGCAATTTACACGGGCCAGATCCGCCAGATCGAGATCTTCGATGACGCCGGAAAACTCGTCCACACCTGGCGAGACGAAGCGCTGCTGGGACGCGTCACATCCATCGGCTTTGTAAATGGAGACGTGCTGGCCGGAGACGCCACGGGCCGCGCGATTCGCCGCTTGGACTGCACCGGCAAATTCCGCAACAACATCGGCCGCGACAACCCGCTGAACGGCCTGCTGATCCCCAATGGCGTGGTGGACTTCGGCGTGGACGCGCACGGTGTCATCCATGCGGCCAACCCCGGCAAGCATCGCGTGGAGCGTTACGCGCCCACCGGTGAATTGCTCGGGCACATCGGACACTTCCACGGCACCGACCCGGCCGGGTTCGGAGGCTGCTGCAATCCGACCAACGTGGCGATCCGGGACCGCCTCTACGTCACGGAGAAGGCCGGCCCGCGTGCCAAAGTCCACAGCTTCAGCGGGGAACTGGAGGCGGTCATTGCCTCGGACGTCTTCGAAGCGAATTGCAAAAACATGAGCATCGCGGTGGATCGGCGTGGGCGCGTGTATGTGGCCGACACCGTGCAACTCGCGATCTTCGTCTTTGAACCGGTGGCGCTATGAATGAACATTTCACCAGACGGGATCTGATGCACAATGCCGCCCGGGGAGTCGTCCTGGCAACGCTGGGCGGCGGCGCCGGATTCCTCGTCCGCAAAGCGAACGGGCAAGTCGTATGGCAGGTGGACTCGGCACGCTGCCTCAACAGCCGCCTCGGCGAGGTCGGCGTGGCCGCCTGCAGTCTCTGCACCACCGAGTGCGTTGTCTCCCTGTCGGCCGTGCGGGCCGTAAACGAGCATTCCCGCTGCGGGCGCTGCAACATCTGTCCGGCGTACTTCAAAATTACCAGCGCGGTGGACGAGCGCGGCCTGCCGAGCGAGAAGCTCTGCCCGCGCGATGCGATTACGCGCAAGCCGATCGGCAAGGCAGATCCCGAAGATCCCGCCAACAATTTCTACGATTACCTCATTGACGAGGAAAAGTGCGACGGCTGCGGCAAATGTGCGATGCAGTGTAAAGAACCGCTGGGACTGGGCTCGATCGTACTGAAGATCCGCTACAACCGCTGCGTCGATTGCAATCGCTGCGCCATCTCCAGGGCGTGCCCCAAAGACGCTCTCGTGCGCATCCCGGTGACCAGGGCGCTAACATGAGTGCCGTGGGACAGGCTCTCAGCCTGTGGCGGCCTAGCAGGCCGCCCGGCTTCGCTTTGTGCGTCCTGCTTTTTGCCATCCGCACGCTGCCCGCGCAGTCGATTCCCTACCAGCGTCCCGTAGACACCGCCCCCCAGGAAAAAACCATCGGAGGCGGCTACAAAACGCCCCCCGTGCAGAAACCCCTGCCGCGGAACTCCTGGCTGCAGGTGCTGGATGTCGCGGTGTTGGCGGCGGCCATGGGGATTTCGTCCTGGCTGGTTCTGAAGCGGCGCAACCGGAAAGCGCTGGTCGCCCTGACCGCGGGGTCTGTGGCCTATTTCGGTTTCTACCGCCAGGGCTGCGTTTGCCCGATCGGCTCGATACAAAACGTCGCGGTGGCGCTAACCGATCCGGGCTACAGCATTCCGATGGTCGTAACGGCTACGTTCTTCCTGCCGCTGGTCATGGCCGTGTTCTTTGGGCGCGCCTTCTGCGGAGGCGTCTGCGCTTTGGGCGCGATTCAAGAGCTGGTGCTGCTGAAGCCTGTACAAGTGCCGCGGCGGCTGGACCGTGCGCTCGGCCTGCTGAAATACGCCTATCTCGGTCTGGCGCTCTTCTTCGCTTTGAAGCCGGCGATCGCCCGTGACTTCGTGATTTGCCGGTACGATCCGTTCGTGGGCTT
>DATGGM010000148.1:0-28421 GCA_035308525.1 Bryobacteraceae bacterium
TATGGACACACTGGTGGAGCACGCGCAGGCTTCCACACGCTTTTCACTCCTGCTCATCGGGGTTTTTGCCGGCGTGGCTGTGCTGCTGGCGGGTGTGGGGCTCTACGGCGTGCTCTCCACCGTAGTGCGGCAACGGACGCCGGAGATCGGCGTTCGCATGGCGTTGGGCGCCGCTCCCAGCGGCATCTTCCGGCTGGTGGTGGGACAAGGGCTGCAATTAAGCGCGATGGGCATCGCGGTGGGCCTGCTGGCGGCCTTCGAGCTGACGCGCGCCATCGCCAGCATGCTGGTGGGAGTCAAGCCCACCGATACGGTTACGTTCGTGTCCATGGCGGTGCTGTTCTTTGCGATAGCGGCGATCGCCTCATGGCTGCCCGCGCGGCGCGCCGCGGCGCTCGACCCCACCGCGGCGCTCCGCGAGGAGTAGAAGCCTTAGAACAAATGAAACTGCGCCCGGGTAATAAGACTGCCCCGGCGATGAAACGGGACAACCGCATGGAGAAGCTTTACGAGCGGCCATAGAGCCGGGACGCTGGCGCTTCACCGCCGTCTATGTTAATCCTGAATAAAGCAGCAATAGGAGGCAACATGTTCAACCGCCGGGAATTCTTCCTGCGCAGCGCGGCTACCGCAGGCGCGGCTGCGTTCGCCCATTTCCCCTATCACCTGTTCGCGGGTACGACGCAGAAACTGGCTTCCGATCGCGTCAAGCTGGGGCCCATGAAAGTGGAAGTGAGCCGCCTGGCGCAAGGCAGCGGCACCGACGGCGTGGGCGGAAGTTCCAACCAGACGCGCAAGCTGGGGCTGCGCGGCCTCGCCGACCTCTTCGATGCCGCCTACGATAACGGCGTCACGCTGTGGGACTCTGCCGATCAATACGGCACGCACCCGCACGTCAAGGAAGCGCTCAAGCGCGTCCCGCGCGAAAAGGTCGCGATCCTGAGCAAGACGCACGCCTCCACCGAAAAGGAGATGCGCGAAGATCTGGACCGTTTCCGCCGCGAGCTGGGTACCGACTACATCGACATCCTGCTGCTCCACTGCATGATGGACGGCGACTGGCCCGAGCGTAAGAAGGGCGCCATGGCCGTGATCTCCGAGGCGCGCGAAAAAGGCATTGTGCGCACGCATGGCACCTCGTGTCACACGCTGCCGGCGCTGAAGACCGCCGCCGCCAATCCGTGGGTGCAAGTGGACCTGGCGCGCATCAATCCCGCCAAGGTAGCCATGGATGCCGACCCGCAAACCGTCATCGGCGTGCTGCGCCAGATGAAAGCGGCCGGCAAGGGCGTCATCGGGATGAAGATCCTGGGCGCCGGCGCGCTCCGCAACAAGGCCGACGAAAGCCTGCAGTTCGCCCTGTCGCTCGACTGCGTGGATTGCTTCACTATCGGCGCGGAGAGCCGCGAAGAAATGGTGGATCTGACGCGGAAGATACCGGCGGCCAGTACCCGGGGCTGAAGCCCGCGATTGGCAGGTGGTGGCCGGCGTGTTGTAACAAGCCGCCAGCCACCCGCGATTCCCTCACTACTTCACTTTGAAGACGATAATCAGCGTGTAAAGCGCCAGCGATTCGATCAGCACCAGACTCAACAACAGGGCGAACCGGATGGAAGCAGCTGCGCCGGGATTGCGTCCCATGCCTTCGGCGGCTGCGGCGGCGGCTTTGGATTGCGCCAGTCCGCACATGCCGGACGCAATGGCCATGGCGAACGACGCGATGGCAATCCAGTTGATCGGCTGGCCGGTGGACCCGCCGGTGGGCGTCTGGGCCATGATCGGGGTGGCAGCCGCCAGGGTCGCCGCCAGTAATAACAACTTGTTCTTCATTTGGTACTTGCTCCTAGATTAAGATCGCCCCCAGGAGGTGGTTCCCGTCATCCTCGTACAGCCGGTCTCACACTGAAGGGGCGGCATAAAGCCGGGTATTAATGTTCGTGCGACACTGCTCCGGACACATACATCATGGTGAGCAGCATGAAAATGTAAGCTTGCAGCAAAGAGACAAATACGTGCAAGCCCATGAATATGGCGGGCACCAGGAGGTAAGTCATCCCCAGGAATACCGTGGTAACCTGCTCGCCCGCGAACATGTTGGCGTAAAGACGGACACTCAGCGACAGCGGCCGCGCCATGTGACTCACGATCTCGATCGGCAGCATCAGCCACGCCAGCCACCAGATGGGGCCGGCGAAGTGCAGCGCGTATTTGAGTACACCTTGCTCGCGCAGGCCCATCAGGTTGTAGTAGCAGAAAGTCACCAGTGCGCAGCCCGCCGTCACCGACGGATTCATGGTAGGCGATTCGAGACCCGGCACGATGCCGATCAGGTTGGAAAACAAAATAAACACGAACAACGTTCCGAAAAACGCCATGTAGTTGGCGCCGCCGTGCCCCACTACATCATCGGCCTGCCCGTGCACGAAGTCATAAATGACCTCGAAGGTGTGCTGCAATTTGCCGGGCCGGTCGACCGAGAGCCGCGGGCGCAGGAACGCGAAGAGCACCACGATGATGAGCCCCACCAGCAGTTCCATAACGATGAAGTTGGCCCATGGCCGCGGCTCTGTGGGCATGCCCACCAGCTTCAGGAACGCGTTTCCCATGCCGGACAAATAGTCGTTGAATAGCTTGGCGAGCCAGATTTCCTCAGGAGCCATATGAGTGATGAGCGATTAGTTCGAAGATGATTTCCCCAATCACCGCAGCCACCGGGACGAACAATCCGGCCAGTGCGCCGGGCAGGCTTAGGGTTGTAAAATTCACTATAACATAGGCTCCCGCGGCCAACAGCAGGTAGCGCAGGCCCATGAGAATGGCGAACCGGGCGCTGAGGCGCGCATGCGCGGCGGGACCCAAGGCGTCCACCACGCGTTTGAGCCAGCGGAAATTCAGATACGACGCGGCCGCGCCCAGCAGGTAGGCTGCAGCCCATCGCCAGCCGCGCCAGAAAAACCCCGCCAGGCAGCCGGCCGCCGCCAGCACCGCGGCTCCGCGGGAAATGCGGCGCAGCGCGGAGTCGAAAAGCGTCTGCTCCGGGTCCCCTTGTTCAGGAGCCATCGTCGCGCGTGTCCCGCAGGGCCACCCGGACCACTTGCACGAATCCGGCGGCAGCGCCCAGGATCAGAAACGGGATGTAAAGGAAATCCGTGTGAAAGGCTCGGTCCAGCAGGTAGCCAATGCCGTAGCCCACTACTGTGGCGGCCGGCAGCAGGAAGGCCAGGGAGGTGTACTCCCCAACCTGGACCATGAGGTTTCTCTTCACTCAGTTCATATTCATGCCGCACATGCCGGGATTGCTGCAGCGTCCGCTGGGGCACACCGGTCCGTCCGCTTGCTTGGGACCGGCGGCATGCGCGGCGAACGTGGAAAACTCCTGGCGCAAATGCTGCTGGCCGCAGGACGGGCATTCCAAGCCATCGCCATTCGCTGAGCCCCGCACCAGCTTTTCAAACTTCGTTCCGCAATCCTGGCATTTGTATTCGTAGATCGGCATTTGTCTCAATTCTAGCAGAATCGCTTCAATCCCCTCGGGCCACAGCGGCTACCTTCGGCGCCGTGATCCGCGCCCCTCCCACATCCCGTACCCGCTGCATCAGCGCCGCCGCCGCCACGAAGAACACGCCGCCCGCCACCACCGCCAGCAGCCGGTTGTTGTCCAGCAGGTGCGCCATCACCCGGCCGAACCCCAGCGACGCTACGATCTCCGGAGTCACAATGAAGAAGTTGAAGATCCCCATATAGATGCCGGTCTTCTCCGCCGGTATCGATCCCGCCAGAATCGCGTACGGCATCGCCAGCGTGCTGGCCCACGCGATCCCCACCCCGACCATGGAGAACAGCAGCAGATACTTATTGTGGATCACCGCCACGGAGAGCAATCCAGCCGCGCCGCACAGCAGGCAGAGGCTGTGCGTCGTCTTGCGGCCCAGCACCCGCGCCAGCGCCGGCATGGCAAACGACCACGCGAAGCACACCGCCGAATACATGCCGAAACACAAGCTCGCCCACGCCACGCCTTCCGCATAGATTGGCGAACTCGGGTCCGGCGCGCCGAAGACGTTATGCGCCACCGCCACGGGGAAGTACAGCCACATGCAGAACAGACCCAGCCACGTGGCGATCTGCACCCACGCCAATTGCTTCATGGTCCGCGGCATGGCCGCCACCGATTCCAGAATTTCGCGCGCGTTCTCGCCCAGGCCGCGCTTCTCCGCCTTCATCCTGTGGAACGCTTCCGGATCCTCCGGCGGATACTCGCGTGTGGTGGCGATAGTCCACATCACCGCGCCGAAGAAGGCCGCCGCCCCCATATAAAATGACAGCCGCACGGCCCATGGTATGCGCCCACCGCCGCCGCCGCCCACGTGAAACCATTTCGTCAGCATCCATGGCAGCGCCGATGCCACCACCGCCCCCAGCCCGATGAACAGGCTCTGCATGGCGAAGCCGCGCGTGCGCTGCTCCTCGGGCAGCATGTCGGCCACAAACGCACGGAACGGCTCCATGCTGATGTTGATGGACGCATCCAGAATCCATAGCAGCCCCGCGGCCATCCACAGCGCCGACACGCGCGGCATCGCGATCAGCGCCAATGAGCTGAGTATCGCGCCGGTCAGAAAATACGGCCGCCGCCGGCCCAGGCGGTTCCAGGTGCGGTCGCTCGAGTGCCCGATGATCGGCTGCACGATCAGTCCGGTCAGCGGCGCGGCCAGCCACAGAATGGGGATCTGGTCGGCGCTCGCTCCCAGGTATTCGTAGATGGAGCTCATGTTGGCCATCTGCAGCGCCCAGCCGAACTGGATGCCCAAGAAGCCGAAGCTCATGTTCCAGATCTGCCAGAAATTCAGCGGCTTCTTATCGGTCATACGTGATCACCATTTCTTTGAGCCGCCGTGCGATGGCCGGAGTGAGGGCCTCCCCGCTACAGCGCCAGCGCCAGTTGCCGCTGGGCACTGCCGGCGTGTTCATGCGCGCCTCGCTTCCCAGGCCCAGCACGTCCTGTAATGGGAATAGCACAGTGTTGGCTACCGACGCCATCAGCGCGCGGATGAACACCCAGTGGATCTGGCTGCCGTCCGTCGCCAGATACCTGCGCGTGAATTCGCGTTCCTGGCGAATGTCCTCCGCGGTGCGGGTGCTGTCGCCGGCGCCCGCGCTCGACCACCACCCCACCGTTGTATCGTTGTCGTGCGTTCCCGTGTAGGCCACCCGGTCGCGAGGGTAGTTGTGTGGTTTGAAATCGGGCGCCTGCGGATCCTTGCCGAACGCAAACTGCAGGATGGCCATGCCGGGAAATCCGAATTGCGTACGGATGGCCTCCACTTCGGGTGTGATCACGCCCAGGTTCTCCGCCACAATCGGCAATTCGCCGAGCGCTTCCTGCAAGGCTTCGAACAGCGCCGCGCCGGGCCCTTTCACCCAGCGCCCGTTGCGCGCGGTGGTCTCGCCGGCGGGCACTTCCCAATAGGCTTCCAGACCGCGGAAGTGATCCACCCGCACCATATCCAATTGGGTGGTGGCGGCGCGTACGCGGTCGATCCACCAGCCGAAGCCGGACTCCGCCATGCGATCCCAACGGTAAATCGGATTGCCCCACAACTGGCCGGTGGCGCTGAAATAATCCGGCGGCACGCCCGACATCACGGCCGCATCGCCATGGTCGTCGAGTTGGAACAGGTCGGGATGGGACCACACGTCGGCACTGTCGTGCGCCACGTAGATGGGCAGGTCGCCCATCATGCGCACGCCGCGCTCGCGCGCGTAATCGTGCAGGCTGCGCCATTGCCGGGAAAACATGTACTGCGTGAATTCCACGAATGCAATTTCATCTGCCAGGCGCGAGCGCCAGGCAGCCAACGCGTCCGGCCGGCGCGCGGCGATGTCCGGCTCCCAACGGCTCCAGATGGACTCGCCGCCATGCGCAGCCTTCACTGCCATGAATAGAGCATAGTCGCCCAACCAGGCCGCATTTTCCTGACGAAACGACTCCAGTTCCGCGTGGGCGCCGAACCGTCCGTAAGCCGCCCGCAGCAACTCGAACTTGAAACGGATCACGCTCCCGTAGTCCACTTCGCCGGCTGGATACACGGGCGCGCGGGCCATTTCGCCGGACGTCAACAGGCCTTCTTCCGCGAGCCGGTCGGGACTGATCAGCAGCGGATTCCCCGCGAACGCCGAAAATAATTGGTAGGGCGAATCGCCATACCCGGTGGGACCCAGCGGCAGCACCTGCCAGATCTTTTGCCCCGCGTCGGCCAGAAAATCGATAAAGCCGTAAGCCTCCGGTCCCAGATCCCCGATCCCGAACCGGCCTGGCAATGAGGTGGGGTGCAGCAGAATGCCGCTGGATCGAGGGAAAGTCACGGTCTCATTGTAATCCCCGCAGGCCTGCGGCATTTCGCCAATGATCAATCTGTAGCAGGAACTGAGCGTGATGGTGACGCGGCCGGCGGGCGCCCGGCTTTAGTTTGCTAAGATCAGGCTATGCCGCCGCACTTGGTTCTCGGCCGCCGCACGGCGATGCTGACGGTTGGCTCCGCCGCCCGAGCCATCTGCTAGGGGCCGAGGAGGACCGCGAACCGGCGCCAAGATTCACGGCCAAGGCGCTCGATGGTGAGAAGTTCAGCAACGAGTCGCTGCGGGGGAAGGTCGTGCTGGTGCAATTCTGGGCGACCTGGTGTCAATACTGCCGCCGCGATCAACCGTCGGTGGACGCCATCATTGGGGACTTTGCCGATAAGGGACTGGTGGTGCTGGCCGTGAACGTCGGCGAGCCCAAGAGAAAGGTGAAGCAATATCTGGCCGAGTCGCCGCGGGCGTGCCGGATTGTCCTGATGGAGGACACTAACCTGGCGGCGCTGTATGCGGCGCGGTCCTATCCGCTGTATGTGCTGATCGACCGCGAGGGCAACGTCGCGGGCAAGCAAAACGGCGCGGCCGGAGAAGGCGCCCTGCGCCGCTTGCTACGCAAGGCCGGGCTGGACGGGGAATAGGTTAGCGTCAGGTCGCACGCTTTCCGATAGCCTTCAGCGGTATCAAACCTGAGAATTTCCGCCCCCAATCCCACTAAGTGTGTACCACCATGCGGTTATGCATTCTGCTCCTGGCCGGCGGCCTGGCCGCTGCCCAGAGCCCGGACCCTGCCCTCGAACCCCTGAACAAAGCCTACGAAGCCCTGCGCGGCCGCCATTATGACGAAGCCATCGCCCTCTTCCTGAAAGCCATCGCCGCCGCCCCCGCGCGGCCGGCCATCCGCAAGGATCTCGCCTACACCTACCTCAAGGTCGGCGAAAATCTCGCCGCACGCGAGCAGTTCAACGAGGCCATGCAGCTTGACCCGAAAGATTTCCACGTGGCCCTGGAATACGCCTTCCTCTGCTACGAAACCAAGCAGCAGGCCCAGGCGCGGCGCGTCTTCGACCGCATCCGCAAGACCGGCGACCCGGAATCGCGCGCCACCGCGGAGCGCGCTTTCGAGAGCATCGACCGCCCGCTCGCCGAGGGCATTGAGCGCTGGACCAAAGCCATCCAGATGGGCTCCGACAACTTCAGCGGGCACTTCGAACTGGCCACGCTCGCCGAACAGCGCGATGCGCTGGAGCTCGCCGCGCAGCATTATGAGAAAGCCTGGCGCCTGATCCCCGAGCGGCGCTCCGTGCTGGTGGACCTTGGCCGCGTTTTGCTGGCGCTGAACCGCACCGAAGAAGCCAACGCCGCGCTATTGGCCGCATCCCGCGGAGGCGAGCCGCGCGCCGCCGAGTCCGCCAGGGAGCTGCTGCCGTCCCGTTACCCGTTCGTGTCCGAGTTTCGCCGCGCGCTGGATCTAGATCCGAAAAATGCCGACTTGCGCCGCGAGCTCGCTTATCTCCTGCTGCGCATGAACCGGCAGGCTGAGGCCGAACCGGAGTTCCGCGTGCTCACCAGCATGTCCGAAACCGATTACCTCTCGGCGGCGCAGCTCGGCTTCCTGTTGCTGGCGCGCGGCGAAACCACGGCGGCCATGCCGCTGCTCGAACGCGTGATGCAGGGCGCCGACGAAGATCTGGCCAACCGCGTGCGCGCCGTGCTGCATCTGCCGCAGACCCTGCAAAAACGCTCCGCCCAGCCGGCCGCGCCTTCCATCGACGCCAAGGTAATGGCCGAGCGCAGCCTCAACGCCGGCTTCATCCGCGACGGCTTGAAATACCTGCAGCTCGCCCAGGAGGACGATCCCGCGGACTTCGCCATCATGCTCAAACTCGCCTGGACCTACAACCTGCTTCACAATGACCGCCAGGCCATCCGCTGGTTCGATCTCGCCCGCAAGGCGCCCGATCCCAAGATTGCCAAGGAAGCCAATACGGCTTACCGCAACCTGCGGCCGGAGTTTGAAACCTTCCGCACCACCGTCTGGACTTATCCGCTGTACTCCACGCGCTGGCACGATCTGTTTTCTTACGCGCAGATCAAGACCGAGCTGCAGCTGAATTTGCCGATTCATCCTTACGTCAGCCTCCGGTTCATCGGCGACACCCGCGGCTCGATCAGTCCCGAAACCAGCGGCCTGCCGCCGCAGTACCTTTCGGAGAGCGCGTTCATCCCGGCGCTGGGTGTGGCGACCTCGATTTGGCACGGCATGATGGGCTGGGCCGAGGCCGGCTCGGCCGCCGGGTACCTCACGCATCACCTGGTGCCCGACTACCGCGGCGGCGTATCGTTTACCAAGGGTTTCGGCCCCCTGCTGAAATCCAAAACGGGCGGCCTCTTCATGGAAACCAATGACGACGGTATTTTCGTCAGCCGCTTCGATAACGATTTCCTGTTCTACTCGCAGAACCGTTTCGGCTACACGCCATCGCTGGGCGCTTTCCAGTCGCAATTCTACTGGAGCGTCGATCTGACCGCGGATCTAAAACGCGAGCCTTGGGCTAACTTTATCGAAACCGGACCGGGCGTGCGCTTCCGCGTCGCCTCCATGCCTAGTTCGCTATACCTGACCGTGAATTATCTGCGCGGCAGTTACACGGTGTCCGGTTATCAGTTCGGTCCTTCATTTAACGACCTTCGCGCGGGTTTCTGGTATGCCTTCACTCACTAAATTCGCAAAGCGTCTGATGCTGGCCGGCCTGTCCGCGGCACTGGCGCATGCCGCATCCATCCCCGGGTTCGCGGTGCTCTCCGAAGATCAGGGAGGATGGCCGCTGATCCTCCAGTCGGTCGGATTCCTTCCTCAGCCCGCGGCCTCTGCCCGCCTGTTCGTCCTGCGCGCCGGATCGGCAGGTTCGCCCGAATGGCCGGCGCGCGTCGAAAGCGGCGCATACCTCATCCTCGAAGGCGACACCTCGGTTGCGGAACAATTCGGGTTCCGCATCGCCAAGGATAACGTGCGCGTCGCCAGCCTGGAGGATGTGCACATGCCCGGACTGCCCATCGTTTGGGAAAAAGGCCTGGAGCTGCCGCGCCATGAAGTGCCCGCCGATGCCCGCATCTTCGCCCGGGAGCGCTGGACCGGGGCGCCCATGCTGGCCGGTTTCCGCCGCGGCTCAGGTGCTGTGCTGTGGCTGGCCGTGCCGCCGGGCGAGCGCGGCTACGAGCGTTTTCCTTACCTGCCGCACGCGCTCGCGGACCTCGGCCTGGAGCCGCCCTTCCGTTCCACGCGCCTGTGGGCCTTCTTCGATTCCTCCTACCGCCTGCGCGTCGACCTGGATTACTTCGCCGTCCGCTGGCGCAACTCCGGCATCGCGGCGCTGCACGTGGCCGCCTGGCACTTCTACGACCCCGATCCGGAACGCGATGGCTACCTCAGGCGCCTGATCGCCGCATGCCACGCCAACGGCATCCTGGTGTACGCCTGGCTAGAACTGCCGCACGTCAGCGACAAGTTTTGGGAAGATCATCCGCAGTGGCGCGAGAAGACCGGCGTCCTGCAGGATGCCCAGCTCGATTGGCGCAAACTCATGAACCTGGCCAACCGCGATTGCTTCCGCGCGGCGGCCGCCGGCGTCAAACAACTGATCGAGGGCTTCGATTGGGATGGCGTCAACCTGGCTGAACTGTATTTCGAGTCGCTCGAAGGGCTCGCCAATCCTTCCCGCTTCACCCCCATGAATGACGACGTGCGCGCGCAGTTTCGCGCCGCCGGCGGCTTCGACCCGATCGAGCTGTTCGGCGCGCGCAAGGACGCGGCGTCGCAGCGCGCCTATCTGGACTTCCGCGCTGGGCTGGCCCGCGACATGCAGCAGGAGTGGCTGGCTGAGATCGAGAAGATCCGCGGCGGGCGCACTTATCTGGACGTTGTTCTCACACATGTCGACGACCGCCTGGATACTTCCATGCGAGATGCCATCGGCGCGGATTCCGCGCAGCTTCTTCCTCTGCTCGAACACCATAACTTTACATTTCTGGTGGAAGACCCGGCCACCGTGTGGAACGAAGCGCCGCAGCGTTACGAGGAGATCGCCCGCCGCTACCGCCCGTTAACGCCGCGTCAGGACCGCCTGGCCATCGATTTGAACATTGTGGACCGCTACCAGAATGTGTATCCCACCAAACAGCAGACCGGCGCGGAGCTCTTCGAGGTGGTGCACTCCGCGGCTGGAGCCTTCGCTCAGGTCGCGCTGTATTTCGAGAACTCCATTCTGAAGCCGGACCTGTTGCTGTTGCCCGCCTCGGCCGCGGTGGTCAGCCGGGCGGAGACCATCGGGCCCAAACTCATGATCGATTCGCCGCACGGCGTCGCCATGCGATCGTCCGGACCGGTGCTGGTGGATGGACAGGTCTGGCCCGTCGTCAGCGACTCCCTGCTTTACCTGCCCGCCGGCGCGCACTCCGTCGAGCCCGGCGGCGAGTCTCCCGCGTTGCGCGTCACCCACTTCAACGGGGAGCTGACCTCCGCGCAACTGGTCGGCGCGCACGCCGTCGAGCTGTCTTACAAAAGCTCCGGGCGCGCCTGTGCGCTGCTGAATCGCAAGCCCGTGCGCCTGGAGATCGATGGAGCCGAAACCCCGCTCGAAATCGCCGGTCCGAACGCCATTTTCCTGCCCCGCGGCCAGCACCTCGTCACCATTCAAGCGGAGTGAGTTACGCTATAACTTCCCGCTCAACACATGGTGGAAACAATCGAATGGACCCCCGCGGGCGTCGTCATGATCGATCAACGCCGCCTGCCGCTCGCCGAAGAGTACGTCACCTGCCGCACTTATGAAGACGTGGCCGCCGCCATCCGCGACATGGTGATCCGTGGCGCGCCCGCCATCGGGGTAGCCGCGGCCATGGGAGTCGCATTGGGTGTGGCGCACGCCGAAGCCCGTGATCTGGACGCGCGGGTGGAACAGATCTGCGATGCGCTGGCGCGCACGCGCCCCACGGCGGTCAACCTTTTCTGGGCGCTGGACCGCATGCGCAAGCTGTACGGGTCGCTGCGCGGCCGCCCGCTGGCCGAGATCCGCGAGCGCCTGGCCGTTGAAGCGCAGCAGATCCGCCTGGAGGATATCGCCATCAACCAGGCCATTGGACGGCACGGCGCGGACCTGGTGCCCGACGGTAAAACCGTGCTGACGCATTGCAATGCCGGCGCGCTGGCCACCGCGGGTTATGGCACCGCGCTCGGCGTGATCCGCGCCGCTGTGGAGGCCGGCAAAAAGGTGGATGTCTTCGCCGACGAGACCCGGCCCTTCCTGCAAGGCGCGCGCCTGACGGTCTGGGAACTGCAGCAGGACCATATCCCCGCCACCCTGATCACCGATAACATGGCGGGGCATTTCCTGAAGTCGGGTCGAATCGGCTGCGTGGTGGTGGGCGCCGACCGCATCGCCGCCAACGGCGACGTGGCCAACAAGATCGGCACCTACTCCGTGGCCGTGCTCGCCCACGAAAACGGCGTACCGTTCTACGTCGCCGCGCCTGTCTCGACGTTGGATCTGACCCTGGCGTCCGGCGACCAGATCCCTATCGAGCGGCGTCCCGACGCGGAGGTCACGCATGTGTTCGGCAACCAGGTGGCGCCCGCCGGCACGCCCGTCGAAAACCCGGCGTTCGACGTAACCCCCAACCGCTACGTGACGGCCATCGTCACCGAACATGGCGTGGCGCGCGCACCCTACACCGAGTCGCTGCGCCGCCTGGCCGCGAACGCCTGATAACCTCGACCCCCTCCCTCGCGTAACTATCCGGTAGAGAGGATTTCGACAAGATGACGCGCTTCCAACCACTTCTGGCGCTTGGACTTCTGGCGGCCGGTATCCATACAATACAGACGCCTGCGAGGGCGCAGGCGGCCAAGAGCGGTGGGCCGGGGCAGCCGGCGGTCCTGACCGTCGAGCAGCCCGACGCGCAACGCACCAAGGACCAGTTGTCGGCGCTCCTGGAACACTATCCGCCGGCGTTGCGCGGCGTCCTGGCGCTCGACCCGAACCTGCTCGACAGCCAGTCCTATCTGGCGCCGTATCCCGCGCTGGTCAGCTTTCTGAACGCGCACCCCGAAGTCACCCGGAATCCTGCATTCTACGTCGGCGACGGTGCGGTTCCTCGCCCCAAGGACACGGCCAGCAGGATCTTGGATATTTGGAGCGATGTGTTAAACGGCCTGGCCGTATTCATCGGTTTCTCCATGGCGGTCGGCCTGGCGGTCTGGTTGATTCGCACCCTCGTGGATTACAGACGTTGGAGCCGCCTGGCAAAGGTGCAGACCGATGCCCACACCAAGCTCCTCGATCGATTCACGGCCAACGAAGACCTGCTGGCTTACGTCCAGTCGCCGGCCGGCGCCAAGTTCCTGGAATCGTCGCCCATCGCGCTGGACGCCGCGCCCCGCAGCGTCGGCGCGCCTCTGAGCCGGATTCTGTGGTCGGTGCAGGGCGGCGTAGTGCTGATGGCGGGCGGTATCGGCCTGCAGGTGGTGAGCGGACACGTCACTACTCCCGACGCTTCCCAGCCCCTGCATGCCCTGGGCGTTCTGGCCATCGCGCTCGGCCTGGGGTTTGTCATCTCGGCGATAATCTCATATGTGATCTCGCTGCGCCTCGGATTGGTCGAGCGGCCGCCGTCCGCACGGCGGATCACCGCGTCAGGCTCCTAGCCATCCTCTATGTTTCGCGAAACGACGTTTACGGATATTGGACGCGACCGTGCACTGGATGACGCCAGCGCGGGTTTCGTGATGGACGAGGACGCCTTCCGCGCGTTCTACGATCGCACAGCGCGCGGCTTGTGGGCTTACCTCTCCCGCGTTACCGGCGACCGCCAACTCGCGCAAGACTTGCTGCAGGAAACGTTTTATCGCTTCCTGCGGGCGGCTGCCACGCACACCAGCGAGACCCACCGCCGCAATTCTCTGTACCGCATCGCCACCAATCTGGCGCGAGACGCCCGCCGCCGCAGCCTGACACACGCACCCTCCAGCGTGGCAGGCGACGATATCGAGCGCGTTCCCTCCCGTCAGCCAGAGGGCGCCGCCGAGGGCCGGGCCGATCTGACCCGGGCCATGTCGCATCTGAAACCGCGCGAACGCGCCATGCTTTGGCTGGCCTACGCCGAGGGCGCTTCGCACCAGGAGATCGCCGACGTGCTGGGACTGCGCGCCACCAGTTTGAAGCCCATGCTGTTTCGCGCACGGCGGAGGCTGGCGGACCTGTTGGGCCGCGCACCGGAAGGGGGCAAACCGTGCCGCTGATGGGGCAGGCAGTGGAGTGCCAGTTTGAATCGGAGGTACTGTCCGCCGTTCTCCAGTCCCGCTGGCCCGAACGGGTCGAGGCCGGCCTGCGCGCGCACGTGGAGCAGTGCGCCATCTGCTCCGATGTGGCGGCCATCGCGGGCGCCATCGACGATGCCCGTGAGGAAATGCGGGCCGAGGCACGTGTGCCGGATTCCGGCCATGTCTGGTGGCTGGCCCAGATGCGTGCGCGCCGCGAAGCCGCCGCGGCAGCCGGCCGCCCCATAACCGCCGCCCAGGTGATCGCATTCGGCTGCGCCATGGCGTTGCTGGGAGCCTGCTTCGGCGCCACTTCGGCGTGGTTTCAGTCGGCATTCGGCAGAATTCAGTCGCTGCTGCCTTCCACCGCCGCCCTCATCGCCGGACACGGCGTGCTGGTCCTCGCGGCGGCAGCCATGGTGATTCTGGTGCCTGCCGCGGTCTATCTCGCGGCGTTACGGGACTAGCCGCGGCGCAAAGCCGCTAACCCGCCGCCTGATTCACCACCCATCCGTCCTGCAGATTGATGATGCGGTGCCCATATGCCGCGTTGCTCTCCGAGTGCGTCACCTGTATGATGGTGGTGCCCTCGTCGTTCAGGCGCTTGAACAGTTCCATGATCTCTTTGCCCTGGCTGGTGTGCAGGTTGCCGGTCGGTTCATCGGCCAGAATCAGTTTCGGGCTGGCGATCACGGCGCGCGCCACGGCTACCAACTGCTGCTGCCCGCCCGAAAGCTGGTTGGGATACAGGTCGCGCTTGCCCACGATATGGAAGCGGTCCAGCGTGTCGCACACCAGGCTGGCCCGCTCGGCCGATTTTACGTTCCGGTATGACAGCGGAATGTCCAGGTTCTCGTACACCGTCAGGTTGTCGATCAGGTGATAGCTCTGGAACACAAAGCCGATGTACTTCTTGTTCAGTTCCACACGATCCTTGGGCTTCATCTTGTGAACGGCATGGTCCAGGAAGTAGAACTCGCCGGTCCAGGCGCCGTCCAGCATGCCGATGATGCTCAGCAGGGTAGATTTGCCGGCGCCGGATGGACCCATGATGGTCACAAACTCGCCTTCTTTGATGTCTACCTCAATGCGCCGCAGCACATAGGTACGGCCGTAGCCTGCTTCGTAGAATTTGTCCAGATTCGCGGTTCTGATCATGTGTTTCTATTCTACTTGACGGGCGAGCCGCCTATGGGTCCCGCGCCGCCGTTACAGGGACGCCGCGATAATAGGCGTGGTGGTCGGCTGATCCACGCCCGCCGCCGGCTCCAGCGTGACCGCCACAATGCCGGTGGCTGCTAGATCCACCGGACCGGATCGCACGTGCAGCGCGGTTCCATCGCCCGCCGACTGGAATAAGCCCGCGGCCACCGGCTTGCCGCCCTTGGCTTTCGGGATGACCCACATCTCATAGATCTTCCCCTCGGGCGCGGGCGGCAGGTTGGAGGCCAGCAGCAGCACTCCGCGCCGGGGATCGATGAACACCCGTCCCCGCGGCGGCTGCGGCGCGGCGCCCCCGAACACCACCTGTTTGGCGTCCGGCTGGTTCAGGATGGCCATCGCCTCGTTCAGCCGCGCCAGCTCGCGCGTCTGTGCCGCGGCTTGCGATTGCAACGCCGCCAGCTCCGCGGCCGCCCGGTGCTCGCGGTTATTGAACAGGACCGCCGCGATCACCGCGCCGGCTGCCACCGCGGCCCATACCGGCGACCAATTCAGGCGCCTGGCGGGCGCGCCGCCGGCGATCGCCAGCACACGCGTGCGCAGGCGAGCGGGCGGCTGTGCTTCGGGGAGTGCCGCGCCGATCACGGTCATCAGCGCGCGGGCGCCGCGTACGCCCGGCACGCACGTGGGACAGTTGCGGTCCAGGTGCTCTCGAATTTCCACGCGCTCGGGCTCTTCCGCGATGCCCAGCGCGTACAGCTCGTAGCTATCGCGCAGTTCCTCGCAGCTCATGCCGGCACCGCCGTTCCCAGCTCCTCCCGCAGGGTCTTCAACGCCGTTCGCACCCAGGTCTTGACCGTACCGAGCGGCTGCCCCATGCGATCCGCCATCTCCGCCTGCGACAGGCCCTCGAAGTAGGCCAGCTCAATCACCGTACGCTGGTTTGCGGAGAGCTTTTCCAAAGCACCCTTCACCCGCCGCACGCGATCTGAATTGAGCAGTTCCTTTTCCATGTCCAGGAACAGCGCGGGATGCTCGGTATCCTGCAGCTCCGTCGCGTTTTGCATGCGCCCGGCGGCCGATCGCAAATAGTCGATGGCGCGGTTGCGCGCCACGGCCAGCAGCCAGGCGCCCAGGCCGCCTCGATCGGCATCGAATCCCTGCACCCGGTTCCACACGCGCAGGAAAGTCTCCTGCACCAGGTCCTCCGCGGTGCCACCGTCGCGCACCACGCGCAGAATTACCGCATAGACCAGCCTGCCGTAGCGGTCGTATAAATCCGCCATGGCCCGCGGATCCCGGCGCTGCAATCGCCGCACCAGCTCCGGGTCGCTATCCCCCAGCTCCACCGCCAGCAACAGCGGCAGCAGCAGCAGCAGATTCCCTAAGCTTTTCAGGCGATTCAGCACGCTATCAACAAAGATACAAGATCGCCGTCCGAAAATCACGCTGCTCGGGTACACAATTATGCATACGCCGGAATCCCGCCTGTTGGATGGATCGCGGCGCTTGCACTATACTGGCCATACATGGTCCTACCCATTCGCGTCATTGCGGCGTTTCTTGTTTTTCTGTCGCTGCTTTCGGGCCGCGCCCGCCAATTAGGCGTTCCATTTGACGGTACCCCCGGACCTCTGAATGCGATAACCGACGTCGCGGGCATTGAAGTTGGCCAGACGACCCTCATTTCCGGCGGTGGCAAGGAGGCTGTGCGCACCGGAGTCACCGCGGTTTGGCCGCGCGGCAAGGACTTCGGGAAGCAGGTCTTTGGCGGTTGGTTCTCATTGAACGGCAACGGTGAGATGACCGGAACCACCTGGGTGGAAGAATCCGGCCTGCTGGAAGGGCCGGTCATGATCACCAATACACACAGCGTCGGGTTGGTGCGCGATTCGTACATTAAGTGGCGCGTGGCGCGCGCACGCAAAGCCGGCATCGATCTGACCGATGAATGGTCCCTGCCGGTGGTCGCGGAGACCTGGGATGGCTTCTTGAACGATGTCAACGGATTCCACGTGCGGGAAGCCGACGTGTTCGCCGCCCTGGAGTCGGCCAAGGGAGGGCCGGTCACCGAAGGCAACGTCGGCGGCGGTACCGGCATGGTGTGTTACGGCTTCAAGGGCGGCATCGGCACAAGTTCCCGCAAGGCGGGTCCCTACACCGTGGGCGTGTTAGTGCAGTGCAATTGCGGACGCCGCCCGCAACTGCGCATCGCGGGGGTACCGGTCGGACAGGAGCTCCCCGGCAGCGAGCCTTACGCGGCCAACTTCCGCCACAATGGCGAAGACGTCGGCTCGATCATCATTGTGGTGGCCACGGATGCGCCGCTGCTGCCGCACCAGATGAAGCGGCTGGCGCGCCGCGCATCGCTCGGGCTGGCGCGCACCGGATCGACGTCCGGCAACGGGTCGGGTGATATTTTCATTGCTTTCTCGACTGCCAACGCTGAGGCCGGGCGCACCTCGGGCCTGGCGAATCTGACCATGATGCCCAATGACGAGATCAATCCCATCTTCGAGGCTACCGTACAGGCTACCGAGGAAGCCGTGGTCAACGCCATGGTGGGGGCGGATAACATGACCGGGTACGACGGCCATACGGTGACCGCCCTGCCGCACGACCGGCTGCAACAGGTGCTGGAGAAATACAAGCGGTTGGAGCCGCACACGGCTGGACGATGACTTGGCCAACCCCGCCACATGAGCACCATGACGTGCATCATGGCTCGCGAGTCAGCCTACTCCGGGCAGGAGATCACGTGGGAACAAATGATGTCGTTGCCGCTGGACTTGCAGGCAAAGGCGCTTGAAATCGCCCGATCCACCTGAGTCAGGCGGCGCGGGAGGCTGAGCGGGTTCGGCGGGCGTAGGCGGTTGTGCATCCTTGTCCACGGATTTCAGGATTTCACCTGCCGATTTGGGAGAAATCACCACGGCGCTCGAGCCTTGCAGGAATTTCGCGGTGTGGCTGCGGGTGGGGAAAATCGCAGGAGATTTCCTGCCAGGAAACGGGAAGATTCAACGAGTCTTGGTCAGGAAAGCCCCAACCCGAAACGTTGGGGCTTTGCGTTTGTTGACCCGTTTTATTTCCCTTGTGATTCTCTAGTAAGTGGGTTTCGCCAGGAATGCATGCGTGCTGCCGTTCATCGTGCCGAAGCCCACGATCTCGCCGGCATCATTGACCCCTTGAGCGCATTCCAGACGCCAGCCTGAGTTCGGCGGGATGAGCGTGTTGAGGTCCACCGGGACTTTGCCTTGCCAGACGAGGGCGGTCTCGTTAAAGTTGGCGTCTATGGCAGTTCCGACGACCTGGCCCCTGTTGTTAATGGTGTGACAACAGGGCGGCCCGTTCGCGATGGACCCGGGATAGAGGCCGAGATCCTGCATACCCGTCTCCCTGGTCCATAGGAAGGCGTGTTCAATGCATGTTGCGGGATTGGTATCCGGGCCGACGCAGGCCCATCCGACTACATCTCCGCGGTCATTGATACTGGTAGCAACGTTATAAATGCCCGCAGGCGTGCCTTCCAGGTGGCCAAGGTCAGTGGGGAAGCCGTTTCTATCCCAGAGCACGGCGTGCGGAGCGAACGGGCCGAAGGGGGTGAGATAAGCGGTGTTCGAACACAAACCCGAGGAGCCGACGGCCTCGCCCCAGGCGTTGATCCCCGTGGCCCATCCTACGGTATCGCCGGGGAGAGGAGGCAGTTCCTGGATCCGCCCGTCCGGTCCCCATCTGACCGCTTCAAAACGAAGAACCTGAAACGCCGTGCCGCCAGTGACGCATGTTGGGTCGCTCGTGCCGTTTTCGGCAAGCCCGACGATCTGGCCTTGATTGTTCAGATCGATGGCGGTGGCATTATTGCCGCCCGCAAGTAGCTGGAGAGGAGTCAGGCCCCGAGGTCTTCCGATTGCGCCACGGCACTGATGGTGAGTGCCATAGGCGCAAAAGTCCTCGCCATTCGGATCCGTGTTGGCGGTCTCGGAACCGACCGCTGCTTCGCCCAAGTCATTCAGACCGTTTGCCTGGCTGTTACAAGTGGCACATTCCTGCCCGCCCAACGTGCCGAGGTCGAACAGGGGGCCGCGCCCGTACCACAGGAAGGCGTGCACCGGTCCGCCGGGCGCCACGTTAGACAAGCCGGCTGCCCAGCCGACCGCGTTAATCCCATACGGGTTGCTATTCGTCCCCGACCCACCGAGGGTGCCAAGATCGGTGATGGTGTACTGCGGCTGAGCGATTGCGGACGCGGCAAGCAAGGTGCTCGCGGCAATCCAACCAAAGATTCGTCTCATATGTTTCCTCCTATATTTCCCAGAGTGAATTTGACCAACACAGCGGGACTATATACGACGCGCCCGTCGAACTCCATGCCGCCGGGGTCAATTTCCGGTCACAATGCGTGTCACCGGCCAGGCGATTGAAAGCTTGGGGCTTGTCCGTCCGGATCACCGGTGGGCTATAATGATCGGGGCGCCGGTGGCTCGCGTGTTGACTCCACCAAAATCCCCATCCCTTTTGGCCTTCGGTCCATTTGAAGTGAACGCCTTGTCGGGCGAACTCTTCAAACATGGTTTGCGAGTGCGCCTGCCGAAACAACCCTGCCAGATTTTGCTGACCTTGCTGGAGCAATCGGGCGAACTGGTGACACGCGAGCAATTGGTGGTGAAGATCTGGGGCGACGGGACATTCGTCGATTTCGAACACAGCCTGAATGCGGCCATGAACC
The DNA here is from genome assembly GCA_035308525.1 of Bryobacteraceae bacterium. GTDB lineage: Bacteria > Acidobacteriota > Terriglobia > Bryobacterales > Bryobacteraceae > Bog-159. The sequence continues at coordinate 19,557 of DATGGM010000148.1, forward strand.
GGCTGAGACAGGCGCTAGGCGACTCGGCCGAGAGGCCCCGGTACATTGAAACTGTACCCGGCCGCGGGTACCGATTCATTGGCGTCTTGGGGCGTCAGGCCTCCGCGACTGTTCCTATAACGGTTGGATCCGCGATTCGGGAGGAACCTCAGAAACGGAGGCTGAGTCTTTGGTGGGGGACGGCCGCGGCGCTGGTGGGCTTCGCCTTGTTCGCAGGCTGGTGGCGATTCCATAGTTCCGGGACCGGGCTGCCATCGGGAAAGCTTATCCGGCTTACCCATGATTCCGGCCTTTCGGACTCGCCGGCCTTGTCGCGGGACGGCAAGCTGGTGGCATACTCCTCCGACCGCGCCAAAGAAGGCCAGATGGATCTCTACGTCAAGCAAGTGGCCGGGGGGCAGCCCATCCGCCTGACATTTGACGGAGCGGGGAACACAACGCCGGATTTTTCACCGATGGCAGCCGGATCGTGTTTCACTCCAACCGGGACGGCGGCGGCATCTATGAGATTCCGGCGCTCGGCGGTCAGGCTCGGTTGCTGGCACGGGGTGGAAACGCCCCCGTGTATTCGCCGGACGGTTCGCAAGTTGCGTATTGGCTGGGGACGAGGAGTGTGCTGCTTTGGGTACCGGGGGGCGGCGCGGTCTGGGTGGTCCCAGCGGCCGGAGGGCCGCCGCGGCGGGTGGCGCCGAATCTCACCAATGCGCGCTCGCCCATCTGGTCTCCGGACGGCAAGCGGCTTCTGGTCAGCGGATACAGTTCCGCGAAGCACTCCGATCCCTCAGCCATGGATTGGTGGCTCGCGGATGCAAACGGAGGCGAAGCCATCAGAACCGGCATGCAGGATGCCCTAGTCCGCGCCGGGTTGCAGGGGCAGGACTCCTCCGGCAATTGGGCAACGACGATCAACGGGGACCTTCCAGATCCGGGCTGTTGGCCGTCCGCCGACAGCGTCATCTTCTCCGCGGACAGCGGCAGCGACACCATGAATCTGTGGGAAACCGGCATATCGCTCGCCGCCGGAAAAGTTAGCGGGACGTTCAAGCGAGTGACAGCCGGCTCGGGGAACGAATCGAGCCGCTCCTGCGCGCCGGGGGGCAACCTGGTATTCGCAAGCACACAGTTCAGGAGAGACGTCTGGTCCCTGCCAATCGATTTGGACCGCGGGAAAGCAAAGGGCTCGCTGCAACGGACCACCGGGATTCCTGCCAGGCGGGAGTACCCGTCTCTCTCGCGCGACGGACGGTATGTCGCGTTTGAATCCACGCAATCCGGTCCGCTAAACATCTGGATACGGGAGCTGGAAACCGGGAAGGAGGCGCCGATGACGGCCGGCTCAACCATGGTGCAGCGGTTTTCGGTAATCAGTGGATCCGGCAGCCGAGTTTCGTTTTCGACCTATGAGAAGGAGAAGAGGTTCGTGTATGTGTCCACCCCCGGCGGCGTGCCGGAGAAGGTGTGCGAGGGATGCATCCGGGCTACGGACTGGTCACGTGACGAAAAGGCTATCCTGGTGTTCGTCGGCAATCCAAGTCAAGTAAATTTTCTGGACGTGGCTTCCCATCAGCAAACGGTGATGTTGAAGCATGCCAGGTACAGTCTGGTAGACGCGCGATTCTCCCCGGACGATCGCTGGGTGAGTTTCACCGCCCGGTTTGAGCCGAATCGCGCGTGGATCACTATTGCGCCCGTGGGCGGACCGAAACCGGTGCCGGAAAGTGCGTGGATCAAGCTGGCGGAAGTAGGCGCCGAGGACCGGGCCAACTGGTCGCCAGACGGGAACACGCTGTACTTCTCATGGGCGAGGGATGGGTACCACTGCCTGTGGGGGCAGAGGATCGACGCGCGGTCTCACCGGCCGGAGGGAGAGGCCTTTGCGGTTGCGCATCTGCACGGACGGGCGTCGTTCGACCCGGAGGGGTGGTCGGCGGCAGGCGGGAGAATTGCGATGGTGCTCAATGAGGGTACGGGCACCATTTGGATGATGTCACGCCGGGGGGCCCGGTGAAGAGTTCAGCGCGTTTGCCGATGATGATTGAAAACGGCGGCGCGCGAGACTTAGCTCGGGCGGAGCCTACACTGTGATCTCAATATCGGAGTCAGGGACCCGCCGGATCGGTGCCGATAAACGCGACCAGCCTCCTCTGCGCTAACTCCCGAACGCGCAATCCTTCCACCGCGAGCCCCACTCCCACATCCCGAACATGGCTTTGTTCGGCAGCGCGTGTCCCACCTGCCGCGCCAGCGCGCAGATCTGCCCGCGATGATGCGCGTCGTGCGAGATCAGGTAGGCGAACATCCCCACCACATCCGGACGAAAGCCCTTCACCTTGCCGTCGGCATGCTCCAGCGATTCGGCCAACAGTTGTTTGCAGCTTTCCGCGCTCTTTGCCAGCGCCGCCATGGCCTGCTTCCTGGTGACGGTGGATTTGTCCACCTTGTCCGGAAGCGGTTTGTCCTTGGCCGCCGCCACCAGCCACATGTGCCGCACGTTGTGCATGTGGGCCGCGATGGACGCGATGGTGCGGCCTTTGCCGTCCGGCGGGGCGGCGTTCCAGGCCGCGTCGTCCAGGTTTTCGAGCAGATATTGGTTGATGCGCTCGTTCACCGCGAAGGATTCCACCAGTGACCGCTGGATGTCAAACGGCGCCGATGATTTGGGCATGGTTGGTCAGTTCCCCAATCTCGGGAATGCGGATGGTCACCACGTCGCCGGAAGCCAGCGCGGCGTCCTCCGGCACGATAATCCCGGTGCCTGTCAACAGCACGGTCGCGGCCGGCGTGCGATTGGCGCGCTGCAGGTATTCGATGAGCGTTTCGAATTTGCGATGCAGCTTGGCCGTCGATATACTGCCTGAAAAACGCTGCTCGCCATTGCGCGTGATGGTGCAGGTCATCTCCAGGTTGTAGGGATCGGGCAGGTCGTCCGCCGTCACAATGACCGGGCCCAGCGCGCAGCAACCTGTGAAGATCTTGGACTGCGGCAGGTACAGCGCATTCTCCCGCTCGATGTCCCAGGCAGAAACATCGTTGGCCAGGGTATATCCCACGATATTGCCCTTGCTGCCCAGCACCAGCGCCAGCTCCGGCTCGGGCGCGGTGAACTTCGAATCGGCGCGGATCCCGATCGCCTGGCCGGGACCTACGCACACACGCGCCGTTCCCTTGAAGAAGATCTCGGGGCGCGGCTGGCTGTAGACGTATCCATACATCCCGTCGCGCGCGCCATGCTCGGCGTCGCGAAACGAGGCGCTCCGTTCATAAGTGCAGCCGCAGGCCCACACTTCCGGCGGCACAATGGGTACGGCCGCCGGGTGCGGCGCCGGATGATGGCTGGCCAGCCGCGCCGTCGTCTGGCTCAGGGAGACACCCTGGGCTTCCGACCGGCGAATCAGATCGGCCACCGTGTAGCCGGGAACTTCCCGGGCCAGGTCCCCTTCGAATACCGCGGCCAGCAGGCCGCCCTCTGCCTTGATTTGTCCGAGACGCATTAGTATTTCAGGTAAACGGTTTTGTAGTCGCTGTAAAAATCGAGCGCGGCGGGGCCCTGTTCCTTGGGCCCGAAGCTGGACTCCTTAGTGCCGCCGAACGGCAGTTGATACTCGACGCCCGCGCTGGGAAGATTGACGGTCAGGAGCCCGGCTTCCATCCGATACACAAACTCGAACACCCGCGACAGGTTAGTGGTCTGGATGGAGGCCGAAAGCCCGAATGGAATATCGTTGGCGATGCGCAGGGCATCCTCGAAATCACGGGCTCGCATCACCGCCAGTACCGGACCGAAGATCTCCTCGCGGGCGATGGTCATCTCCGGCGTCACGTCCGCGAAGATGGCCGGTTCCACGAAATAGCCGTGCGCCAGATCGCCCTCGGTCAACCGCCGGCCGCCAACCCGCGGCGCGCCTGCCTCGCCCCGCCCGATTTCGATGTAGCGCAGTACGGTGTCCATCTGTGCCTGGTCCACGCAGGGACCCACGTCGATCCCTGGTTGCATCCCGTCGCCGACCCTGAGCTTGCGCGTACGCTCCACCAGCGCGTTCAGAAAGCGGTCGTAAATGGCATCTTCCACAATAACGCGGCTGGTGGCCGTGCACTTCTGGCCGGTAGAGAAAAACGCGGCGTTCACCGTGTTCTCCACCGCCGCGTTGAAGTCCGCGTCCGCCAGCACGATGGTGGGATTCTTGCCGCCCATCTCGAGTTGGATGCGCAACCGGCGCTTGGAGGCCTCGCCATGCAGCCAGTTGCCCGTGGAGCAAGACCCGGTGAACGAAATGCCCTTGAGCGCCGGCGCTTCCACCAGCGCCTGCCCCAACTCGCCGCCCGAACCCGCTACGAAATTGACCACTCCTCTGGGCAGGCCGGCTTCCTGCAGAGCTTCCACCAGCCGCCAGGCGCTGAGCGGCGCGGCGGAGGCCGGCTTCAATACGACGGTGTTGCCGCAGACCAGCGCGGGCGCCAGCTTCCAGGCCGGAATCGCGCTCGGAAAATTCCACGGCGTCACCAAGCCCACCACCCCGATGGGCTTGCGGATCGCGAACATGTGCACCCGGTCGCGCTCCGAAGGCACCAGCAGGCCCTCCAGGCGCGACCCTTCGCCGCCGAAATAGCGGAAGATGTTGATGGCCCTGCGTACCTCGCCCTTGGCCTCCGGCAGGGTCTTGCCTTCTTCGCGCGTCATTTCCGCCGCCACCTGGTCGAAGCGCCGGTCCAGGATTTCGGCGGCCTTGAACAGGATAGCGCCGCGCGCCGGAGCATTCAGCGCCGACCATGCGGGAAATGCGCGGGCCGCCGCCGCGGCCGCGGCCCCTATATCATCGGCTGTGCCTTTGGCGAACCGGCCGACGATTTCGCGGGTATTGGCGGGGTTGCGGTTTTCAAAAAAAGATTCACCGGGAGCCCACTCGCCATCGATGAGATTGTGGTATGCGGGAGTATCCATGGCAGATTATGGCAGGGGCGTCTCGAAATAGGCGTCGATCTTCCCGAGCCGCGCTACCGATGACACAATGTTATCCGGAAACATCGCGATGCGTGCATTGTAATGCTCCACCGCTTCGTTATACTTGCGGCGCGCCACCGCGATCTGATACTCGGCGCCCCTTAGCGACTCCAGCAGGTCGGAATATTTCTTGCCGCCATCCAGCTTGGGATACATCTCGATGGCAAGCATCAGGTGCGCCAGCGCATCATCCAACCTCGCATTCGCCTGGATCTTTTCGTGCTGGCCGGGCGCCTGGCCGAGCGCCTGGCGTGCATCGTTCACCGCCAGGATCGCGGCGTTCACCGCGGCGTCGGACGGCACCTGCGCCTGCACCGTCTGCGTCAGATCGGGGATAATGCCGCCGCGATGCTCCAGCGCGGCATTCACCTGCGTCCAATCCGCGTCGATCGCCTGCCGCTCGGCAACCAGGTCTTCGCGGATGGCCGCGCCGCGCGCGCCCAGCACCAGGGCCGCCGCCACTGCCGCCAGAATCAGGTACTTCATGCCATCGGGCGGACCTCCCGGTCCGCGCGCTTCCGCTTGCGCCCGCCTGCGCTCAGCACGCCAGATCCTCGCGCCCGATCTTGAACCCATCCAGGTTGCCGAGCACCGTCAGCGCAATCTGTTTCGGATCGAAGAACGTCTGGGCGATGCGCTGCACGTCGCTGCCGCTCACCTGCTCGATGCTCTCCACCAACTCGTCGAGAGTAAAGAAGCGCCCGAAGTACATCTCCTGCCGCGCCAGGTTGGACATGCGGCTGGAAGTGGATTCCAGGCTCAGCATGAGCGATCCCTTCAGGTGATCCTTGGCGCGGCGCAGTTCTTCGGCGCTCACGCCGTCCTGCTTGAGCTGTTGAAACTCCCTGGTGATGGACTCGACCACCTTGCCCGCGGATTCGATCGAGGTGCCGGCGTAGATCGACAGACAGCCGGTATCCCGGTATGGGCTCAGCTCCGAAAAGACCGCGTAGGCCAGCCCCTGCCGTTCCCGTATGTTCTGGAACAGGCGCGAGCTCATGCCGCCGCCCAGAAGCGTGTTGAGCACGTAACAGGTGAACCGCTCCGCGTGCGGCAGCGGATATGATGGCACGCCCAGGCACAGATGCACTTGCTCCAGCGATTTCTTGTTGCGCAGGGCGATGCGCGCGTGCGTGGCGGGAGCCATGTCCGGGGGCGCGGTACCGTTGGGACTCAGGGATGCAAAATGTTGGCCGGCCAGCTTCACCAGCGCGCCGTGCGAAAGGTTGCCTGCCGCCGTGATGAGCAGGTTCGACGGCGCGTACACGGCTTTGTAATAGTCGCGGATCATCTGGCTGTCAAAGCGCCTGACGGTCTCGCGCGTTCCCAGAATCGGCTTGCCCAGCGGGTGGTCCCGCCAGAAGTTGGACGAGAAGATTTCGTGCACCAGGTAGTCCGGGCTGTCCGCCTCCATCTTGATCTCTTCCAGGATGACGCCCTTCTCCTTGTCGATGTCCTCGTCGCGGAAAAGCGGATTCAGCACCAGGTCCGCGATCACATCGAACGCCAGCGGCAGGTGCTGATCCAGCACCTTGGTATTGAAGCAGACCAGCTCTTTGGCGGTGAATGCATCCAGATTGCCGCCCACCGAATCGACGGAGCGAGCGATGTCTTCCGCCGAGCGGTTGGTGGTGCCCTTGAACAGCATGTGCTCGATGAAGTGCGAGATGCCGTTCTGCTCGGAGTTTTCGCGCCGGGAGCCGGTGCCGATCCAGATGCCCACTGAAATCGAGCGGACATGCGGCATCTGCTCGGTAATCACACGCACGCCGTTCGGCAGGTTGGTCAGTTCGATGTCACGGGCGGAAAGGGCTGTGTTGGGCATGATGGATTTGGCGGAAGCAACCCGCGCTCCCTCCTCAAATACTAGGATACACTGGCGGGCCATACCCGCAGTGCCTGCCAGTCCGGCCCCCCTTTGCCTTTCCCATCAAGGCCTTGTAACCTGGGTATTTGCCGGTACGCCTTATCAGTCGGAAGCGAAGGCGCTTTCTGATGCCGGCCGGGTTCGGGCCGAATGCTGGTCGATTTTGAAGTCATCAAGCGCGCACAAACGGGCGACGGCGCCGCGTTCAACGAAGTCGTGCTGGCATACCGGAAACGGACCCTGGGGACCATCGCGCGTTTGATCTCCCGGCCGGAAGACGTTGAGGATGTGGGCCAGGAGGTGTTCCTGCGGTTGTACTTTTCGCTCGATCAGCTCCGCACGGCCGAGGTCTTTGAACCGTGGTTGTACCGCTTGACCGTGAATGCCGCCTATGATTATCTTCGTAAGCAAAGGCGCCGGATGGAATCGCGCATGTCGGATCTGTCCGAGCAGCAGGTGATGCTGGCCGACGCTTCGGCCGGCGGAAAAGCCGATCACGAGTCGCGGCAGCGGAAGCAGGTCACCGAGACGGTCGACGCCATGTTGAGCGCGGTTTCCGAAGCCGATCGCATCCTGCTGACGCTGAAGGAAGTAGAAGGGCTTTCGTTGAAGGAGTTGGAAAAGATTTACCGCGTCAATGAAAACGCCCTGAAGGTAAGGCTTTTTCGGGCCCGGCAGCGGGTTCTGAAGGCGTTCGGGGAAACCGGTAACGAGCCGGGCGTCAAAGGTACGGCAAACGCCGAGGCGTAGGAGTATGAACTGGAAAAACGACGGCGACGACAACGCGGCACTGGAAAGGTTGTTCCGTGCGTATCGGGATGCCTGCCCGGATCCCCATCCATCCGCCAATTTCATGCCTGAACTGTGGCGGCGCATTGAGGAGCGGCAGCGGTCCGTGTTCTTCTTGGGGCGCTGGGCGCGCGCTTTTGTTACCGCTGCCGCCGTGCTCACGCTGGCGATGGCGGCATATTTGTACATTCCGCGCGGGCGCACTTCCATGTTCTCCGCGGAAAGCTACGTGGAGGCGCTCGCCGCCGGCCACGCCCAGGATAGCCCGGACCTGGTGGAGCCGGCCATGGACGAACTCTGATGCGGCGCTCAAATCTTGCCACGTTCTTTTACCTGGCGGTGGTGTTTGTCAGCGGCGCGGTGGTTGGCGGCTTCGCCAATCGCCTGTACATGGCCAGATCCGTCGGCGCTGTCACCACCAACGGACCGCGCAATCATGCTGAAATCCGCAGGCAGTATGTCGACGAGATGAGCACCCGCCTGCATCTCACACCGGACCAGGTGACCCAGTTACAGCAGATCATGGACTCGACCGGCCAGCACATGCGCGAAATGCACAAAACCATCGAAGACGAACACGTGAGCAAGGTGGTTGCGATGCTGGACGACGGCCAGAAAGCCGAATACGCCAAGATGCGCGCCGAGCGCGAGAAGCACCGTCAGGACCACTCGGCGAAAAAATAGCCCGCCTTAAGCGACCGGCGCCACCGGCTGCGCGGCCTTCTTGGCGCCGCGGGTTTCCTTATACTTCTTTTCAAAACGATCGATCCGGCCCGCCGTGTCCATCAGCTTCTGCTTGCCTGTGTAGAACGGATGGCAATGCGAACAGATTTCCACGCGGATGTCGCCCTTGTGTGTCGAGCGGGTCTTAAAGGTGTGGCCGCACGCGCAGATGACGTTGAGCTCGTTGTAAACGGGATGAATGCCAGCTTTCATTTCTGGGGATTCCTTTCGCTGGAAGCGGAAATTTCAGTATACCAAAAAAGCACAAACCCCCGAACATGCGCGACACTCCACGCACGTTCGGGGGTCAAAGTAGCCTACAAAATGAAACCTGAGGCTTGGCGTACGCGAGAGGCAGCCGGTCCACAGGAACTTGGCCTCGCCACTGGACGAAGCCGGCTACGTTAGAACGGTCGACTCAACAGTCGGCCACCTCGCGCGGTCTACTGTCATTCATTATTCTGGACCACCTCCTTTTCCAGTGATA
>DATGGM010000149.1:0-32392 GCA_035308525.1 Bryobacteraceae bacterium
TGTGGCTCTATATGGGATGGCTGGCCAACACCGAGAAGGACTACCCCCAAGCGCTGGTCTGGTTCCGCAAAGTGGTGGGGGCTGATCCGGCCAACGTGGTTGCGTTAAACAACCTGGCGTATCTGCTGGCCTCGCAGACAGGCCAATTCGACGAAGCGCTGCGGTACGCCCAACAGGTAAAGGAACTGGCGCCGGACAACAAGGCGGTGGACGATACCATCGGCTGGATCATGTACCGCAAGGGCATGTACCGCTCGGCGGTTAAGTATCTGGAAAGCGCGGCGCAAGTTGGCGAGGATCCGGCGATCCGGTATCACCTGGGGATGGCCTACTTCAAAATGGGCGACCGGCGCGGCGAGCCTATTCTGCGGGCGGCGCTGCGGTCAGCGCCCGGTTTGCCGGAGGCGGCGCTGGCGGAGAAACTGCTGGAGACGCGGAGCGCGCCATAGGTGAATTGGGTTTGTTTTGTGACGGCGGCGGGCGAAAGTTTTTCCCGTAGTCTCAAAAAATCAAACTAATGCGGCCGGCGCGTCCTATTTGCTGGGACGCGCGGCTCGGTTCCTTTGGCACGCAGATTGCTGCCAATCTTGGCCCACGAATGCGAGTGCGCTTAAACTTCGGTCTTGCCGTATGGTTTAGCGTAGCGGTGGCACAAGCGACCATTCTTCCCCCGACAGGTTCGCCGCCGGTCGCACCGACCGTGTTCAGCACTCCAGTCACAGGACCGTTCCTGGCCGACACGGGCATGCAGCCCTTCGTGGCAACCAACTCCCTGGGCCAAACGACGATTAACGGGGACTATCGTTCGGCGGTCTTCGCGGACCCCAATAACGACTTCTGCGCGGGCTGCCTGGACTTCTTCGTGGTGGTGACCAGCAGTTCCACATCGGTCGACGATATCGAGCGCATCACGCTGGCTTCATTCGGCAGCGTTTTGACGGATGTGGGTTACTCTACGGGCGCCGGCAGCATTCCGGCGGGCATTCTGCCATCGACAGTGGACCGGAGCGGCAGTGTGATCGGCTTCAACTTCGCCGTGCCCAACGGCGTGGCCGCCGGCCAGGAGACGCAAGTGCTGGAGATCCAGACGAATGCCCGGTCGTTCGTGACGGGCACGCTGCAGATCATTGACAGCAGCGTGGCGTCGGTCAATGCTTTCGCTCCCGCCAGCGTGCCGGAAGCCAGTTCCATCAGCCTGACGGTAGGCGGACTCCTGCTGGTGATCGGTCTGGTCCGACGCAGAGGTTCCCGGCGGCGGACCTGACACCTCGCACCGGCTGATCCATAATAGAGAGCGGTGCCGCTATGAAGCTCAACCGCCGCCAATTTATCGCCGCCACGGCGATGGCTCCATTCGCCGCGCGGGGCGCCGCGGCCCGTCCGGCAGCGCAGCCATTCGACCTGGGCAGCGTGCGGCTGCTGGACAGCGCTCTGCTGCGCATGACCGAGCGCAACAGCGAATTCCTGCAGAGCCTAGAGACCGATCGCCTGTTGCATACCTTCCGCCGTACCGCCGGATTGGCCAGCTCGGCCGAGCCGCTGGGCGGCTGGGAGAAGCCCGACATAGAGTTGCGCGGCCACTTCACAGGCCATTTTCTGTCCGCCTGCGCCTTGATGTCGGCCAGCACCGGCGATCCGGCGCCGCGCGGGAAGGGAAACCTGATGGTGGCGGAGCTGGCGAAGTGCCAGAAGGCCAACGGCAACGGCTATCTGAGCGCTTTTCCGCCGGAGTTCTTCGACCGGCTGAAGGCCACCCAAAAAGTTTGGGCGCCCTGGTACACGCTGCACAAGATCATGGCCGGGCTGCTCGACATGTACGCGCTGGCGGGCAACCGGCAGGCGCTGGACGTGCTGCAAGGCATGGCCAGTTGGACCAAGCGCTGGACGGATTCGCTGAGCGACGAAGAGATGGCGCGGGTGCTGCGCGTGGAGTTCGGCGGCATGAACGACGTGCTGTGCAACCTGTACGGCATCACCGGCAAGAAGGATTACCTGGAGGCCGCCCACCGCTTCGACGACGAATATATATTCGGACCACTCTCCGGGGGACGCGATGAATTAACGGGGCTGCACGTCAACACGCAGATCCCCAAGATCATCGGCGCGGCGCGCCGCTACGAGCTGACAGGGGATGCGCGCTACCGGCGCATCGCGGAGTTTTTCTGGACACAGGTGACCGAACACCGCTCGTATGCGACCGGCGGCACCAGCAACGACGAACACTGGCGCGCGGGGCCCGACAAACTGGCCGGCGAGCTTGGCCCCTCCACCGAGGAGTGCTGCTGCACTTATAACATGCTGAAGCTGACGCGCCATCTGTTCGCGTGGTCGCCCGAGGCGCGCTATTTCGATTATTACGAACGGGCGTATTTCAACGGAATCCTGGGCACCATGAATCCAGCCAACGGCCTGACCATGTACTTCGTGCCACTGGCCAGCGGTTACTGGAAGGTATTCGCCAGCCCGCGCGGATCGTTCTGGTGCTGCACGGGCACGGGCGTCGAGACCTTTTCGAAACTTGCGGACAGCATCTACTTCCACGACGAGAACGGCGTGTACGTGAACCTGTTCATCACGTCGGAATTGGATTGGGAGGAGAAAGGCATCCGGCTGCGGCAGGATACCGGTTTCCCGAGGCAGGGCGAAACGCGCTTGCGGATTCAGACTGCCAAGCCCCTGCAACTGGCGATACGGGTCCGCGAACCGTATTGGACGGGCGGCAGGATGTCCGCGACGGTGAATGGCAAAGCAGCCGAAGTCAGGCGTGCGGGCGGTTATCAAGTGGTGGAGCGATTCTGGTCGGATGGCGACGAGCTGAATGTCACGCTGCCTATGAGTCTGCATGTGCATCCGATGCCCGACGACAGTACGCTGGAGGCCATCATGTACGGGCCCCTGGTGCTGGCGGGCGATCTGGGCCGCGAGGGCTTAAGCGAGGCGATGCGGGTGGGAGGTGACAATCCTCCGGAACTGACTAAACCAGTGCCTGCGCCCGAGTTCACGGCCGATCCGGCGGATCCCGGATCGTGGATCGAGGCTGACGCCAAGCAGCCTCTCACGTTCCGGACCAAAGGACAGCGCCGCGATATCACGCTGGCGCCGTTATACCGGATGCTCGAGCAGCGCTACGGGGTGTACTGGCGCGTGAATGGGAAGCAGGCTTAGTCGTGGTCGACATGATTTCAGGCGCGCGCTGGAAACAGGCAATAGCCAGGGTGGTCGCATTCGGCATTTCAGCCTCCCTCGCTTCTCACATGGCCACTGGCCAGCAAACTGCCCCCGCCAGCGGCTGCGCGCCGATGAATTGGACAGCCGAACAGGACCATCGCAACATGATGGATCAGTTGGGCATCAAGGCCTTGCGTCCAGGAGCCAACGGGAACGAGAAGGCCCCGGATCACGCGAACTACGACGAGTCGAAGGCCAATCCGTTTCCGAATCTGCCCGATGCATTCATCTTGAAAAACGGGCAAAGCGTCACGTCAGCCGCGCAGTGGTGGCATCAGCGACGCCCTGAAATCGTTGAAGATTTCGAGCGCGAGGTGCTCGGCCGCGTCCCGCCCAACGCGCCCAGAGTGACCTGGAGCGTGACGAGCACAACGGATTCGAAAGCCGGGATCTTTCCCGTCATTAGGAAGCAGCTCATCGGACACGCGGACAACTCAGCGTGCCCGTCGATCAACGCCGATATCGACATGACGCTGGTGACGCCGGCTAATGCCAAAGGTCCCGTGCCGGTGATGATGATGTTCGGCAGCGCGGCGTTTCTCAAGAGGATGGCGGATATGATGGCCAGCCGTCCCGAATTGAAGGCGATGCTGGGAAGCGATCCGCCATCGATGGAACAACTGATCGCCGCGGGTTGGGGCTACGCGTTAATCGACCCGGGCAGCATTCAACCGGACAATGGCGCCGGGCTTACCAAGGGCATCATCGGCCTTGCCAATACCGGCCAGCCCCGCAAGCCGGAGGACTGGGGCGCGCTGCGGGCATGGGCGTGGGGCGCGTCGCGCGGCCTCGACTATCTGGAGACCGACAAGGCCGTGGATGCGAAGCGTGTGGGCATCGAAGGTGTCTCCCGTTTTGGGAAGGCCGCGCTGGTGACCATGGCGTTCGACACGCGTTTCGCGGTGGTGCTGGTGGGTTCCTCGGGGGAAGGCGGCGCCAAGCCGCACAGGCGCAATTTCGGGGAAGCGGTGGAGAATCTCACGGGGTCCGGAGAGTACCACTGGATGGCCGGCAACTTCCTGAAGTACGGCGCCGCCGAGTCTTCCTTCGGAAGCAGGAATGCCGGCGACATACCGGTCGACTCGAACGAATTGATAGCGCTTTGCGCACCACGGCTGACTTTCATCAGCTATGGAATCCCCGAGAAGGGCGACGCCAAGTGGCTGGACCAGCAGGGCAGCTTCATGGCTACAGTGGCCGCGGGCCCTGTCTTCCGGCTGTTGGGTGTGAAGGATACGGGTGTGACGGACGACTATCGCAGCGCGAAGATGCCGCCGGTCAATGCCGGACTTCTAGATGGCCAACTTGCGTGGCGCCAGCATGACGGCGGCCACACGGACGCCCCGAACTGGAAGTACTTCATTCCCTGGGCAGACAAGCTCCTGAACTACAAAGCCTCGCCGTGGGAATTCCCGGCCGATAAGCCGGTCTTCCGAACCGACCCCAACTCATTAATAGCGCATTCCCAGTTGGTCGCGAAGGCGAAGCAAGGCGGGATTGACGTCTACTTCGAAGGCGACTCGATCACACGTCGGTGGGGCGCCCTCGACTACCCCGACCTGCTGGCTAACTGGAGACGGAATTTCTCCGGCTGGAACGCTGCTGATTTCGGATGGGGCGCCGACCGGACGCAGAATATCCTGTGGCGTTTGGAGAACGGCGAGTTAGATGGAGTCAATCCCAAAGTCGTCGTGTTGCTGGCCGGTACGAACAACCTCGGCAGTGCCCAGGCAGACGACATCACGCAGGGTCTGCAGGCGATTGTGCAGGCGATCCAGACGAAGGCGCCCGCGGCGACGGTCATCGTGATGGGAATCTTTCCGAGAAACGACGATATGGCGTGGATGCCCGTTATCGACAGGATAAACGGCAATCTGTCCAGGTTCGCGGAAGGTCAAAAGGTTCGGTATCTGAACATCAATGACAAGCTGGCCGGCCGGGATGGCAGGCTGTTCGACGGGATGATGAACGCCAAAGACAAGCTGCACCCGACGGTAAAGGCGTATCAGGTGTGGGCCGATGCGCTGAAACCGGTCTTGACAGAGCTGCTGGGGCCTCCGGCTGCCCAGGATCACGCCCCGCCGGCTACGGGCGATCCAAGCGCAACGCGCTGACTCCCGGACAAGGACGGTTCATCACATGTATTGAACGGTTGTACCTGAAGGGAAGCCGGGGCCATCCGAGAGGGGAATTACAATGAATCCAAACAAAGGTCCGGCGGCACTTTCATTCCCGCCACATTTTTGCGAGTGACTGTTTCAGTTTGAATTTTATTGAATCAAAGGAGAGTTCCACATGTCGATATGGCGCCCCGATCCAACTTTCTACCCTTCACCCAAGATGGCCATGCAGGCGCCGGCGGAAAAGCTGGCGTTCGTAGCCATGCTCAACGGAAAAGATAACGGCCGCCATGACGCATTAGGCGTGGTGGACGTGGATCCGGCATCCTCGGGTTACGGCAATATCGTCGGCCAGGTGGACATGCCGCATGCCGGCGACGAGCTGCATCATTTCGGCTGGAACGCATGCAGCGCCTGCCTGTGCCCGCACGCTGCGCATCCTCATGTGGAACGCCGCTACCTGGTGGTGCCGGGCATCAACTCGTCGCGCATACACATCATTGACACCAAGCCCGATCCGCGCAAACCGCAAATCGTGAAAGTGATCGAGCCGGAGACGCTGGCCGCGCGCACGGGATACGCATCTCCGCACACGATCCATTGCGGTCCCGATGGAATCTTCGTCAGCGCGCTGGGAGCTCCGGACGGCGGCGGTCCCGGCGGAATTTTCGTGATGGATCACGAGAGCTTCGATGTCCTGGGGAAGTGGGAGCTGGATCGCGGCCCCCAGAAACTGGCTTACGACTTCTGGTGGCACCTGGGATTCGACACCGTCATCACCAGCGAATGGGGGACGCCCGGCATGGTGAAGACGGGAGTGAATCCGGAGATTCTGTTGAGCGGCGGCTACGGCCACAAGCTGCACGTCTGGGATCTGATCAAGCGGCGCCATCAGCAGGAAATCGATCTGGGCTCCGAGTATCAGATGGCGCTCGAACTGCGGCCGGCCCACGATCCCACGCGCGCCTACGGTTTTCTGGGGGTGGTGGTGTCCCTGAAAGATCTCTCGGCGTCGATCTGGGTCTGGCATCGCGAGAACGGCAAATGGGGAATCCGGAAAGTGATCGATATTCCCGCCGAGCCTGCCGATCCGGCCGCCTTACCACCGCTGCTGCAGGGCTTCAAAGCCGTTCCGCCGCTGATCACGGACATCAATCTCTCTCTTGACGACCGATTCCTGTACGTTTCCTGCTTCGGCACCGGGGAGTTTTTGCAGTTCGACGTCTCCGATCCGTTCCACCCGCGCAAGACCGGATCGGTCCACATTGGTGGGATCGTGCGCAAGGCGGCGCATCCCAAGCAGCCTAAGACTCCGTTGAACGGCGCTCCGCAAATGGTCGAGCTCAGCCGCGACGGCAAGCGCATCTACTTCACCAACTCGCTATATTCTCCGTGGGACGCGCAGTTTTATCCGGAAGGCATCCAGAGCTGGATGGTGAGGCTGGACGCCAAACCGGAAGGCGGCATGGAGATCGATCCGAAGTTCTTCGTGGATTTCGGTGAACTGCGCGGCCACCAGGTGCGTCTGGAAGGCGGCGACGCCTCCTCGGACTCATACTGTTACGCATGAGCGAAAACTTAGCAGTCTGGTCCACGCTCTTTTTGCTGGGGGCTTATCACGGCATCAATCCCGGAATGGGGTGGCTGTTCGCGGTGGCGCGGGGCATGCAAGAGCATCGCGCGCGGGCAGTGGCGTGGTCGCTGCCGCCCATCGCCCTGGGCCACGCTCTATCCATCGGAGCGGTGGTTCTCATCTTTCGATTGGCGCAGGTCGCGCTGCCGCTGACGTATATCCGCATCGGGGTGGCTGTGTCGCTGGCGGGGTTGGGCGTGTATAAACTGATCCGCAGCAGTTGTTTCCGCTGGGGCGGCATGCAGGTAGGCTTTCGCGAACTCACCATCTGGTCGTTTCTGATGGCGTCCGCGCACGGCGCCGGACTGATGGTGCTGCCGGTCGTGCTGGCGGGACCGCATGCGCATCACCAAGCCGCGGCCCAAGCGGCCGGCAGCGGGCTGTGGGCCACGCTGATCCACACGATGGGGTACTTCACGGTGACGGCCGCGGTAGCGCTGCTGGTTTATCAGAAATTCGGCCTGGCGATGCTGCGCCGGTCGTGGTTCAACCTGGACCTGATTTGGGCGATTGCGTTGGTGGTGACCGGTGTTGTGGCGTTGGTGGTTTGACGTCAAACCTAAACCCATATCAGGAGGCCGCCACCAGGCTGGTCTGCAACTCCGGTATTTCGATCTCGATACGGGTGCCATGGCCGGGCTGGCTATCGATGTTCATTTTGTGATCGCTGCCGAACAGCACCTTCAGGCGCTCGCTCACGTTGCTGACACCGATGCCCTGGTCGCGCAGGGTGGCCAATCGGGATTCGGGTATACCCACGCCGTCATCTTCCACGCTCAGCAGCAGCCGCGCGTCCAGCCGCCGGCTGCGAAGACGGATGGTGCCGCCTTCCACCTTGCTGCTCAGCCCGTGTTTCACGCAGTTCTCGATCAAGGGTTGCAGCAGCATGCTGGGTACCAGCATCTCGAGCGTGTCGGCGTCCACGTCCTTCTCAAAGCGCAGCTTGTCGCCGAAGCGCACCACCTCGATGGACAGGTAGTCGTCGATGAAGCTGATCTCCTCGCGTAGGGCGCTGAAGTTGTCGTGCTTGCGCAGCAGCCGGCGCAGAATGTTGGCGAGTTTCAGTACCATGACGCGCGCCTGGTTGGGATCGGTGCGGATCAGCGAAGAGACCGAGTTCAGCGTATTGAAGAGGAAGTGCGGGTTGATCTGGCTGGTGAGGGCCTCCAGGCGGGCCTGGATGAGATGGCGCTCCTGTTCCTCCAGTTTGCCTTCGTTACGGGTGTTGTTCCAGATCTTGATAGGCAGCACTACCGATAGCAGCGTGGTAGCGTAGAGGGCCGCATACATCAGGAGACTGGGCTGATCGGGGTGGAGGTAGAAGATCCGGCCCTTGGCGCCGAAAGCCTGGCCCAGGGCCTGGCGCAGGAACTCGGCAAACAGGACCACGATAAAGAAGAGCAGGTTGAAAACGTTGCGGCGGTCCAGGCGGCGCTGGCGGAGCAGGCGCCAGAGGTTCAGATCGAAATAAGGACTGAAACGCCAGATGTCTTCGGGATCGGCGGCGCAGTCGCGCATCAGGCCGCCGAGCACGCCAAGTCCCGCCAAAAGGGGCATAGTCAGATATTCCTGGTGGATCATGGCTGGGATGGAGATGAGAATGCCGGCCACCAGGCCGGTCACATAACCGCCCAACAATCCGGCCAGGAGGCTACCTTCCAGGCCCAGGTCCACCGCTTGATAGCTGCGGCTTACGACGCGCGTGGCGACACTGGCGCCGAACACGAAGGAGAACCACAGCGACAACCGCACGCGCTGCGCCATGGTGCGGCTCTCGCGCATCAACATGCGCTTGACGGCACTCCAGCGCACCAGGATGCTCGCCAGCGAGGCCACCACGCCCAGCTTTACCAGCAGCGTGACTAAGTACGAGTCCGCCATGTAGGCTCGCACATCATTATAATAAAAGCATCGGAACAGCCGGACAGTAACGCATGCACGCTTATTCCGCGCTCCGGCTGCTCAAAGCCGCCGAAGCCGACTTTCCAACCCGGTTCGGACACTTTCGGATCTACGGATTTGAAGGCCGCGACGGAGACCGCCTGGAAGAGGCGGTGGTGCTGAAAATGGGCGATGTGACGCGCGGTCCCGTGGCGCCGCTGGTCCGCATCCACTCGCAATGCCTGAC
Source organism: Bryobacteraceae bacterium (assembly GCA_035308525.1). Lineage (GTDB taxonomy): Bacteria > Acidobacteriota > Terriglobia > Bryobacterales > Bryobacteraceae > Bog-159. The sequence continues at coordinate 9,110 of DATGGM010000149.1, forward strand.
CGGAGACGTGTTCCACAGCCTGCGCTGCGATTGCCGGGCACAGCTTGAGCTGGCGCTGCAAATGATCGCGGAAGAGGGCCGCGGGCTGCTGATTTACGAGCACCAGGAAGGGCGCGGCATCGGCCTGCTGAACAAGCTACGCGCCTACGAATTGCAGGATGGCGGCGCGGACACCGTGGAGGCGAACGAGCGCCTGGGCTTCGAGTCCGATCTGCGCAATTACGAGCTTCCCGGCGAGATTCTGCGATACTTCGGCCTGGACGGCATCCGGCTTCTGTCGAACAATCCCGAAAAGGTGGCCGCCGTGGAAGCCGCCGGCGTGCGCGTGGAAGAACGCGTGCCTTGCATCGTGCCGGCGGTGGATTCCACCGAGGCCTACCTGAGAACCAAGAAAGAGAAGATGGGTCACCTGCTGGAAGGCTTTTGAGGAGCACGCGCAAGGCGGGGCGACCCGCGCCGCTTGAATCTAAGGAGTTCCTCGCTTATATGGCGGCGCGGCAAAACGCGCCCCTTTGCGCTTTTGAGAAGCCATGCCGGCGGGCGAAGGCTACCTGACCACGAACGACGGCGTCCGGCTGTACTTCCGCACGCTGGGCGACGGTCCGAAACCTGTTGTTATTCCAAACGGAATTTATCTGCTCGATGACTTCGAGCGGTTGGCACGGGGCCGCACGCTGATCGCATACGATCCGCGCAACCGCGGCCTATCCCAGGCCGGCGATCCCCAAAAACTGGCCCACGGCATCCATAATGACGTGGACGATCTGGAGGCGGTGCGCCGCTATTTCGGGATCGACCAGGTTGATTTGATCGGACACTCTTACATGGGATTGATGGTGATCCTTTATGCTCTGAAGCATCCAGATCATGTCAGCCGCGTAGTGCAGATTGGCGCCATCCAGCCCAACGCCGCCATCGAGTATCCGGCGCATTTGACGAACAACGACGGGATGGTAGCGGAAGTATTCGGCAAGATTGCGCAGATGCAGAGGGAGCCAGGGACCGACGATCCGGTGGAGCTATGCCGGAAGTTCTGGGCGATATTGCGGGTGATCTCCGTGGCCGATCCGGCTGACGCCGACAGAGTCAACTGGGGGCGCTGCGAGCTGCCGAACGAACGCAATTTCATGAGGTATTGGATGGGGAGGATTCTGCCGTCGATCCAGAGCCTCAGGCTGGAGAAGGAAGTCCTGGCGAAGGTGCGGACGCCGGTGCTGACGATCCACGGCAGGAAAGACCGCAGCGCGCCTTATGGCGGCGCATGCGACTGGGCTACGCAGCTGCCCAACGCCCGCCTGGTGACGGTGGACAACGCGGCGCATGCCCCCTGGATTGAGGCGCCGGAAGCCGTCTTCCGCTCGATCGAGGCCTTTCTGGATGGCCCGTAGGCAGCCGGCGGATCCTACTCCACCTCAAACGCCACGTAAATCAACTGGCCCTCACGTTCCACCTGCAGCACGACCGCGTCGCCGCTCTTGAACTGGCCGAGCGTGGTGGTGAGAGCCGCGATGGTGGAGGTGGGCTCGTTGTTGATGGCATAAATCACATCACCGGGGCGCAGGTCGGCTTCCCCGCCGTCGACGCCCGGCGCCTTGGCCGCTACCACTATGCCGTACTGTTTGCGCAGCTCCGGCAGCATGTGGGCCAACCGCTGGTCGATCTCAATGCCCAGGATTCCCAGCTTCGGAATCAGGTTCTTTTCGGGGTTGACCAGGTCGGCGAACCGCTGCGGATCATCGTCAACGGCGACAACCGGTACGTCCATGGTCAGCCGGCTGGAGCCGCGCACTACCTCGAGGCTTACCTTGTCGCCGACCGGACACTGGTAGACGCGGATTTCGAGCTGCCGAGCGTTCTCGATGGTCTTGCCGTTCAGGCCGAGAACGATGTCGCCGGGTTTCAGGCCGGAATGGTCGGCGGGACCGTCGGGTGTGACGTCGGACACCACCACGCCCCAGTCCTGAGGCAGTTGCAGGCCCGATGCCAGCAGCGGCGTAATGGTTTCCACGTTGACGCCGATCTGGCCGCGGTGCACGTGGCCTTCCTTGCGAATCTGCGTATAGACGTTGACCAGGGTGTCGCTAGGTATGGCGAACCCGATTCCTTCGCTGCCGCCGGATTGCGACAGGATCATGGTATTGAGCCCCACCACGCGGCCGCTCATATCCACCAGCGGCCCGCCGCTATTGCCGGGATTGATGGACGCATCCGTCTGGATATAGATCATGGGGCTATCCTCCTTGAGCTGCCGGGCGACCGCGCTGACCACTCCCAGACTCGCCGAATTCTGAAGGCCCAGCGGGCTTCCAAAGGCCATAACGAGCTGGCCCTGGCGCAGATCTCGTGAGGTACCCAGCGGCAGATAGGGCAAGTCGGTAGCCTCGATCTTCACAACCGCGACGTCGGTCTCACGGTCCACGCCCACAACCCTGGCCTCCAGTACGGTCCCCGCCGGCTTGAGGACGGATTGACTCTGGCGGGCGGCGCGTTCGACGACCGGCAACTGCACGCGAATCCGCCGTGCGCCTTGGACTACGTGGGCGTTGGTCACAATGTAGCCGTCGGCCGTGAGGATCACGCCGGAGCCGGTGGCGCGCTGACGCGTGAGCAGGCTGGCGTTGCGGGAATCCGGCTCCTCACTGAGGCCAAATCCGCTGGTAACGATCTTGACCACCGCCCGGTTCACGCGCTGGGCCAGTACTTCGAGCGACGCGCTCAGGCTCTCGACGGCTTCCGGTTTGCGCTCCTGCGCAAATCCGGCGCGCGCGCACGCCGCCACCACCACACATTGCACTAACGCCGATCGGCAACCCATGCATTCCTCCGCAAATCGTCGACGGTGCGCTCGACTGCCTGGCGGATACTCAATTCCGGCCTCCATCCCAACGCGCGGATGCGGCCGCAATCCAGGAAGATGAACGGACTGTCGCCTACCCAGCCGCGCTCACCACCCGCGTAATGCAGCCGGGGCGCGCATCCCAACCGCTGGGTAATCCAGCCGATGGAATCGGTTACCGTACAGTATTCGTCCGTGCCCAGATTAAACAGATTCAGCCGCTCGCCGGCGCGCTCGATGGCCGCCAATATCGCGTTGATGCAGTCGGTGACGTACAAATAAGACTTACGCTGGCGTCCGTCTCCTAATACATGCAGATGCTCGGAATGCTCTCGAAGTTGCTTGTAGAAATCCAGGATATGCCCGTGAGTGTAGCGCTCCCCAAGGATGGAGACAAAGCGAAAGATATAGCCCTGCATGCCGAAACCCTCGCAATAGGCCGCGATCAGGGCTTCGGCGGCCAGCTTGGATGCGGCATACAGGGAGGTTTGCACAGGAAACGGGGCATCTTCCGGCGTGGGGAAGACGGCGGGCTCGCCGTAGACGGACCCGGTGGAAGGGAAGGCGATGCGCCGCACGCCGCGCGCCCGCATAGCTTCTAGCACGTTGGCGGTGCCGATGGTATTTTGCTCCAGGTCCCTGCGCGGGTGCTCGGTGCCGAACCGCACGTCGGCGTTGGCGGCCATGTGAAAAACGAATTCGACACCCGCCATGGCGCGCGCCAGGGCATCTGTGTCGAGCAGGTCGCCGCGCTCCAGGCGGAAGCCGGGCGCTCGCAGGGCGCCTTCCAGGAACTCCACCTGACCAGTGGAGAAATTGTCAAAACCAGTCACCTCGTGACCATCGGCGAGCAGACGGTCCACCAGGTTACTGCCGATGAATCCGGCCGCGCCGGTGACCAGGGTTCTCACGGGTTGCTTCTCGCGCGGCCTTGCGACGTGCGGATGCGGAAGATGTCGCGCACGTTGCGCAGGTTGCCACTAATCAGATCCAGGCGGCTATCGGCATCGTCGCGCCAGCGGACTGGCACCTGCTGGATGCGATAGCCCAGACGGCGGGCCAGCACCAGGATTTCCACGTCGAACATGTATCCATCGATCTGCTGCCGGGTGAAGATTTCGTGTGCCGCGGCGCGGGTGAAGAACTTGAAGCCGCATTGCGAATCGGCGATGCCCGAGAGGCCCACCACGGCGCGCATGAACAGACCGAAGCCCTTGCCGCCCAATTGCCGGTAAAGCGGCTGGCGGCGCTCGATTCGAGAATCCCGCAGCGCGCGCGAACCGATGACGACATCGTATCCCTGGCTCAGCCAGGGTTGCACTTTGTCGAACTCCTGGATGGGCACCTTGTTGTCGGCGTCGGCGTAACCGGTGATTTCGCCGTTCGCGAGCGCCATAGCCTCGCGCACGCCGCGGCCTTTGCCGCTGCGCTGCAGATTGCCGATTACTTTTACCGGTTCGCCGTTGCGCGCCGTTTCGAGGGCCAGCTCGCGGGTACCGTCGTCGCCGTCGGCTGCCACAATGATCTCGTATCGCAAGCCGCGAGCCTGAAAATAACGGCCTGTCTCGCGGATGGTGGATGCAATGGTGCCCGCCTCATTGTAAGCGGGCAGGATTAGAGTTACATCGCACAAGTCAGTTATTCTAACAGGTGGACCGCGGATGCCCCTCAACGTTGCCATCGCCGGCTGCGGATTGATCGGGCGGAAGCGCGCCCGCGCGCTGGCCGGCGCGCGCCTGGCGATGTGCTGCGACGTGGATGGCGCGCGCGCGCAGGCGCTGGCCGCGTCGCATCCGGGGGCGGAGGCGATCACGGACTGGCGGGCGGCGGTATCCTCTCCGGACGTTGATCTAGTGATCGTGGCTACCATGCACGACATGCTGGCCTGCATCGCGGCGGAGGCTGCCCGCCGTGGCAAGCACGTGCTGATCGAGAAGCCGGGTGGGCGCCGCGCGTGCGAACTGGATTCCGTGGCGGAAGCCGCGCGGGAAACCGGCGCGCTGGTGCGGATCGGCTTCAATCATCGGCATCATCCGGCGCTCGCAAAAGCGCGTGCGATCGCCGATGCGGGCATACTCGGCCCGTTGCTATTTATCCGCGGCCGGTACGGGCACGGCGGCCGGCCGGGATACGAACGCGAATGGCGCGCCAATCCGGAGCTTTCGGGCGGCGGTGAACTGCTCGATCAAGGTATCCACCTGATCGACCTGGCGCGCTGGTTTTTGGGCGAGTTCCCAGGCGTGCACGGCCACACGGCAAGTTATTTCTGGAATATGCCCGTGGAAGACAACGCTTTCCTGCTGCTGGAAACCGCTGCCGGCCAAACGGCCTTCCTCCACGCCAGCTGGACCGAGTGGAAGAACCTGTTTTCGTTCGAAATCTGCGGGCGCGACGGCAAGCTGGAGATCTCCGGTCTGGGCGGCAGTTACGGGACCGAGCGTCTGACGTTCTATAAAATGTTGCCGGAGATGGGGCCGCCGGAGACCACGGCCTGGGATTTCCCCAACCCAGACGACTCCTGGACGGCCGAATTCGCCGAGTTTCTGGAAGATATCCGGCTGCAACGCCAGCCGCGGCCCGGCATCGCCGACGCACAGGCCGCGCTGCGCATCGTCGAGCGCGTGTACCGGGAGAACGCCGCATGATCATTACGCGCAGCCCGCTACGGATTTCTCTCGGGGGAGGAGGCACCGATCTGCCTTCGTATTACCGCGAGCACACCGGCTTCGTGATCTCCGCGGCCATCGACAAGTACGTTTACATCACGCTCCACGAGACGTTCAGCCAGGAGCTGCTGATCAAGTATTCACAGATGGAACACGTGGAAGAAGTGGACCAGGTGAAGCATCCCATCGTGCGGGAAGCGTTGCGCCTGGTGGGGGTTGGTCCGCAGCCGTTCCTCGAAATCGTCAGCATGTCGGATATCCCCGCCGGCACGGGCCTGGGCTCCTCTGGCAGCTTCGCGGTGGCGTTGCTGCGCGCGCTGCACGCCTGGAAGCGGAACCTGATCCCGCGGCAGGATCTGGCGGAACAGGCGTGCCACATCGAGATCGATGTGCTGCACGAGCCGGTCGGGAAGCAGGATCAATACATCGCTTCGTTCGGCGGTATCACCTGTTTTCAATTTCTGCCGGATGGCCACGTGGACGTGGCGCCGCTGCAACTCGCCGGCGAAACGCTGGCTAACCTGGAAGATAACCTCCTGCTGTTTTTTACCGGCTTCACGCGCTCGGCGTCGGCGATCCTGGAAGAGCAGGATACGCGCACGCGCCGGCGCGACGCCGATATGATCTCGCAACTGCACGTGGTGAAGCAGCTCGGCTGCGAGAGCAAAGAGGCCCTGGAGCGCGGGGATCTGGGGCGCTTCGCGGAGCTGATGCACGTCCACTGGGAGCACAAGAAGGCGCGTTCCCGCTCCATGACGAATTCGAGCATCGACGAATATTACGAGCTGGCGCGGCGCAACGGCGCGCTCGGCGGGAAGCTGATCGGCGCGGGCGGCGGCGGTTTCCTCATGCTGTACACCGAGGACAAGACACGCCTGCGGCACGCCATGCGGAACGCGGGCTTGCGCGAGGTGCGGATGCGCTTCGATTTCCAGGGCACCACGGTGCTCGCGCAGTCGTGAGCACCATGCTGCCGGTGGCCATTCTGGCGGGCGGCCTGGGCACGCGTCTTTACCCCGTAACCGAGAGCATTCCGAAAGCGCTGGTGGAAATCAACGGCGAGCCGTTCCTGGCGCACCAGTTGCGGCTGCTGCGCGCGCGAGGGATTGGGCGCGTGGTGCTGTGTATCGGGCAGCACGGCGGGCGCATCCGGGAATACGCGGGCGATGGCGCGCGCTTCGGCCTAACCATCGATTACTCACCCGATGGGCCGGTCCTGCGGGGCACGGCGGGCGCCATACGGCATGCACTGCCGCTGCTGGGCGACGCATTCTTCGTGCTGTATGGCGATTCGTACCTGCCGTGTTCTTATGCGGATGTGGAGCAGGAGTTCCGCCGTGCCGGCCGGGCGGGCCTGATGACCGTGTATCGCAACCAGGGGCGCTGGGATACGAGCAACGTGGAGTTCGCCCAGGGCCGCATCCTGGCCTACGATAAAGAGAACCGGACCACGCGCATGCAGCATATCGACTACGGCCTGGGGGTCTTCACCACCGCGGCCTTCGCGGACACTCCGCACGCCGACCTAGCCGCGGTCTATCGCGACCTGCTGGGACGCGATCAACTAGCCGCGTTCGAGGTCCACGAGCGTTTCTATGAGGCGGGCTCGTTCGCGGGAATCACGGAGCTGTCCCGGTATCTGAAATCATGAACTTCGCAGAAGAGTATCTGGCCGAATCCGCCGAGGTTTTGCGCCGCCTGGATGCGGGCGAAATCGAGAAGCTGGCGCAACTGCTGGCCGCCACACGGGCCCGCGGCGGACGCCTGTTCATTCTGGGGGTGGGCGGCAGCGCGGCGAACGCGTCGCACGCGGTGAACGATTTCCGGAAGATCTGCGGCATGGAAGCGTACTGCCCCACTGACAACGTCTCGGAACTGACCGCGCGCACCAACGATGAAGGGTGGGCTGCGGTGTTCGAAGGGTGGCTGCGGGTGAGCCGCCTGCGCGCCGAGGATTGCATTCTGGTGTTCTCGGTGGGCGGCGGGAATCTGAAAAAGCAAGTCAGCCCAAACCTGGTTTCGGGACTGCAATACGCGAAGTCGGTGGGCGCGGCCATCGGCGGCGTGATCGGGCGCCCGGACGGTTACACGGCGCAGGTGGCCGACGCCTGCGTGATCGTGCCGGCGGTGAATCCGGCGCACGTCACACCGCACGCGGAGGCGTTCCAGGCGGTGGTCTGGCACCTGCTGGTGACACATCCCGCGCTGAAGACCGCCGAAACCCGCTGGGAATCGCTGCGATGAAACGGGCGGTGTTCCTGGATCGCGACGGCGTCCTGACGCGCGCGCTGGTGCGGGATGGCAAAGCGTACGCGCCTGTCACGCCCGACGAAATGGAGATCGCCGCCGATGCCGCCGGCGCGCTGCGGCGATTGAAGGCCGCCGGCTTTTTACTGGTGATGGTGACTAATCAGCCAGATGTCGCCCGCGGGGTCACCCGGCGCGAAGATGTGGAAGCCATGCACGGGGCGCTGCGCGCGGCGCTGCCACTGGATGCCTGCTACGTCTGTTACCACGACGACGCAGCCGCGTGCGCGTGCCGCAAGCCGCGGCCCGGTATGCTGCTGGAGGCGGCCGCGGCGCACCAGATCGATCTGGGCCAAAGCTTCATGATCGGCGACCGCTGGCGCGACGTGGACGCGGGGGCGGCCGCGGGCTGCCGCACCATCTGGATCGACCGGGGATACCGGGAGCGCGCGCCGGACCGCACCGCCGACGCGCGGGTGGAGACCCTGGCCGCGGCCGCGGAATGGATCGCGGCACAAGACGGAACCTAAATGCGGTGGAAGGCCTTCAGGATTTCGCGCATGGAATACTGCAGGGCGATGGGCCGCCCGTGCGGGCAACTCATGGGACAATCGGTAGCCGCCAGCGCGCGTAGCAGCCATTCCATTTTGGCGTGATCCAGCCGCATGTTTATTTTGATGGCCGCCTGACAGGCGATGGATGCGGCCATCGATCGCCTCAAATCTTCCAGCGAGAGGCCGCGCAACTCGGCCTCGGCCGTCTCCAGAATCTCGGCAAGCACTTTCTCCAGATCCGCCGGCCCCACGGCGGCGGGCGCGGCTTTGACCGCGATGGTGCGATTGCCGAACGGCTCGCTCTCGAAGCCGATGGCGTTCAACTCGTCGGCGATGCGGGCATACTCGATCTGCTGCCCGGGCGTTAATTGCAGGATCAGGGGCATGAGCAGGCGTTGCGTTTCTACGTTTCCCGCGGCGCGCTGCTTGAGCACGCGCTCGAAAAGAATGCGCTCGTGCGCCACGTGCTGGTCGATGATCCAGAGCCCGTCGCGTCCGGCGGCGATGATGAAGCTTTCATGGATCTGCCCGAGCGGACGCAGATCCGAGAGCGCGCCGAGCGAGACATCCGAAACTGGAAGCGCATCTGGCGGGAACGCGCCGTGGGTCTCGGGTACGCGCAGACGCACGGCCGGCGCGGCGGGAGGCTGGTCCACGACGGCGATGCCGGCGCCACCGAAGTCGAGTCGCGGCGCGGGTCCGGCGGCAGGCCGCAGAGCAAATGCCGGCATGATTGGCTCGGGGCCCGCAAGGGGATCCGGCGCGAGCGGCTCGGATTCCCCGGCGGCGGGCTCGTTCTCCAGCATCTGGGAAAACTCGGAATACGGCATACCGGCCGCGGGCTGGGCGGCGGCCGCGGGAGAAAACGTGGGCGCCGGGCGCGTTTCGATCAGCCGCTCGCGAATGGCATCGCGCACGAAATCGTGCACGAAGGATTGATGCCGGAAGCGGACCTCGGTCTTGGACGGGTGCACGTTCACGTCGACTTCATCGCAATCGCATTCCAGAAACAGCAGTGCGAACGGAAAGGCGGCGGGGGGCATCAGATTGTGATACGCCGACGAAATGGCATGCAGCAGCAGGCGGTCGCGGATCAACCGCTGGTTCACGAAAATGAAGATGGAGTTGCGGTTGCCCTTTTGCACCTGCGGGCGCGAAACGAAGCCAGTCAGACGGAAGGTCTTGCTGGAAGGCTCCTCCGGCTCACGGCGGAATTCGGCGATGGCTTCGGACGGCGGCACGTAGGGGGGCGGCAGCAAAAGCATTTTCTCGCGGGAGCCGAGCTCCACCAGTTCCTCCAGCATCCGGCTACCGAAGACCTGATACACGCGCTCGCGCAGTGTGGCGACGGGGGTCACGGAGAGAAGCTCGGCGGCGCCGCTGGCGAGGCGGAAGGTCTTCTCCGGGTGCGCCAGGCTGTAGTGTGTCACCAGCGAGGCGACGTGCGCGAGCTCGGTCTGTTCGGAGCGCAGAAACTTCTTGCGCGCGGGCACGTTGTAAAAAAGATCGCGCACCGTGACCGCGGTTCCACGCGGGCGCGCCACCTCGTCGCAATGGAGCATCTTGCCGCCGGCGATCTCCACGCGCGTGCCGGTGGTTTCATCTTCCGAGCGAGTTTCGAGCAGCAGGCGCGATACGGAAGCGATGGATGGCAGCGCCTCGCCGCGGAAGCCCAGCGTGGCGATGGACAGCAGATCCTTCACGTCGCGCAGTTTGCTGGTGGCGTGCCGCTCGAAGGCCAGCAGGGCATCGTCACGCAGCATGCCGCAGCCATCGTCGGAGATGCGGATGAGCCGCCGTCCGCCGCTCTCGATCTCCACGCGCAGCACGGCGGAGCCGGCATCCAGAGCGTTTTCGAGCAGCTCTTTCACCACGGAAGCAGGCCGCTCCACTACCTCGCCCGCCGCGATCTTATTGGCGACCTGATCGGGAAGAACGCGAATGCGGCCCATGGTTACCGACCAATATAACAGCGGGTGCGTTCGCACCCGATGCGCCTGCGAGTAAGATAGGACTTCAGCCATGAACCCTCAGATGATCCTGCGCCTGGTGGGGCTGCGCTACCAGCTCCTGTGGGCGCAGACCCGCACGCGTAACGGGCGCATCGCGTTGTTCTTCGCGGGTTACACCTTCGCCCTGCTGATCATGCTGCTGCTGGCGGGCGGCGGTTTCGGCGCGGGCATGGTGGCGATGCGGTCGGGCAACGCCGAGCGGGTCGCGCAGGCGGTTTTGGGCGGGCTGTTCTTGAACAGCCTGATGATCTCGGTGGTCACCGGGTTCGGGATCAACGTGGCCTTTACGGATGCTGCTTTGCGCAGGTTCCCGCTCAGTGCGCGTGAACGGTTGACGGCGCGGCACCTGACCGGCATTCTGGAGCCGATCTGGCTGTTCGCATTGGCCATGTTTCTGGGCCTTTCGTTCGGCATGTACGGCTTCGGCACGGGCAACCTGGGACTGGGCACGGTGGGCGTGGTGTTGCTGCTCATGGTGGATTACCTGGCGGCCCGGGTACTGGCCACGCTGATCGAATGGCTCTCGCGCGTCAGGGGCGGCACCGCCATCCTGTTCGTGCTGCTGATAACCATATGCACGCTGCCCGCCGTGCTCACTCCATGGCTGACGGCCGCACATGGATCGAAGCAGGCCGTGCTGGCGATACTGCGTTACACCCCGCCATTCGCCGCCGCCGCGCTGATGACCGGCCGCGATGCCGGGCGGTGGCTGCCGGCACTCGGCGTACTGGCTGCCTCCATTGCGGCGCTGACGGCGGTGCTGGTGGCGCTGGAGCGGGCCGCCGCGCGTCCTCGGGGCAGCGTAGCCGCTGCGATCACCTGGGACGACCGCTACGAACGGGTGGCGTCGATCTTCGGACCGGTCATGGCGCCGCTGATCGGCCGGACCCTGCGCTATTACGTGCGCTCGAACAAAGTGCGGTTCAATTACATCGCTGCCATCCCGGCGCTGGCGTTCATGACTTTCGCAAATGCGGGCGGGCACGGACCGCTGCATTACTTCGTGCGCGCGTTGGGCGGCTTCACGGTCGCCGGATTTCTGGGGACGGCGGCTATGTCGACAAATCAGTTCGGCTTCGATGCCTCCGGCTTCCGCCGTTATTTCCTGCTGCCGGTTCCGCCGGCCGCGATCCTGCGCGCCAGCAGCTACACCGCGCTTTATCTGGGTGGCCTGTTGGTGGCGGCGGCACTGGTGCTATGGCTGGCGCTGGCGCCGGTGCCCTTCGATGCCCGGATGCCGCCCATGCTGCTGGGCTGCGGCTTGGGCGGCCTACTGCTGTTCAACGCGCTGGCGATCTGGACTTCACTGCTCTCGCCGCGGCGCACGGATTTCGAATCCACCTTCGGTAACCAGCTCTCGCTGGGCGGCAACGTTCTGCTGATCGGGGGAATCATGTCCTGCATCTTCGGCGTAATCATTCTCGATAAGAAGGTCGACCCGGGCGTGGTGCTGAGCTTCTGGTGGGCGCCAGTCGCGGGCGGGGTGGCGGCGCTCGTGTTTTATCTTTATTCGCTTCGGTGGGGGGCGAGCATCTTCGTCAGCCGCCGGGAGTCCCTGCTGAATACCATCGAAGGACGGAGCTGAGCCGTGACGCCTGCCATCGAAGTCTCGCACCTGACCAAGAATTACGGCGAGAACGTCGCCGTGGACAATCTCTCGCTGACCGTGCCCGCGGGCACGCTGTTCGGCTTCCTGGGGCCTAACGGCTCGGGGAAGAGCACTACCATCGGCTGCCTTACCGGGCTGCTGGACCCCAACGCCGGCGAAATCCGCATCCTGGGCGAGCCGTTCGGGAATGGCTCCGTCTCGCTGAAACGGCGCATGGGCGTGATGCCGGAATCGCTGGGCCTGTTCGACGCGCTTTACGCGCACGAGTTCCTGTTCTTTCAAGCCCGCATGTTCGGCCTGGACGAAGAGACCGCCCGCCGCCGCGTGAACGAGCTGCTGGCGGCCATGGAGCTTGAAAGAACGGGCAAGAAGCGCCTCTCGGAATTCAGCGCCGGCATGCGCAAGCGGGTGGCGTTCGCGGCGGCCGTGATTCACGCGCCGGAGCTGCTCTTCCTGGACGAGCCTTTCGAGAGCATCGATCCGGCGGGCGTGGCATCCATCAAGCAGTGGCTGCACAAAATCACCGCGCAAGGCCGCACCATCTTCCTGACCACACACGTGCTCGAGACCGTGGAACGCCTGTGCCAGCAGGTCGCTATCATCACTCGTCCAGGCAAGCTGGTATGGCAGGGCGACATCACCGCGCTCGACCGCGATGGGGTGATTTCACACGACGGACGCGAGTTCCGCACGCTCGAGGAATTGTTCCTGCACCTGACCGGCGAGCGCTACGCCGAGCTCGACTGGCTGTAGCTGCTGGCTTGCGCCAATCTGGTGTATCATGACCGTGCTATGCGGAATCTGTCTGTTTGGCTGCTCTCGGCGGGTGTGCTCTGCGCGCAGGTCAACTTCACGGCGACGGCGCTCAAGGAACTGAAGTATCGCAACATCGGTCCGTTTCGCGGCGGACGCGTGGTGGCGGTGGCGGGTGTCACCAGCCAGCCATCCACTTACTATTTCGGCGCGACGGGGGGCGGCATCTGGAAGACCACCGACAGCGGCGCGTCGTGGCAGCCGGTTTCCGACGGCCAGTTGAAGAGCGGATCGGTGGGGGCGCTGGCAGTGTCGGAGTCGGACCCCAACGTGATCTACGCCGGAATGGGCGAAGCTTGCGTGCGCGGCAACGCGGCCAACGGCGACGGCGTTTACAAATCCGTCGACAGCGGCAAGACCTGGGTGCACATGGGACTCGCGGAAACGTATCACATCGGCCGCATCGCCGTCAATCCGCGCAATCCGGACATCGTCTTCGTGGCGGCGGTGGGACACCTGTTCGGACCGAACGAGGAGCGCGGCGTATTCCGCTCCAAGGACGGCGGCAGGACATGGCAGAAGATGCTGTATCGCGACGCGGATACCGGCGCCGTGGATCTGGCCATGGACCCTTCCAATCCCAACCGGATCTATGCCACTCTGTGGCAGATCCGGCGCAAGCCGTGGACGTTCGATAGCGGCGGCAAGGGCAGCGGGCTGTTCCAGTCGACCGACGGCGGCGATACCTGGACCGAAATCACGCGCAACGACGGCCTGCCAAAAGGCGTGATCGGCCGGATCGGCGTGACTATCTCGCCGGCCAATCCGGAACGCGTGTGGGTCATCGTGGAGGCCGCCGAGGGGGGCGTTTACCGCAGCGACGACGGCGGCAAGAAATGGCAGAAGACCAACTCCGAAAACAACCTGCGGCAACGGGCTTGGTATTACTCGCACATCTTCGCCGATCCCAAGAGCGCCGAAACGGTCTACGTGCTGAACACGGGGATGTATAAGTCGGTCGATGGCGGGCGCAAGTACAGCTCGATCCGCGCGCCGCACGGCGACCGGCACGCGCTGTGGATCGCGCCCAACGATCCAGACCGCATGATCGAAAGCGACGACGGCGGCGCTACCATCTCGAGCAACGGAGGCAAGTCATGGTCGAGCGAAGACAATCAGCCGACCGCACAGTTCTACCGGGTGGCACTGGATGAAGACTATCCGTATCACGTCTACGGCGCGCAGCAGGACAACTCCACGGTGCGCATCGCCAGCCGCGCCGATGGAGGCGGGATCGGCGAGCGCGAGTGGTATCCGGTGGGCGGCGGCGAGAGCGGCTGGATTGCGCCCGATCCGCACAATTCGCAGATCGTTTACGCCGGATCGTACGACGGCTACATGACGCGCTACGACCATTCCACCGCGCAATTCCGCGATGTGGACGTATGGCCTGACAATCCCATGGGATACGGCGTGGAAGGCATGAAGTACCGTTTCCAGTGGAGCTTCCCGCTGCTATTTTCGCTGCACGATCCAACAAAACTGTGGGCGGGCGGCAACATCCTTTTTGAGACCACCAATGAAGGGCATAGCTGGACGGCCATCAGCCCGGATCTGACGCGCAACGATAAAACCAAGCAGGGACCGGCGGGGGGTGAAATCACCAAGGACAACAGCGGCGTGGAGTATTACGACACGATCTTCACGGTGGCGGAATCGCCGGTTGAGAAGGGGCTGATATGGGTGGGATCTGACGATGGGCTGGTAAACGTCACGCGCGACGGAGGAAAGCACTGGACGAACGTCACGCCGAAGGACATGCCGGAGTGGATCCAGATCAATACCATCGAGCCGTCTCCGCATGACGCGCAGACCGCCTATGTGGCCGCGACCATGTATAAGTGGGACGATTTCCGGCCGTACCTGTTTGTGACGCACGATGCGGGCAAGAGCTGGTCGGCCATGAATCACGGCATTCCGGATCATTCGTTCACGCGCACGGTGCGGGAAGATCCCAACCACAAAGGGCTGCTGGTGGCCGGCACGGAAACCGGCATGTTCATTTCGTTTGACGGCGGCGAGGACTGGCTGCCGTTCCAGCTCAATCTGCCGGTGGTTCCGATCACGGACCTGGCGTTTCACAAGCGCGAGCAGGAGCTGGTGGTGGCCACGCAGGGGCGGGCGTTCTGGATTCTGGACGATGTGCCGCTGCTGTATCAGTTGACGGCGGCGGCGATGAAGGCGCCGGCGCACCTGTTTCAGCCGAAGGATGTAATCCGGGGCGTGCGCGGCGGTTTTGAGATCCCGGGCAGCCGGGCGGTGGGACAGAATCCGGCCAGCGGCGCGGCGATCTACTACTCGCTGAGTGAAAAGCCCAAGGAGAAAGAGGAGATCAAGCTGGAGATCCTGGATGCGGGCGGAAAGCTGGTGAAGAAATACTCGAACATCGAGAAGCGGGACGAAGGCGCCCCCGAGCCCGAAGAGGAAGGCTTCGGTCCCCCGCGGGGTCCGCAAAAGCTTCCCGCCGAACCCGGGCTAAACCGCTTCGTGTGGAATCTGCGCTATGAAGATGCCACGCGGTTTCCAGGGCTGATCATGTGGGCCGGCAACGTAAACGGACCTACGGCGGCGCCGGGCAAGTACACCGTAAAGCTCACGGCGGGCGGCCAGACCCAGACGCAGACGTTCACGGTACGGCCGGATCCGCGGGTGAAGACGCGTCCGGAAGACTTTGCCGCGCAACTGGCATTGTCGCTGCAGCTTCGCGACAAGCTGAGCGCGGTGAACCAGGCGGTAGTCGAGATCCGGGAGGCCAAGAAGCAGTTGGCGCGTTACGAGAAAGAAGACAAAGTCAAGGACGCCGCCAAGGCTCTGGACAAGAAGCTGACGGAAGTGGAGGAGGCGCTCTATCAAACCAAGTTGAAGGCCGGAGAGGATGCGCTGAACTTCCCCATCAAGTTGAACAACAAGCTGGCGGCGCTCAAGGGCGCTGTCGAGCAAAACGACGCGGGGCCCACGCAGCAGGAGCAGATGGTATACGAGGATCTGGCCACCAGGTCGAACGCCGAACTGGAGAAGCTGAAAAAACTGCTGGAAGGCGACCTGCCGGCGTTTAATAAACAGGTGCGCGACGCCAACATTCCGGCCGTGGAAGTGAAGGCGGCCGAAGGGGAGACGCGGTAATCAACAGAGGACAGGCCCGCCGGCCTGTCCTACCGGCGGCGCCAGTAGCCGCGCTGCAGGCGATAGCCGCGCCCGGATGGAACCCAGCGGTGTGGCACCCAAACCGCGCCCGGCCTGGGCGGCCGCCGCCAGCTTCCCCCCACCCAGAACCAGTTGCCACCGCGCCAATCCCAGAATCCGTCTACCCAAACATAGCCTGGGCCCGGCGCATAGCCGACCACTCCGTAGCGCGGAGGGGGTGGCGGAACCCGGACATAATAGCCACCCGCGCAAGCGCTCAGAATCAACAGCGCCAGCGTGATGAGTAATAGCAAAGAAAGTTTGCGATTCATGCGTGCGTCCTCTGTTTTCTCAAACGCGCGGGCGGCGGGCCGGGTTGCGGTGGAGGTTGAAATTGAATGGGATTTAATGAATCGCTAGGGCACCAGCACAAAGCGCTCGATAGCGATTTTCGCGCTTTTATCCATTCCCAGGATATCCCGATGAAATACAACTTCGAACTCATCGAACTTGCGTACGTTGGCGGCCGCGGGAAGATCGAAACTCAGGATCTGCCCGGATGCGCTGCCAACAGGCACCGCACCCAGAGTGGCGGACCGGTCCGTTTCCCTATCGATCAGGACCAGTTCGAGCAAGACGTTGCCCGGAGAGCGGTCGGTATCGGTAATGGCGAGTTGGATCTTGCGGCAGCACCCGATATCCACGGGTGGATCGATTTTCTGGTGCGCCTCCATGCGCAGGGGCGCGCCATCGGTGGTGTGGAACGAGATGCTGGATGGTCTGCCGTGGCGGATGATGGACCTAAGCGGCGGGCGCGTGCGAGGCGGGCGAAACATCCAGTATTCGCCGGAAAACGGGATGCCTACGGGGCGCGTCAACGACGGACCGAATGTTACGGGCGTCGCTAATGGCACGATGAGCCTGGTATGGGGAGTGGCTTCCGGCAGCAGGATCACTCCCGGAAAATCGCCGCCAAGTTCCGGGCCAGGCTCGGGCGAAGGAACGGTCCCGGGGTCGACCAAAGTGGTTGCGTCCCCCGATGGCGCTGTTTGGCCGGAAGCCGCTTCCGACCTGGTCCAGTCACCCCGGCGAACAGCCATCCCGCCGAACGAGAATGCCAGGGCCAGTAGAAAGGTCACCACGATACTGAACGCTGAGGGTGGCAGGGCGGGGGGCCGGCCGGGACGGTGCGCGCCGGTGACAATTGCCAGGGAAGTGAGAATGGCAGTGCTGGCGGCCAGGCAGGCGGCCGCCGTCAGCGGATGGCGCCACATCAGCTCGACCGCACCCATTTGCGCGGTGAAGGCGCCCATCAACACCCAGGCCCACTCCCACGATAAGAAGACGGCTTGCTCTCCTGCCGTGCGAAACATAAGGGTGTCCGGCGCGCGCGCAGTTGACGGCTGATGTATCGGGGATTCGACGCGGACCCATAAGGATGCCAGAACCCGCGTGGCATTGGCTGCCAAAACCAGCCCGACGGCGAAGGCCGCCGGGGAAGGTATCGAGAGCAGAATGATCGCCGGCGCGAACCACATGGCCGGAGCCGAGGAGCGCACCGAGAAGCGCATAACAGCCGGCATCGCGGCGAGCGAAACCACCATGTATACGCAGAAGGCGATCAATAGGCCGCCAAGCCACGCGGTGGCCACGCAAAGCACCGCCTGGAGCAGCACGCCGGGGGGAGTTATGGGAAGCAGCAGGATCTGGAAAGTGATGAACCAGAGGCCGGCAACCAGGCCGACCACCTGCAGGATGGCCGTGAGACGAACGCCGGACCGGGGCGATGAAGCCATTATTGCCTTTGACACCGCCAAGAACGATAATAGCCCGGTCAAACCGGCCAGCTAGCGCGGGGACTCGCGGAGTTGTATGCCCAGCTCGGTGTTGGGCGGCACATCCAGTTCCAGGATGCCGCCGGGGTCGGTTTGGGATTCGGCCAGTTCTTCGTCGTCGATTTCAATCAGATAATTCTGGCGGGGCTTGAGGCCTACTACGAAGACGGGCCGGGCACCCTCCAGCGCGACTTTGAAGGTGCGCGCGCGCGTACCGAAGAGAATCAGCGCGCGGCCCAGATCCAGCGGCTCGGCGTTCGCGTGGGGATCGAGACTGGTGACGGCGCCATCCTGGAAGATCTGCAACTGGCCGCTGAAAGATCCCAGCCACGCGGCCGATTCCTCCCAACTGGAGCGCACGAAAAGGCGTCCGAAGAGCGCATCGTGCAGCACCAGCGGCGCCTGAAAAAAGCTGAGGCCGGGCTGATAGGGATTGGCCCAGAGGAATTCGTAGGGCGCGCCGAAAGTGCCGCGCATCAGGAAGTGATCGTTCAGCAGCCAGCCCTGCAGGATCTGGCTGCCGGGCGCGTTGCTGTCGTACGCCACCATACTGAACTCGGCGGCGCGGGACAGGGCCGCGCGGCGCAGATCGGGCTCACCGGAATGCGGAGCGGCGGGGATACGGTAATCGTTTTCGCCCGCCGGAAAAGTCGCGGGATAGTAGCTGAGCAGGTGCACCATGGGCAGGTCGCTAAAGAAGCGCGGCGCGGCCTCCCGCAAATCCTGGTTCAGGTTGTCGCGGATGGCGTGGAGGATCTCCATGAGAGCGTAGGTGTCATCGCGCGCGAGCGACTCGCGGCCGGCTGTGATGGCCGGCAGGATCTGGCCTTCCCACCAATGGTGCAGGGCCTGGTCCAGTTCGCGCTCGGGAATATCGGGCACATGCCCGGATAGCGCGACGGCGGCCAGCACCCGGTTGCGAACCACGGCCACAGAGGTGTCCCGGCGGGTTTGTTCCATGAGCCGCGCGATCTTGGCTGCCAGGGTCTTGGATTGCGCGTCGCTGAGAAGGTCCTGGCACCAGTCGAAGACCAGCGCCAGTTGACGGAGATCCGCGCCCGGGCCCACGGCCCATGTAACCGCCTGCCTGCCGGCGTCGGCGCTGCCTAAAACCTGGTAGTACAACGCCGCGGCGAAGCCCGGCTCCGGCATGGGCGCCTTGCCGGCCATGAGCAGGTTGAACTGGTTCCAGCGTAGGGACTGGCGCTCCCGCTCGCGGCGCAGCAATTTAAGCCGCCGCGGGACCAGGAAAATGCGCGGATGGGCGGCATCGATGCGCAGGGCCGCGTCCTGGGCGAATGCCTGGCCCGCTACGACGGCGGCCAATACGAGAACGGATGCGCGCCAAAAATGCATTCTTCCCGATTGTGTCATAGCGACACAGCGGCCGCCCACAAGGCCACGACGCAGGCAATGGTGATTTGCACGACGTTCCGCAATTTCAGCAGGATACAAAGGATTGACACTTGGTTGTCGGGTTGCTATTTTCGGTGGTGAATTGGCGAAGTAACTTTTAACCTGCCCTCTGCTGCAACAGGCAGGCGGAAGAGGAACGAGCGCAACAAAACAACGTGCTTGCGGGAGCCGGTGTTCGTAACAGCAATTGGGCTCGGAAGTCTTCCCTTGTTGGTTGCAACAGAGGGGTTTTTTTGTGAAACGGTTTCCTTCGATCTCCACGGGGGTCTGAGGTTGCGGTGTTCATCTGGCATTCGTGTCGAGGAAGCTTGGACGCGGACCTTGCCAGGGATGCCGGCCGAAATACGGTAGTATCCAGATGTTCCGCCACCCGATCCCAGCCCAACCTGGGCGAGCCGCATCGGCAGCAGGCTCTAGCCGGTCCTAAGAGCTTCTCCGATGCGGTTTTTCTTTTTGGGCGCTGCCCTCTCAGGGCGCCAGCTTGCGCCGTAAAAAGTCGATGGTGAGCTCGGACACCTCGGGGCCGATGGAGTGCGGGCGGTCCGGGAAGATGTGGATTTCGAATTCCTTGTGCAGAGCCGTGAGACGGTCCTGGAGCAGGAGCGCCTGGCTGACCGGCACATTGATGTCCGCGCCTCCATGCAGAATCAGCACGGGACACTTCAGGCGGTCCATGCGCAGAATCGATGAACGCTCGCGGATGGCTTCCGCGGTCATGCCGGTTTCGGCTTTCATATTGGCGCGTACGCCAGGAAGTTTGGCATCGCTGTAAGCTCGCTTGAAGTCATAGATGCCCGCGCCGAAGACCGCCGCTTTCACGTCGTCCAGTTCCACGGCCAGCAGCGAGGCGGCCATGCCACCGCGCGAGTAGCCATAAATCGCCATGCGTCCGGCATCCACGAACGGCTCGTGCTGCAGCTTGCGATAGGCCGCGGTCAACGCGCGTAATGTTTTGGGGCCGACAAAATCGGCCGGACCCTGCGACTTGCCGAAGCCCGGTTGCGAAATGGCGGCGGCAGCGAAACGCGACGCCGCGAGGCGCATCCCCAGCGGGATCAGATCGCGCGCGGTGCGCTCGTAGCCGGGAATCAGGAGCACGCCCGGAAATAGCCCGTCTCCGGCGGGCTGGAATGACAAGCCCTCGACCGTCTTGCCCTCCACCGTGAGATTGTACGCGCAGGCCCTGGCGCCCGATGGAGCCTGAAAGCAGCCCTGCTTATCGACGGCGGCGGCGATTTCCTGGCTGGAGTGTTGGCACTGCGCCGCGACCGCGAGCAACAGGAGGCCTTTGCACGCGCGCCCGACCGGAAGCCTGATCACCTTCAAATTATGGCAAATTATGGCGCAACGCCGGCATCCAACGGGAAGTAAGATATGGTTTCCAATTCAGGGAGGACAGCATGCACCTATCACGACGGGATTGTCTGGGATTGTTGGGGGCGGGAGCCGCGCTGGCCGCCGCGCCCGGCGGCGATGCCGACCGCGAACGCCGCATGCGCTGGTGGCACGAAGCCAGATTCGGCATGTTCATTCACTGGGGCCTTTACAGTCTGTTGGGCCGGCATGAATGGGCCATGGAGGAGGAAGGCATCCCGGTCGCCGAATATCAACTGCTGGCGCAGCGCTTCACGCCCAAGCCCAACGCCGCGCGGGATTGGGCGCGCCTGGCCAAACAGGCCGGGCAGAAGTACATGGTGATGACCACCAAGCATCACGAAGGCTTCTGCCTCTTCAATACGCAGTACACCGACTACTGCGCGCCGAAGCAGGCGTGCGGCCGCGACCTCGTGAAGGAATTCGTGGAGGCCGTGCGCGGCGAGGGCTTGCGCGTGGGCTTCTATCACTCGCTCATGGACTGGCACCATCCCGACGGCGCGCGTTGCCTGAACGACGAGGCCGCCCGCCGCCGGTTCGTCGATTACGTGCACGGCGAGATCCGCGAATTGATGACCAATTACGGCAAGATCGATGTGTTGTGGTACGACGTGGATTGGCCGCTGACCGCCGCCGGCTGGGAATCCGAGAAGATGAACAAGATGGTGTTCGAGCTGCAGCCGGGTATCATTGTGAACAATCGCAACGGGCTACCCGGAGACTTCTCCACGCCCGAGCAGGAGATCAGCGCCGAAAAGGGCGGCCGCGCCTGGGAGTCGTGCATGACCATGAACGACAGCTGGGGCTACCAGGCCGCCGACGATGCCTGGAAATCGCCCAAGCAGATTGTGCGCAACCTGGCGCTGTGCGCGCGCGATGGCGGCAATTACCTGCTCAACATCGGCCCGCGTCCGGACGGCTCCATCCCCGAAGATTCCGTGCGCATCCTGAGCGCGGTGGGCCGCTGGATGGAGCGCAACGGCCAGACCATTTACCAGGGCGAGCCGTGCCGCGTGCACGCTTCCGAGTTCGCCGGCTTCACGCGCAAGGGCCATACGCTATACATGCACGTGCACTTCTGGCCTGGTGAAACCGTAGCGCTGGGAGGATTGAAGACCAAGGTGCTATCCGCCAAGCTGCTGTCGAACGGGCGGCCTGTGACATTTGAGCAGGAGGATTTTCGCGTGCGCTTCACGGGACTACCCAAGAATGCGCCGGACGATCCGGTGACCGTGCTCGAGATCGAGTGCGATGCGGAGCCGGTGCAGGATACCGGAGCGGTGCGGCGCAACCGGCCGCGGCTGAAGGCGTAAGTACGGCGAACGCGAGCGGAAGATATCATTCAGGTCCGCGTCAATGGCAGGAAAGTGGATGCCGAAGCCAGACGGACTGACCTCGATTTTATTGAGTTGCGAAGGCGCGGCGTGCTCGAGCCCCTCTACATCCGCGGGGGAGCGGCTCACGATGAGCTTCGAACTAAGATGAATCACGATCCGCCCGGTCTCGTGATCGTAGTACGCGGACACATCATAAAATTGTGCCGGCGGTCTTCCGGCGTCACGGACGGCGTGTCGTGATTTATCCGAATGATCATCGGCCGGCCCACGTCCATGTGATTGGGCGTGGCGGTGAGGCGAGATCGGGCTTGGGTTTCTACACGCCGGCCGCAACCACGTTGCCGCCTCCGCGCGCCACAGTCTCCCTGGCTTCAAGCTCCTCGCGGAAGCGCACGTGGCGGAGGCGCGTGGCCTCCACCAGCAGCCGCCACACGGCATGCACCAGATGGTGTTTAATCAGGAATCGCCAGAGGCGGTTGGAGCGCTTGTACAGGTAGGACATCGCCAGGTACGGAGGCACGGCCCGCCAGTCCGCCGGGCGGCGCAGCCAGATGGAAGCGTGCGAGAAGAGGCGCTCGTACATCCAGGCATAGCCGTCTTCGAGTTCCCCGGGTGACATGTTTCGGGGACGGAACACCGCGTGGGCCGTGTCATACAGCGACCAATCGCGGTGCAGCAGGCGCCCCTCCGCTTCCATCTGCCGAAACAAGGGCGTCCCTGGATAGGGCGTAAGAATGTGGAACGTGGCGCACTCCAGACGGTTCTCTTCGATCCAGCCGGCAGTACGGGCGAAGACGTCTTTGCGGTCGTGATCGAATCCCAGCACGAACGAGCCGTTCACCTGAATGCCGTTGTCATGCAGCATGCGGACGCGCCGCGCGTAGTCGCCGGCCTTGGGCGTCTTCTTGCGGGCGTCGGCTAGATTCTCGTCAGTCAGCGACTCAAATCCCACGAATACGCCGGTGCATCCGGCCAGCGCCATGGCGCGGATCAAGACTGGATCGTCGGTGACATCGATGGAGACCGCGGCACTCCAGATTCTGTTCAGCGGCCGCAGCGCCTGGCACAATTCGCCGAGATAGGGGCGGTTGGATCCCAGATTGTTGTCGATGAACACGGCGTACGGCTGCCCATCCGCCGCGAACTCCTCGGCGACCTGCGCGGGTTCACGCATCCGATACGGCATTCTTAAGCCGTCGGTTGCCAGATAGCAAAATCCGCAGCGGCTGTGACAACCACGGGTGGCAATCAGGCTGGTGGTAGTCAGAAAGCTGCGGCGCGGCAGGAGGGATCGGCGGGGCGCCGGGTCCTGACGATAGTCGCTCTCGAAGGTTGCCGCGTATTGCGGCCGCAGACAGCCCGCTTCCACGTCCGCCAGAATCCGCGGCCAGAGCTGCACGCCGTCGCCCAGGGCCAGCGCGTCGGCATGGGGGGCGCACTCCTCGGGACACGACAGCACGT